>CAZRPD010000109.1:5116-17599 GCA_964601775.1 uncultured Caulobacter sp. | reverse complement strand
TAGGCCTGCAGGGGCGGTCCCTCCGCGCCGTCGAGCACGTAGCGCAGCTCGGAACCATGGCTGACGTCCGCCGCGCCCGGCGCGGGAACTTCCAGTTCATAGCGCCAGACCTGCGCGCCCAAGGCGGTTCGCTGTGCGGCCACGAAGTTTCCGGGGCAGCGGAACATGCGATCGGTGGCGACCCGCAGGGCGATATCGCCGGCGACCGGATCGGGCGCCGGCGGCGTGGCCTGATCCAGACCGTAGACCTTCAGCAAGGCGTCGGCGTCCGGCCGGGTTCTGATCCAGGCGCGCGCACGCTCGGCGTCGGCGCCAAACAGCGCGATCTCCCGCGTGCTGTCGCCGACGATCATCGCCGCGGCCCCGCCCTCGGCCAACAGGACCTCCGGCGCGCGAGGCAACACCCTTCCGTCGACCACGGCCTGGGTCCAGATGAAGCTCTGGTCGTCGATCGGCGCGGTCAGACCCTTGGCCGCCCGCAGCAGGTCCGCGCCGGAGGTCCGGCGCAAGGCCGCCAGGCCCAAGGCGCCGGAAACCGCTCCGGTCACGCCCGCCCGGCGCGCCAGATCCACGCCGATGGCCTCGTTCTGCGCCAGGGTGCGCGGGGCGAAGCCAAAGCCCGGCGTGCCGCTCTCCAGGATTCCCCGCGCGAACAGGCCTTGCGCCTGCGGCGCCAACATCAGCAGACCCACGTCCTGCGCTCCGGCCGAATGGCCAAACAGGGTGACGTTGTCCGGATCGCCGCCGAACGCGGCGATGTTGGTCCGAACCCAGTGCAGAGCCGCGATCAGGTCCATCAGCGCATAATTGCCCGACGCGCCGCCGCCTTCGGCGCTTAGCGCCGGGTGCGACAGAAAGCCGAAGACGCCTAGGCGATACTGTACGCTGACCACCACCACGCCCTGGCGCGCCAGGCGGGAGCGAACCACGCCGTCGCCCGATCCAGCCCAATTGGCGCCGCCATGGATCCAGACCATGACAGGACGCCGCGCCGTAGGATCGAGGGCCGGCGTGGAGACGTCGAGATAGAGACAGTCCTCGCTGGAGCGCGCCGCGTCCTTGTCGTTCCAGCCCAAGGGGGCCTGCAGACAGGCTGGTCCGGGGGCGCTGGCGGCGCGTTCGCCCGTCCAGCGCAGGGGCTGGGGCGGACGCCAACGCAGGTCGCCGACCGGCGGTCGGGCGAACGGCACGCCGAGGAACAGGCTGGTTCCGCCCTCGCCCGTCACGCCGACCAGCGGACCTTCGGCGGTGACGATGTGCGGCGCGGCCTGGGCATGCGCCGCCAGGGGCGCAACCAGCACGGCCGCGACGGCCAGAATGGTCTCGGTCATGCGGCGCAACGGACGTCTCCCAAGGCCGCGCCCAGCACCTCGATCGCACAGACGATGTGATAGAAGGAACTGGCCGGCGCCGGGCCGTTGGCCAGCGCGCCGTCGGCGGTCATGGTGTCGAACCAAAGGCCCCGCACCGGCGTGCGCAGATAGAGCTCCAAGCCCTCGACGGCGTCGGCGACGATATCCCACCACGGTCCGTCGGCTTGGGCGCTCGCCAGGGCCCAGGCTTTGATCCGCTCGGTCTGCGGCCAGAGCCTGGCCTGCGCGTCATGGATCGAGAAATCGTCCAGCAGGCCATTCATCGCGACGTTACGGACCGGGTCAACCCCGAAATCCTCGGCGTTGGCGATCAGGCGCATGGCCGCGACCCGGGCGGCGAGCATCAGCGGATCGGTCTTGGCCAGGCGGCTCCAGCTCAGCAGCAGCCAGGCCCACTCGAACTGGTGCCCGGGCTCGACGATGCGCCCGGCCTCCCCCTGCGCGGGCCGCCAGGTCTCGTCGAAGAACTCCCGCAAGGCGCTGTTGACCGGCGCGATGAAGTGCTCCAGCGCCAAGCCGACGATCTGACGCGCCGTGCTGGACCACGCCGGATCCTCGCTCACAGCCATCCAGGCCAAGCAAGCTTCGAGCAGGTGCATGTGGGGGTTGGAGGCCAGCGGCAGCGATGGCGGCAGCGTCGTCTCGAACCCGCCGGGGCGCCCGAACTGGACGATGACCGCCCGCAGCAGAACCATCGCGGCTTGCTGGGCGTCTTCACCCAGCAGCGGCTTCAGGCTCGCCAGGGCCAAAAGCGCGAAAGCCTGATCGTAGAGAACCGCCGCTTCATCCAGCACCTGGCCGTCCGCCGCGACGAGGGTCCGGATCAGTCCGTCGGAGCGGATATAGCGGGTCGTGAAGGCCTGGAGGCCTCGGCGCAGCACCGACTCGTCGACCTCAGCGCCGAGCCGGCGCGCGGTCTGCAGTGCGTAGAGCTGCCGGGGCTGGACCCTGGCGCGGCGCGGCGCGTTGACCGCGACGCCGTCCGCGTCGAGGATTTCGTGAAAGGCGCCGCAGGCGTCGATCCCGGCCTTGCCCCACAGCGGGACGGCGGCCTCGGTCAGCCAGTCGAGCAGGCGGACATAGCCGGCCCGCGCGCGGGCCTGGGGATCAGGCTGCGACTTCATCGGCCCACGCGCCCAGATCCCACAGACGGGCCGCGCCGCGCACGCCCGACGAGTCCCCCCATTGGGCCTTGACGATCCGCGCCGACCATTGGTCCGAAAAGACCCGTGGTTCGATCAGTCCCGGGAGGCGCTCGTAGAGCATGTCGATATTGGACAGACCGCCGCCGAGCACGAAGACGTCAGGATCGAGAATATTGCAGATCACCGCCATGGCCCGGCCAAGGCGCTCGACCAGTCGGTCGAAGGCTGCGGAGGCCTCGGCGTCGCCCTGCCCCGCCGCGGCCAGGATCGCCTCGCCCGTCAGGTCGCGCCCGGTCCGCGCCTTGAAGTCGCGACGCAGACCCGAACCCGAGACCCAGGTTTCCAGGCAGCCATGCTGGCCGCACCAACAGGCCGGCCCAGGAACTTCATCGGCTGTCGGCCAGGGCAGCGGAATATGGCCCCATTCGCCGCCGACGCCGTTGGCGCCTTCGACCAGTTTGCCGTCCACCACCAGGCCTCCGCCGCAGCCGGTGCCCAGGATGATCGCGAAGGTCGTCCGCGCGCCCTGCGCCGCGCCGTCCACCGCTTCGGACAGGGCCAGGCAGTTGGCGTCGTTGGCCAGGCGGATCGGCCGGCCCAGAGCCTCGGACAGGTCTTCCCTGAACCGGCGGCCGTTGAGATAGACGGCGTTGGCGTTGCGCATCACGCCCGTCCTTGGCGACACCGATCCGGGCGCGCCGATGCCGATCGACCCGCGCCCGCCGACCTGTTGCTCGGTCCGGCCGATCAGGTCGCGCAGGGTCTCGATGGCCGCGTCATAGGTGTTGGGCGTGGGCGCTCGCAGACTGGCCAGCAGCCGCCCGTCTTCCGACAGGGCCGCGGCCTCGATCTTCGTGCCGCCAAAATCGATGCCGATCCGAACCATGGCGCGCCTCGCCTCCCTAAGCTGGACGCGCGGCCGATGGCCAACGGTCTCTTGCCCTGGCTTACCCGCGCGAAACCGGGCCGCCAAGGGATTTAGAAAAATATTTTTGCTTATTTTACGCCGAGGTCACGGCTGGACTCTTAACATGACGACGCCATGCGACGCCGCGGTCGCCTGGTACCGGCCCGTATGGATCCCGACGTCCTTGCCCGCCCAGAGATCGCGAACCTTGGCCTGCAGCGTCGCCGGGTAATCCATCTGGCTCCAGTCGAGGCTGATCTGGGCCGGCGCCGCGCCGCGATTGAGCAGGACGACGGCCCTGCCCCCGCCCTGCAAAGGCCGGATCCAGACTTCCAGGTCGCCTTCCTTGGACACCCGTCGCCCCTGTTGGCCGAGCGGATCCTGATCCACCGCGATGACCTCGCGGTTGGTGAGGATCGCCTGGGTCGAGGCGTCCATGCTGACGATGTCGTTGCCGGCGATCAGCGGCGCGGCCAGCATCGCCCAGAGGCTGAAGTGCGAGCGATACTCCTCGGCGGTCATGCCCCCGTTGCCCACCTCCAGCATGTCCGGGTCGTTCCAGTGGCCAGGACGGGCGTAGGGATAGAGTTCGGCCTGCTTGTCGACGATGTTCATCACGCCGGAGCTGTAGTCGCGCACACCCTCCCACTTGTCGTAGATGTCGCCGTTGGTGCGCCAGAGATTGCCGACCTTGTCGGCCCACAGCCAGGGCTTGGAAGTCCCCCACTCACAGATCGACAGCATGATATCGCGGCCGCTCGCCTGCAGGGCCGCCGACATGATGTAGTAGGCCGAGCGGGCGTCCTGCGCGCCGGCCATGCACCAGTCGTACTTCAGATAGTCCACGCCCCAGGCCGCATATTGCTTGGCGTCCTGATACTCATGCCCCCAGCTGCCGGGGCGGCCGCCGCAGGTCTTCAGGCCCGCGTCCGAATAGATGCCGAACTTCAAGCCCTTGGCGTGGATGTAGTCGCCCAAGGCCTTCATGCCGCTGGGGAAGCGCTTGGCGTCGGGCTGGATATCGCCGTGCGCGTCGCGCGCGCCGTGCCAGCAGTCGTCGATCACCACGTACTGATAGCCCGCCTCGCGCATGCCGGAACTGACCATCGCGTCGGCGGTCTTGCGGATCAGCGTCTCGTCGACATCGCAGGCGAACCTGTTCCAGCTGTTCCAGCCCATCGGCGGCGTGCGCGCCAGACCATTGTCCTTGAGCGGCGGCGGCGGATCGCCCGCCCGCGCCAAGCCGGCGGCCGCCAGGAGGGAAAGCGCCGCGATCCCTGGGACCACCCAACGACGTTTAGGCCTCAACTGGCGATCCATGGCGATGATCCTCCCCGCTTCTTTGACGCTGACCACAAGCCAGAGCGGCGAAATTCACCTCAATCCACGCTTAGCGGCAATTATAAAAATAACTTCATTTTATTATCATGCCGGCCGAACGCCTTTGGCATCTCCTGGGCGCCGACCGTTCCGACGCCAAGCTGCGTTGAAGCAGCCGCTGATCGCCCCACTCGTCCGCCGCTCTTGCCGCGCCAAACCCGCTTTCGAATCCGATTGACTTTCTTGCCTCGCGGGATGAGAACAATTCAAGAACTCGAAGTCGCCATGTCCGCTTCACGCGCCCTCAGCGCGCGCCCCAACCCCGAGCGGATCATCCGCCGCATGACCGTCAAACTGCAGCGCGTGCGCCAGTGGCGGCGCCGCCTGGCCGCACCCTGATGTTCACCTTCGAGGCGGCACGCGCCGCGCCCGGGATCCTGCCGCGACAGGATCGCGTATCCCCCGTGCGCGTTGGTGACAGCCGCCTATCGACAGTATTTTCCAGTCGATGGCGCGCAGCATGCTCCCCTGAAGCTTGAGCTTCAGAGCTAGAAGTGTTCCCGCCTGAATTGCAAGTTTTGAGAACTCAAAACCAGGAGGTGCTCATCGTGGGTCGCCTTGAAAGCGTCACCAATCGGGCGCGACGTCGCGCTCTCGCGCTGACAGGAGGAAACATGCGCAAGTCCCTCGCTCTCGCCGCCGCCATGGTCATGGCGCTTTCCGCATCCAGCGCGGCCCTGGCCGCCGCCCCGTGCCGCGACGCCAAAGGCAAGTTCATCAAGTGTCCGGCTGCGGCTGCTCCGGCCAAACCGAACATGTGCAAGGACGCCAAGGGCAAGTTCGCCAAGTGCGGCGCGCCGGGCGCCAAGCCCGCCTGACCTCGGCGATCGAGAGGCGGTGGCGACACCGCCCTTCTACTTGAACGCCTCGTTGAGCAGCAGAGCCAGGCGAACGCCGGCGCGCTCCACCTGCAGGGCGACAGCCTCTTTGGCCTGGGCCTCATAGCCGTCGGGCAACGCCAGGGGAGCGGCGTCGCTGGCGCATCCGGGCTTTGACCCGAGCGTGTAGACCTTGGCGCGGGCGACATCGAACGCTTCCATCGCCCAGGTCGTCGCGTCGCACCTAGACGCCTCCGGTTGGCGCAGCACGCCTTGCGAGCTGCGCGCCTGAGCCAAGCCCGGGATCTGGCGGCGGCAGGGCCGTCTGATCCTAGAGGCGCCGATGAGACAGTTCCTGACCACCGAGGAGGTCTCCGAGCGCTACCGCGGTCAGATCTCGACGGGGACGCTGGAGAATTGGCGCACCCAGCGGATCGGTCCGCCCTTCGTCAAGATCGGCAGAGCCGTGCTCTATCCGCGCGACGAACTGGACGCCTGGAACAAGCGCAACCTGGTGACCTGCGCCAACGGCAAGATGGAAGGCCGCCGGCGCCGGCGGACCGTCGAACGCCCGGCCGAGCCGCGCTCTTTCGGCGGACGCCATCGGCTTCCAGCGCGCCGGGACGGGCAGACACAGTCTGCCGCCCGTTCCTTCTCTATTGAGAAGCACATTCTTGTACAGCTCAAAAACATGTGCATAGGATGCGTTCAAGTCAGGCGCCTTAAAATGGCGATCCGGCATCAGTGATCGGTGCTCAGGCCGACGGGGAGGAAAACATGAACCAGCCGAAATTCGGCGCGGGCGAAGTCGTGCGCGCTGCGCGCAAGGTCGGCCTTTTCTGGCTCTGCGCGAGCAGTTGCCTGACCTTGCCATCCATCGCCCTGGCCCAGACCACGTCCACAGCGCCCGCGGCCAACACGCTTGAAGAGGTGGTGGTCACGGCTCGCCGGCGCGAAGAGCGGCTGCAGGACGTGCCGATCGCTGTGGTGGCGGTGAGCGAGCGTCAGCTGGAAGAAAAGAACATCAAGAACGTCAACGACCTGACCGTCGTCGCGCCAGGCCTTTCCATCCAGAACACCACGGGCAACCGCAACAACGTCACCTATTCCATCCGGGGGCAGGGACAGGCGTTCGGACAGAATTCGCCGGGCGTCGTCGCCTATTTCGCAGAAGTGCCCGACTTCTCGAGCGCGATCTTCGACCTTCAGAGCGTGCAGGTTCTCAAAGGGCCGCAGGGGACGTTGTTTGGGCGAAACACCACCGGCGGCGCTGTGCTGTTCTCGCCGCAACGTCCGACGGAGACCCTCAGCGGCTACGTCGTCGGGCGAGTCGGCGACCTGAACCGGCACGATCTTGAATTCGCCGTCGGCGGCCCGATCATCGGCGACAAGCTCATGGTCCGCGTCGCAGGTCAGACCCTCAATCGCGACGGATACACCAAGAACCTCTACAATGGGCGAAAGCTCGACAACGAGAACCGCCGAAGCGTTCGCGCCAGCGTGCTTCTGCGGCCCTTCGACGGGTTCGAGAACCTCACCATCTATCAGGATGACGAGGTCAAGGAGAGCGGCTCGGGCTCGAGCCTCGCCTTCGTGGCGCCCAATATCAACAACGCCCCGATCCTGTCGCAGCTGCAAGGCTACCTGGCGGCCCAAAAGGCGCGCGGGCCGCGTGTCATCAACGCCAGTTGGCCCGACTATACGGTCCTCGATGGTCACGGGATCCTCAACTCGACCTCCCTACGCCTGACCGACCACATCACGCTGAAGAACATCGTCAGCAACCGTCACTACACCGGCGGACAGTCCTACGACCTGGACTCCACGCCGCTCGACCTTCTGAACGTCACCAACCCGCCGGGTAAGAAGATCGAGTCCACGACGGAGGAGTTCCAGATCCAGGCCAGCTGGAACGCGGTCAACACCGTGGTCGGTTACTACCGGGAGAACACAAAATCGCCGGTCAATGTCGGCTTCGACACCAAGCAGTTCTTCTCCGCGCCCGTGCTGGGCGCCCTGGCGCCGCCCTTGGCGCTGGCCTTCCCCAATGGCGTCGCCATCCAGGCCATCGCCTATGGCAACAGCTCCAACTCGTCCGAGGCCGTCTTCGGCCAGGTGGACTGGAAGGCGACCCAGAAGCTGACCCTGACAGGCGGGATCCGCCGGACGGAAGACTATCGGCGCTCGTTCTCCCAGACCTTCCTGGTCCTGCCTGGACAACCCGTGCCCACCGGCCCCACCGCGACGGGCCCGTCCTCGTCGGGCGTCTTCAAGGCCACGACCTGGAACGTCGCAGCCAACTACACCTTCACGCCCAACCTCAGCGCCTATGCGACGGTGCGGCGCGGCTACAAATCCGGCGGCTTCAACGGCACGGCGCTCTCGGCGGCGGACAAGTATTTCCAGCCTGAGTTCGTCACCGACCACGAAGTCGGCGTGAAGGGTCAAACCACCCTGGGCGACATGCATTTCCGCTACGCCGTCGACGCCTTCTACGACGACTACACCAACATCCAGCGCTTCATTAACCTGCCCACGACCCCCGCCTCGACCGTCACGCGCAACGCCGCGTCCGGGAGCATCAAGGGGCTCGACGTCGATGTGGCGGCCCAGCTGGCGGCCCATTTCGACGTCTCGCTGATCTACACCTACATGGACGCCAGCTACGACAAATACGAAGATCCGGTGCAGGGCGATCTGACCTCCAGCCGGTTCCCCAACACGCCCAAGCACCAGCTGACCCTGACGCCGCGCTTCACCTACGACCTGGCCGGCGACTGGGGCTCGCTGAGCGCCCTGGCCAGCATCTACTACCAAAGCGGCATGGCGCTGGATCCGGCCAACAAGCCCAACGGCAATCCCGCCGTGGCCCTCTCGGCGATGGGCGCCAATGTGCCCGGCTACACGCGGGTCGATCTGCGGGTCGACTGGCGCGATATCCGCCAAAGCCCGGTCAGCGCGGCCTTCTATGTCCGCAACGCCTTCGACAAGGACTACGTGGTGGGCAGCAACAATCAGCTCTCAACGCAGTTCGGCGTCGGGACCTTCCTCTACGGGGCGCCGCGCCAGGTGGTCTTCGAGCTTCGCTACGCGTTCCATTGATCCCTGTGTCGCGCCGGTCCAACGCCGGCGCGCCACGTCACGACGCGATGAGCGCCGCCTCCCGGGGCGGCGCACTTTTTTGACCCAGACCCTCGCGGAGATGCTGGCGTTGGCGGACCGCTGACGGGCGTCTTGGCCCTCGATCCGCTGCTGAGGCGCCCCGCCCTTAGCCAATCTGGAAGGCGGGGCCAGTAGGCTAAAATAGGCGCCTGTTTTCATCCGACGCCAATCTGTCTACTAGGAAGAAGGGCAGATTGGGCCGGGGTCTCCGCAGTTGACGACAGAACCGTTTGACGCCGTGTCGCCACCGGCGGATTTCGGGCCGGATTCGGCGGGCGCTCGGCTGGCGGAAAGAATCGCGCGCGAGGTGCTGAGCGCCCGCTCGCCCCCCGGAACGGTGATCGCATCGCAACAGGACCTGCGCGCCTCGCATGGCGCAGGACGCGCCGTCTTCCGCCAGGCCGTACGCATCCTGGAGGAACGGGGCGTGGCCTACATGCGGCGCGGCCCCGGCGGTGGGTTGGTGGTGGCCGAGCCGAATCCGGACTTCGTCGGGCGCTCGCTGTCGATCTTGGTCGAGAGCCTGACCCGCGACATCCAGCAATTGGGCGTCCTGCCCTACGCGCTCGAGACCCACCTTTTTCTCCATGGAGCGCCCCGTCTAGGCCCAGAAGCCTGCGAGCGGATCCGGGGCCTGATCCATCGCCTCGATCGGATGGCCGAGGCCCAATTTCAGGCGGTGGGGGGCCACCGCCTACTGCATCAGGCCATCCGGACCGCCTCGCGCGAACCGGCGGTGCTGCTCGCCAATCGGACGGCCAGCGAGTTCGCCAGCGACATCATGCCTTACAGCATCAATGTCAGCGTTGAGAGCGAGCGCGGAGAAGCCTGGCGCATCACGCGCGAAGCCGCTGAAGCGCTGATCGCCGGCGATACGCCCACGCTGTTCGACTGTCGCCGCCGGATGCTGGCGATGTTCCACGCCAGGTGGCCGACCTGGAACGAGACCGACCACGACCCGGGCTCGCCGCTGAAGACCGTCGATCCGGGTCGGCCCGAGTTCAACCGCGCGGGCAACCAAGCCGAACGCCTGACCCGCGAAATTCTGCGCGAGATCCGCTCCAAGGGCTGGCGAGCCGGAGAGCGTATCGGCAGCGGCGCCGAATTGATGGCGCGATATGGCGCCAGCACGACCATCCTGCGCCAGGCCGTGCGAATGCTCGAGGAGCACTCGGCGGTGGAGTTCATCCGGGGCCGCAAGGGCGGGCTCTATGTCGCCACCCCCAACCGCGCGCGGACCATCGCCCAGGCCGCAGCCTTCCTTGCACGCAGCGCGCCGGCTCCCGCCGACATCCACGCCTTTCTGACCCAATTGATCCTGGAAGGCCTGAACCAGGCTCGCGCGGCAAGGCTGGCTGGCGGGCGCAAACAGCCCCAGGCCCGCGAGACGATCGCCTTTGGTGATTTTTGCACGTTCGCCGCGACGCAGTGCGCCAACCCGATGGTCGAGCTGTTCGTCGAGATTCTCTTGCCGTTCGGGGTCCAGCAAAGTCAGGCCGCAACCCAGCCCGGCGCCGTCCTTGACGCCTTTACGGCGGGCGATCTGGCCACCCGACGGCGCCTGTTCCTGACGGCGGCCTGGAAGGCGGACGGCTCGGAGGCGCGTTGACGATCGTCCGGACCCCCTCTGAAGGCGTTCTGTGAGGCGATGTCGGCTGGCGCGCCGGACCGTGGGGTCGGCGTGGCGGGACCGCCTTGCACGGCGCGATGCGGACCGGCCCCGGCTTGAGCGCCGGGGCCGGCGATCGATCTAGCGGGACGCCACCTTGACCGGCGCCTTGCAGGACCAGTTGTGGGCCTCGCCAACCGCGCCCGGGACGCTGGCCTTCGAGCGGTCGAAACTCGCGACCAGCGGATAGGGGCAGAGCAGGAAGTCGCGGGCGTCGCCGGTCGGCGGCGGCACCAGAACACCGGAGACCTGCTTGGTCTTGGGATCGGCGAAGGTCAGCTGCACGCGATCGGCGCCGCGGTGGGCGACGGCCGGGCCGGGCTTTTGGCTTTTTTCCACCCAGTTGATCAGCTGGTCGAGCAGCACGTCGGGGGCGTCTTGCGGGCCGGTGCCGCCGCCGCAATGGCCCATGCCAGGAACACGGTAGAAGCTGGCGAACTCACGCAGGGCCGCCATGCCGCCGACCTTGGCCGCGGCGTCGGCGTAGTACTGCTGCATTTCGGTGTCGATGCAGCAAGGATCGCTGACACCGTTCCACATCAGCACCTTGCCCCCGCTCTTCTGCAGGCCGCGCAGATCGGCGCTATAGGGGTAGCCATAGCCGACCCTTTGGGCCGCCTTCCACCAGGCGTCGATCTGATCCTGGTTGTTGAAGTCGAAGTCCTTCAACGCGTCGAAGTCCTTGCCGAAATAGACCTTGGCCAGCGAGCTGCCGATGACGTAGCCAGCCGAGGACTTGGCGATGTTCTCGTTGGTCGGCGCGTCCGACCAAGGCGGCGGCACCATGCCCAGGAACCCGGCCCAAATGCCGATGTTGGAAACGGGGAAGCCGACCTTGATCGCGCCCTTGGGTCCGCGCGGACCGGCCACGATCGCCTGCAGGGTCTTCAGTTCGGCGGCGGTCAGGCATTCGGGGCCATCGGCCGACGCGCACTTGATCTTGGTGAAGTCGAAGCGGCAGGCGGTGTGGTCCCAGATGACGCCGTCCTTGGCGCCGTCGAGTTCATCGCAATCGGCCGTGACCTTGCGATCGACCATGGCCAGCTTGGCCGGCGACAGCCAGGCGCCCGGTTCACGCTGGGCTTGCTGGGCGGCGTTGATGAACGCCAGCATGGTCGCCGAACTGCGCCCGCCGGGCGCGCCCAGCAGGACCCCGTCGAAATCACCCGGATATCGCTGGATGGATTCGGTCGCCATGCGCCCGCCGCCCGAACAGCCCGAGAAGTAGCGATAGAAGGTCGGCGCGCCGTAATAGGCGCGGGTGATTTGCTGGGTGGCCACGGCCGTGGCGTGGGCGGCCAGATGGATGTGGTCCTCAGCCAGCACCGGGTCGCTGAGGAAGCCCCAATCCAGCATGTTGCCCTGGTGGCCGGTATCGGTGCCGGCGACGGCGAAACCCTTGACCAGGGGATTGCCGCCGGGGATTTGGGAATCGGTCGGCACATAGCCGGCCGAACCGCCCATGCCGATGAAATAGTAGCGCTTGGTCCAGCCCTCGTCGGGCAACTGGAGCCGGAAATTGGCCTTGTTGGTCGCGCCGCCGGCATGGGTCGTGGTCACATAGCCGTCGATCTTGCAGTGCGGCGTCGGCGCGGCGGTCGGCACGGCCGAAACAATGGTGGTGTCCGCCGGCGAGATGGCTTGGATGGCCTTCACGTCGCACGTCGCCGCGGCGGCCGCAGAGGATGGCGACCCGTACAGCGTCGCCGCGCCGGCGATCATGGCGCAGATCGCCAGCTGAAGTTTCAGTCTGTCTTTCACCGCTTGCTCCCTAAGGTTTCGCCGACTGTGTTCGGCTTGCTCATTCTTGGCGGGGCGTCGCGACGGCTGGCCTAAACCGTGGCCTCAATTCCCATTTCGGGATCGCACGCCCTTGGCCATTAGAGGCCTTTGGAGAACGGTGTCCAGTCAAGAGTTCTGTATCTAGAATCTCGTTCTGAATATTTCGATCCAGTAACGCCGCCCGCGGGCGGGTTTCTTGGCGCGGCGCGCCAGCTCCACGCGCTCGGGGCCGGCGCCGCCCTTTGGG
>CAZRPD010000109.1:0-5106 GCA_964601775.1 uncultured Caulobacter sp. | reverse complement strand
ATTCTCTTTTTGAATTTCCCACTCTATACCGCCGTCGGCGGCCGGTTTTACTGTACGCGGCGGACTAGCTCACGACGATGCGGGCCGACGCCACGTTTTCGATTTGCCGGCGAGCTGTCGGGTCACCCTCGCGGTTCAACTTCACCCGGGCCGTGGCGAAATACGTACCCGGCCGGTCATAGGCATGGGCGAACGACAGGGTCAGTTCGGTCTGACCCGGCGCGATCGGCTGATTGACGGCGAAGCTCCCCGACCCATCCAGGTCCCAATCGACCCGCGTGAAGGTTCCCGCGCCGGGCGGCGCCTCGGCCCTCACCGTCAGCTCGACCTGTCCGCCGGGCGAGATCTGGCGGCGCAAGGCGCCGTCGGCGGTCACCGACACCACGGGCTGAGTGCCCCCGCGCGCCTTGGCGGTCGGCGGCAGGCTGATCTTGCCGTCGACGAAACTATACTGCGTCTCGGGAGGAGCCACGCCCTTCTCCACCCAGGCAGCGAGATCGACCAGCCCTTGTTCGATGCTGGGCATGTAGTCGATCAGCCAAGTGGCGGTGGCGCGTTTGGGGTCGGAAGGCAGGAGCATCGGCGGGACATGCTCAGCGTTCTGGGTCCACTGCAGCCGGAACCGTTCACGAGCCTTTTCCGCACCTTGGGCCTGCTCCACGGCGCGTTTGTAGATCACGCCCTGAGGCGGCCAGAGCGAGGCGTCGTGGGTGTGGTGGATCCACAGGAGCTTGCCCTCGTACTGCCCCGAATATGGCACGCCCATAAGCGGCGACTGCATCGGCAGGCCGTGCTGGGGATAGATCGGCTGGCCATCGACCCGGAGGAAGTCGTTCAGCGGATCATCGGAAATGTGGTGCCGGTAAGCGTAGCAGAAGGCCAGGAAGGCGTGGTTGTCGACATGCACCTCGTCGCCGACCTGGACGCCGCGGAACCGCTTCAGATTGGCTTCGGCGCGGCCATCACAGAACAGCATGTCGCCGATCGACTTGGTGCAGTAGAGCTGACGTCCTTGCGCGGCGCCGGAAACGACACGAACGCCGGTCCCGCTGCGGTAGCCCTCGCCCAAGCCCTTGACCTCGACGCCGATGGGCATGTCGAACTGCCCCGTCGAGGAGGCCATGAACATCGCCATCGGCTTGGCGTCGGCGAATTCGGGACCCGCGAAATCCTCGCCGCTCAGCAGGTCCTGAGCGGTGATGACGCGGGTGACGGGCAGGACCTGGTCGATCAGATCGTCGCGCACGGCTTCTGGCTGATCGAAACCGACATAGCCTGGCTGGGTCCAGAAGGCCTTGAAGTAATCGGCGTCCTCTTCCAGCAACATGTCGGCGATAGACGACCACAGCCAGATCTGGCCCATGGGCTTGGCGATCATGAACTCGTCGCCGCGGGGATATCCCAGCCGATAAAGGTTGGCCAACTCCTCGCGTTCGTGGGTGTTCAGCCCCAGGAAGGGATCGCCGCCGCCGCCGGGTTGCATGGCGTCGATGACGCGTTCGAGCTTGCCGCCGCGCAGCAGGCGCTGAACGTTGAACATCGCGCCAAACGATAAGGGCTGCTCGCTCCGCACGCGCGAATTGGTGCCGTGCGGCTCGATGTTGCCGCCGCCCATGAACGGGAGGGCGCCGTCATAGACGCCGTCGCAGTATTCGAGGCACAAGGGCGAGCGGCGGCCGCCGCCGCTGCCGCCCCAGACATAGCTGAAATCCGGCTCCCGACCGTAGACCTGCTTGGCGATATGCTTGGAGAAGCGGGCGCTCTCGACGCTGGCGCGATAGCCATAGAGACCCGGATCGACGCCGGCCCTTGGATCCACGTCGTCGCCGATATGGCCCGAATTGGATTCGACCATGTAGCCGCCCAGCTTGGTCATCATCTCCAGTCCGCCAAGAATGGCGCCCATGGCGCCGGCGAACGCTTCTTCATGGCCCGCGTGCGCGCCCTCGAGCGGGTGGTACATGCGCCCGCCCCACTCGCCCGCGTCCGGAAAATAGAAGGTGAAGCGCGTGTCGGTGTTTTCGAACCCGCCGTGGACGTTGCGGTGGGGATAGGGCTGCTGGCGAAGCTCATCGCGATCGATGTATGGCCGGCCGAAATAGGCGTCTCTGACGGTGTAACCCTCGGTGTCGAGGCTGGATTTAGCTTCTGACATCACACTCCCCAATCTGTGACCTCTATGCGTCCGATCCTTGGCGCCGGCGCGTCTCACGGGTAGTGCCAAGCCGGCGCCTCCGTCAATCACCTCGCCTGGCGATTTCCGATAAAGAGCCCACTAATTTTCGCCATTTTTCGAAACGATCACGACGCTACGGTCAACTATTTCGAAAAACTGGGGCGCTTAAATAGCTTCGCGCGCACAGCGCACCGCGATATCGAGATCAGGGAAAACCGACGCCCTATTCAAGCATCCGCGCACGCGAAGGCTCTCACAAGCGCTGGGCGTCCGTCCCGAGGCTGACGCCCAGCCCGCGCCTCATTGCTCGCGTAAGGCACGATCGATTGAGAGGGTGAGCGTCGATGATCGTCAGAGACAGACCAGGACTGGGCGAGGTCCTGACGGCGATGCACGGCTCCATCGTTCCCAAGATCGCCGGCCGCCTGCTGATATTGGCGGCGATCTCAGTCGGCGCGGTCTTACTCCACCGCACCTTGCCCGAGCCCATGGGACACCTTGGCGCCATGCCCTTCACCTTGATCGGCCTGGCGTTGTCGATCTTCATGAGCTTCCGCAACAACGCTTGCTATGATCGCTGGTGGGAAGCGCGCAAGCTCTGGGGGCGATTGATCATCGCCGCCCGGTCCTTCGCGCGCCAGACCGCCGTCCTCGACGCCGAGGTCCGAGAGCCCCTGCTGCTGGGTCTCTGCGGCTTCGCCCATGGCCTTGCGGCCAGGCTACGGGATCAGGACGAATCCGCCGCGATCAGGCCCTGGATCGCCGCCGACGACGAGCCTGAACCGCCCAATCCTAGTGATGCGGTGCTGGCCGAGGTCGGCGCGCAATGCGCGCGATTAGCGGCGCAAAAGGCGCTCTCCGACATCCACTATGCGGTTTTGGAAAGTCAGCTATCGGACCTTAGCCAGGTCCAGGCCGGCTGCGAGCGGATCAAGACAACGCCCCTGCCCTTCGCATATTCGCTGCTGCTGCATCGGACGGCCTTGCTGTTTTGCCTGCTGCTGCCGTTCGCCCTGGCGCCGGCGTTAGGCTGGTGGACGCCGCTGCTGGTGCTGATCGCCAGCTACACCTTCTTTGGCCTGGACGCGCTGGGAGACCAGCTGGAGGATCCGTTCGGAACCGACGACAACGACCTTCCACTCGACGCCCTGGTGCGCACCGTTGAGCGCGAGCTTCTACACGCCATCGGGCGATCCGACCTGCCGCCGCCGCTGGCCCCGCTCCGTTATCGGCTCACCTAGGCGTTTACGTGCTGGGCGGCTTTGGAAAACTCGGCCTCGAAGTCCTGATCGCTGATGTCGCTTCGCGCCACCAGCAGGCTGCAATCGAGATTATCGACGATGTAGGCCCCGTTGGCGCCGCTCCACCAACGCTCAAGCAAGCTACGCTTGCGGTGACCGACCACGACCAAATCGGCGCGGACCTTTCTGGCGTAGTCTCCGATCTGCTGGGCCGGCTCGCCGCGAACCAGCGCGCCGGTTGAATCCAAGCCCAGCATCTCCAGCTTTCGAAGCCCTTCGTCGAGGACGGCGCGATAGGCTTCCAAGTGGCCGTGGGCCGCGCCGACATGCGCGCCCTCGGCGAGAGCCAAGCCGCCGCTTTCGGCCAGGACCGATAGCAGGAAGACCTTGGCGCCGCATCGCTTGGCCAGCAACGCGCCCTCTCGCAACGCCGCGCGCCCCGCCTTGGTGCTGTCATAGGCCAGAACAATCCGCCGATACATGATGAAGCCCTATTCCTTGCGCGCTCGGGCGCCGAACGCGGCGGCGCCGGAAACCGCCGACGCCAGCCTTCGAAACCGATCTTCTAATCTTGAACGAAATTGACAAGCTTGTTCAGCTTTTCGTTGACTCCGTCGCGGGCTCGCTCGCCAGGCGCTGCATGGACGCCGCCGCTCAGGCCGACATCATCACCCCCGAATGGAGCGCCATCTGCCCGCCATCGGCGTTGAGGATCAGCCCCGTGAGATAGGAGGCTTCGTCAGAGGCCAGGAAGGCGATCGCCTCGGCCTGCTCCTGCGCGGTCCCCATGCGCCCGAGCGGGACGCGTGCGATCCGGGCGCGCAGCCGCTCGGAAGCCATGCCATCGGCCCCGGTGGTCAGGTCGGTGGCCGTAATGCCCGGACACACGCAGTTGACCCGGAGGCCATAGCGTCCCCATTCGACCGCCAAGGACCGCGTCAGGCCGATCACGCCATGCTTGGAGACCACGTAGCCCAGTTGATGGGGCACAGCGGCCAGGCCGGCGATGGAGGCGACATTGATGATCGCGCCCCGCGCGGCCGGGATCATCGCCGCCTTGGCGACCGCCTTCGACCAGAAAAATTGCGAATAGAGATTGATGCGCAGCACCCGGTCCCAAGCCAGGAAATCCTCGGCGGGCGCGACGACCGACACGCCGGCGTTGTTCACTAGGATGTCGATCCGATCGCGGGCCTGCATCACCTCGGCGACGGCCTGCGCCGCCACCGTCTCGTCGGAGGCGTCGCCCGGTATGGCGAGGGCTTGGCCGCCCGCCGAGCGGATGTCGGCGACGCTCGACAGGGCGGCGGCCTCGTCAAGGTCGTTGACGGCGACGAACGCTCCTTGCGCCGCCAACAGCAGCGCCGTGACCTTGCCAATGCCGCCGCCGGCTCCCGTCACGATGGCGACCTTGTTTGCGAACCGCATGGTGACTCCGTCCTGAGCGTTCATCCCGTTAGGCCCGCGCCAGCTTGATCGAGGTCGGCGACACCTGGGCCGAGACTAGACTGGCGCGGCCGGCGATCAGGCCGGTGATGACCAGACCGGCCCCGATAACCACCACTAGGCCGGCGACGGCCTGGAACCCGCCCGTCCACTGGCGGACGAGCCCGACGCTGAGCGGCGCAAACGCGGCCGGGACGTAGCCCACGCTTTGGGCCATGCCTGACAGGTGCGATGCGACATGGC
>CAZRPD010000108.1:0-17776 GCA_964601775.1 uncultured Caulobacter sp. | reverse complement strand
GTAAGAGATCGACTGGCCATTATCCATGAAATTATCAGCGCGTGGTACTAGGGATCAGCGAGCATCTTCTCTTTCCGGAAGACCTCGCCAAGAACCACCCATACGGTGCGCTGGAGACCAGCACGGATGTCGGTCTGGATCGCCTCTCGCCCGGGATCACGCACAGCCCAACGATCTAAACCGTGTTCAGAGCGAAATGCGTAGTTTTCATTGTGTGCCGAGTATTGAAGATTTCCTCGATCTCGGCGAGACGCGGTTTAAAATTTTATATTTTTTAATATTTTAAACCGCGTCGACGCCGTTGCATCAGTTAGACGCCAAATTAGCTGCCCACATAAAACTACGCATACCATTGCGAACACGGTTATAACCACGCCAGCTCTGACAATGATGCGGAGCTGGCGCAGCCAAGCCAATGCATAAACGGCGCATACCGCACCGGGCGCAGTTGAGAAAGCTGGAGGGCGCCAACTGCTTGCAGATGCGTCAAGTGTGTCGTTATCGGCGATTCGACTAGGAACATGACAAGGACGCCGATCCCTGTTCAGTCCGAAGGTCCGGGCGGGGAGGCCCCCACCCCGGGACCCCCCCCCCGGACATAAGGGGGGGGATGACGATTTTGGGAGTTCAGCGCCCCCTCCGTCACGTCGCCTGGCGGCGCCGCGCCACCTCCCCCGTTTCACGGGTGAGGAGGAAGCGGATTTCTCCTCCCCTGCGTAGCGGGGGAGGTGGCGCGATGCGGATACGCACCGCGACGGAGGGGGGCGCTTCACCCCAGCGGCATGAACGCATCCACCTTGTCCAGCGCCGCCAGCGGCGAGCGGATCGTGCAGCGCAGGCCCTCGGCCCGATAGTCCACGTCCACCGCGCCGCCCAGCTCGCCCGGCAGGGCCAACTGCACGATGCGCGAACCAAAGCCTCGCCGCTCGGGTGGGCGCACCGGCGGGCCGCCGCGTTCGGCCCATTCGATGTGCAGCTGATCGTCGGGCTCGACCGACCAGCGGATGTCGACATGGCCGCCCGGCGCCGACAGGGCGCCGTACTTCAGCGCGTTGATGGCCAGTTCGTGGAAGGCCAGGGCCATGACCACGGCGGGCTTGGGCGAAACCTTCAGGTCCTGGCCGGTGATGGTCAGCTGGCCGGGGTTTGAGCGGTAGGGCGTCACCGAACCGTCGACGATCTGGCGCAGGCTGGCCGCCGACCAGTTCTGGTCGGTCAGCACGTTGTGGGTGGCGGCGATGGCCATCAGCCGGCCTTCCAGGGCGTCGCGCACGTCCGGCCCCACGCCGGCGTTGCGCAGCGACTGCTGGGCGATCGACTGGACGGTGGCCAGGGTGTTCTTCACCCGGTGGTTCAGCTCGTTGACCAGCAGCTGGCGATTGGCTTCGGCAGTGCGTTCGCCGGTGATGTCGCGCGAGGTGGCCAGCACGCGGATCACCCGGCCGTCTTCGAGGATCGGGGAGACGGTGGTCTCCCACCAGCGCGGCGCGCCGCGGGCGGTGGGGCAGAAGGCGCGGAACGAGGACGGAGCGCCGGCCATGGCGGCATGCAGGGCCTGCTCGACGGTCTCGCGGCTTTCGCCGGGCCACATGTCGGGCCAGTAGCGCCGGCGGTTGCGGCCTTCGAAGTCTTCGATCTCGAACAGCGCCTGGCCTTGGGCGTTCATATACTCGACGACGCCGTCGGCGCTGATGACGCGGATGCAGTCCTGGCTGGCCTCGACGATGCTGAGGAAGTACGCGCCGACGCCTTCCAGAACGGTCTTGTCGGATGTGTCGTCGGCCACTGCTCGCCCCTGCCGACGCGCCAGGGCCTGACGCGCGAGTTCAGCTACGTCGTTCATCCTAGGGGCGAACCTTGCAAAGGGAAATGTCCTGGAGCATGGCAGCCGAAAGTGTGAGCGGTTTCGGCGACTGCCATGCTCCAAATTAAGAAGTAGAGAGCCTGTTCGAATGAACAGGCTCTCGGAGGAACAGGGCGTGCTAGCCGGTGTTCCAAGGTGCAGCATTCGAGGAAGCGTCATGTCCCAGGTCGTCTGCGTCAGTTGCGGGGCCGGCAACCGGTTGCCGGAGGAGCGCGATCCGCTGGCCGCCAACTGCGGTCGCTGCAAGGCGCAGCTATTCACCGGCGCGCCGACCGCGGTGACGGGCGCGGCGCTCGACCGGCATCGCCGGCTGAGCCAGGGCGTGGGCTTGCTGCTGGACGTCTGGGCGCCGTGGTGCGGGCCATGCCGTACCATGGCCCCGAACTTCGAGGCCGCCGCGCATCAGCTGGAGCCAGCCGTGCGTCTGCTGAAGCTGGATAGCGAGGCCGAGCCGGCCGCGGCGGGCGCGCTGAGCATCAGCAGCATCCCGACGCTGATCCTGTTCAGGGACGGCAAGATCCTGGCTCGCCAGTCGGGGGCGATGAGCGCCTCGCAGATCGTCGACTGGACGCGGCGCGCTCTGGGGTAGGCTACTCGAACATCTCGGCGGCTTCTTCGAGCAGGGCGATGCGCCAGATCTCGATATTGGCCGCGCCGCGCGCGCGGTCCAGGACGGCGACGGCCGCCTCGACCTGATCGCCGTCGGCTTCTTCGACCGTCTCCAGGGCCTGCAGCGCCTCGTGCGCCACCTCGGCGTCGCCGGTCGCGACCAGCTCGGCCAGCAGGGCCAGGTGCTCGGAACAGTCCAGCTGGCCCAGGGCGTGGACCAGACGGGCGCGCTTGTCGGCCAAGTCCGGGCGGCGGATCAGGCGCTCCAGCACCGCGTCCAGGCCGGGCGCGCCGGCTTCCGCCAGCTTCAGGGCCAGATCGTCGCGATCGGTGTCGTCGGCGAGGGTTTCGAGGGCGTGGAGGTCGTCAGAAAGGGCCATGCCCCGTCTTCCCGCGCTTTTCGCCGCATGTCCACCGGCGTAAAACGTGGCAGCAAGCTTTGATTAACCCTGCGGTCCGACTCTCCGCCCATGGCCTCCAACGCGACACATGCCTTCGCCCGCACCGACCGCAGCGCGATCGGCCTGTGGTGGTGGACGACCGACCGCTGGCTGCTGGGCGCGACCGCCCTGCTGGCGACGCTGGGCGTCCTGCTGTCGTTCGCCTCCAGCCCGGCCGCGGCTCAGCGCATCGGCATCGACGACCAGTTCCACTTCGCCCTGCGCATGTGCTTCTTCGCCAGCGCCTCGTCGGTGGTGATGCTGGCGGTGTCGATGCTGTCGCCCAAGGGCATCCGGCGGGCGGCCTTCTTCATCTATATCGGCGCCATCCTGGTGATGATCGCCTTGCCGTTCATCGGCCATAACGCCAAGGGCGCCACGCGCTGGCTGCAGTTCGGCGGCTTCACCCTGCAGCCGTCGGAGTTCATGAAGCCGGCCCTGATCGTGCTGGTGTCTTGGATGTTCTCCGAGGGCCAGAAGGGGGAGGGCGTGCCCGGCGTCTCGATCGCCTTCCTGCTCTATTTCATCGCCGTGGCGCTGCTGCTGATCCAGCCCGACGTCGGCCAGACCGTGCTGATCACCATCGCGTTCGGCGCCGCGTTCTGGATGGCCGGGGTGCCGATCTCGTGGATCATGGGCCTGGGCGGCGTGGCGCTGGCGGGTCTGTTCTCGACCTATTTCCTGTTCGACCACGTCCATGCCCGGGTGCAGAAGTTCCTCAGCCCCGACCAGGCCGACACCCACCAGATCACCCGCGCCGCCGAGGCCATCCGCGCCGGCGGTTTCTTCGGGCGCGGCCCGGGTGAGGGCGTCATGAAGCGCCACGTGCCCGACCTGCACACCGACTTCATCTATTCGGTCGCGGCAGAGGAGTACGGCCTGGTCTTCTCCTGGGCTCTGATCGCCATCTTCTGCTTCGTGGTGGTGCGCGGCCTCTACAAGGCGATGAAGCTGAACGACTCGTTCGAGCAGGTCGCCGCCGCCGGTTTGTTCGTCCTGGTGGGCCAGCAGGCCATCATCAATATCGCTGTGAACTTGAACATGATCCCGACCAAGGGCATGACGCTCCCGTTCATCAGTTACGGGGGCTCTTCCATGCTCGCGATGGGTTTGACGCTGGGCATGGCCCTGGCCTTGGTGCGTAAGCGCCCCGGCGCCTACGGGGCGACGGGCGAGTTCGGCGCGGACGCCTACGCGTAAAAATGATGAGCAAGCTTGCAGTCGTCGCCGCCGGGGGAACCGGCGGCCATATGTTCCCCGCCCAGGCCCTGGCCGAGTCCCTGGCCGCGCGCGGCTGGCGCGTCGTGCTGGCCACGGACGACCGTGGCGCGATGTACGCCGACAAGTTCCCGGCGCAGGAGCGGCTGGCCCTGTCAGCCGCCACCGCCAAGTCCAATGACCCGCTGGGCATGATCAAGGCCGGCTTTACGGTCATGCAGGGCGTGCTGGAGGCCCGCAAGGCGTTCACCCGCCTGGACCCGGCCGTGGTCGTCGGCTTCGGCGGCTATCCCGCTTTGCCGGCCCTGCTGGGCGCGCTGAGCCAGAAACGCCCGACGGTGATCCACGAGCAGAACGCGGTCCTGGGCCGCGTGAACCGCTTCCTGGCCCCGCATGTCAACGAAGTCGCCTGCGCCTTCCCGACCCTGCAGCTGGCCAAGCCCGCCGTACAGGCCAAGGCGCATGTCGTTGGCAATCCGGTGCGCCCGCCCGTGCGCGCCCTCTACGAGGTGCCCTACATCGCTCCCGAGGTGCAGCTGCGCATCCTCGTCACCGGCGGCAGCCAGGGCGCGCGCCTGCTGTCGGAGTTGATCCCCGAAGCGATCGCCAAGCTGCCCGAGGACATGCGCGGTCGCCTGAAGGTGTTCCAGCAGGCCCGCGCCGAGAGCATGGAAGGCGCGCGCAAGATCTACCGCAACGCCATGGTCGACTGCGAGGTCGCGCCGTTCTTCCGCGACATGGCCGGCTATCTGCGCCAGGCCCACCTCGTCGTCGGGCGCTCGGGCGCCTCGACCTGCACCGAGCTCGCCGTCGCCGGCCGCCCGTCGATCCTGGTGCCGCTGAAGATCGCCGCCGACGACCATCAGCGCTTCAACGCCCGGCTCCTGGAAGAGGCGGGCGGCGCGGCCGTCTGCCTGGAAGACGAGCTGACCGTCGACGCCATGGCCGGCGCCCTGAACGCCTTGCTCAAGAACCCTGAACGCCTGGCCCGCATGGCCGAAGGCGCGCGCTCGGTGGCCACGCCGAACGCCGCCGAGGCCTTGGCGGACCTGGTAGAGCGGACGGCGCGGTAGTTCAGCTTAATTCCCACCAAGTTAATCTGATTTGCCGCGACGCCCGCGCGGGCCGACAAAAACCCTCGAACTTTCAAGCTTCGGGGGCCTTCGATGGGCAAGTCTACAACTGCGACCGGCGTGGATCGCCGCGGTCTGATGCTGGCGAGCGGCCTGGCCGCCGCCTCGGGTCTTGCGGCCGCCGCGCCGGCCAAGGCCGAGGCCACTCTGCCGCCGCCGGCCAAGCAGCCGCGCACGCCGGTGGGCGGCAAGAGCCCTTGGGGCTACGAGACCATCAAGCAGGCCACGCCGCAGCCGGTGTCGATCCGTCCGGGCGAGGACCCGCTGCCCACCAAGCCGCGCGCCTTTACCGACGTCAAAAGCTATCACGCCCACATCTATTTCGATGAGGACACCACCGAGAAGGCGATCCTGCTGCGCCGCTGGGTGCTGGAGCGGTTCGAGGTCGAGCTGGGCGACTGGAACGTGGCGCCGCGCGGCCCGCACGTGACGCCGTCGTTCTATTTCGGCTTCACCAACGACCTGTTGCACATCCTGCTGCCGTGGCTGCAGCTGAACAGCCTGGGCCTGACGATCCTGCTGCATCCCAACACCGACGATCCGCGCGCCGATCACATCCACTACACGGCCTGGATCAACCGCTCGCAGCCGGTCAACGCCTACGGCATGAAGAAGCCGGCGGCCGACGAGCCGCAGGTCGAGCTGATCTATCCCAACACCAAGCCGACGGTGGCGATCGAACGGGCTTAGGGCTCGGCGCCAATCTCGATCAAGGGGCGGCCGATGGTGACGGCCGCCTCGACGCTGGTCGCGACCGGGACCTTGGCATAGGGCCGCCAGCCGTCGCAGACGACCTTGGCCACGGCGTCGTCGGCGCCGCCGGCCGGGATTGGCGCGGCTGGGCGCAGGTCGCCGGTCAGCGGCCCTTCGCGGCCGCCGGCCCGGATGCTGGCGAAGCCGGCATGGGCGAGGGTGCGGGCGTCGCAGTCGATGACCTCGTGCCGCCAGCCGCCCCAGAACGCTTCGGGGCCTGCCGTGAAGCCGCCCTCGGCGACCTGCAGGACACGAAGCCGCGCGGTCCGGCCGGTCCACTGCACGCTCCCCATGTCGACGAATACGGCGAAGCGGCCGACGTCGGCGAGGCGCAGTTCAAGCGGCGCCGCAGAGGGCGCCTGGGCAAGGGCAGGGGTGGTCGACAGCGCCAACGCCAAGAGGGCGTTTCGCGTCGCGCGGAATTGGTCTAATCGGCTTTTCATGATCCAGCGTCGACGCCCCGTCCCCTTCGAACTCGGCCCCGTGCACTTCATCGGCATCGGCGGCATTGGCATGTCCGGTATCGCCGAGATCATGCTGCGTATCGGCTACACCGTGCAAGGCAGCGACGCCAAGGCCAGCGCCAACACCGAGCGCCTGGAAAAGCTGGGCGCGCGGATCTTCATCGGCCAGGACGCCGCCAATGTCGAAGGCGCGTCGGCCATCGTCTATTCGACCGCGATCAAGGCCGACAATGTCGAGATGGTCGCCGGCCGCGACAAGCGCCTGCCGCTGGTCCGCCGCGCCGAGATGCTGGCCGAACTGATGCGCCTACAGTTCTCGATCGCCGTCGGCGGCACCCACGGCAAGACGACCACGACCTCGATGGTCGCGGCCCTGCTGGACGCCGGCGACCTAGACCCGACCGTGGTCAATGGCGGCATCATCAACGCCTATGGCACCAACGCCAAGGTCGGCGAGGGCGACTGGATCGTCGTCGAGGCCGACGAGAGCGACGGCTCGTTCCTGAAGCTGAAGTCGACGGTTGCGATCGTCACCAATATCGACGCCGAGCACCTGGATCACTGGGGCGACTTCGACGCGGTGAAGAAGGGCTTCCAGGACTTCATCGAGAACATTCCGTTCTACGGCTTCGCGGCGGTCTGCACCGACCACCCGGAAGTCCAGGCCCTGACCTCGCGCATCGAGAACCGGCGCCTGGTGACCTACGGCACCAACCCGCAGGCCGAGGTTCGCGTCTCCAACATCGAGATGGGGCCTGAAGGCGCCAAGTTCGACATCGTCGTCTCGCCGCTGAACGGCGAGGGGGTCCGCTATGAGGGCCTGAAGATGCCGATGGCCGGGCACCACAACGTGCTGAACGCCACCGCCGCCGTGGCCGTGGCCCGCGAGCTCAGCGTCGACGCCGAGGCCATCCGCAAGGGCCTGGCCACCTTCGGCGGGGTCAAGCGCCGCTTCACCACCACGGGCGTGGCCAACGGCATCCGCGTCGTCGACGACTATGGCCACCACCCGGTCGAGATCGCCGCCGTGCTGAAGGCCGCCCGCGCGGTGACCGAAGGCAAGGTCATCGCCGTGGTCCAGCCGCACCGCTACACCCGCCTGCGCGATCTGATGACCGAGTTCAGCAGCTGCTTCAACGACGCCGACACGGTGGTCGTGGCCGACGTCTACACCGCCGGCGAGCAGCCGATCGAAGGCGTCGACCGCGACGCCCTGGTCGAAGGCCTCAAGAAGTTCGGCCACCGCCGCGCCCTGCCGCTGGAAAGCCCCGCCGCTCTGCCGGCCCTGATCGCCGAGGAAGCCAAATCGGGCGACCTCGTCGTGCTGCTGGGCGCGGGCGACATCACGTCTTGGTCCTATGCGTTGCCTGGTCAGCTGGAAGCACTGTCCCAGTGAGCTGGAAGGCCAATCTCCCGACCGTCCGCGGCAAGCTGCTGATCAATGAGCCCCTAGCGCCGTTCACCTGGTTCCGGGTCGGCGGTCCGGCCGACGTGGTGTTCCTGCCGGCCGACGAGCAGGACCTGTCCGACTTCCTGAAGGCGCTGGACTCGGCCGTACCGGTGATGGCCATCGGCGTGGGCTCGAACCTCCTGGTCCGCGACGGCGGCGTCGAGGGCGTGATCATCCGCTTAGGAAAAGGCTTCAACGGTGTCGAGCCGCTGGGCGACAACCGCATCAAGGCCGGCAGCGCCGTCCCAGACGCCATCCTTGCCCGCAAGGCGGCCGAGGCCGGCATCGCGGGGCTTGAGTTCTACGCCGGCATTCCCGGCACGATCGGCGGCGCGGTGATCATGAACGCCGGCTGCTATGGCTCGGAGACGGTCCAGGTCGTCAAGTCGGTGCGGGTCATGGATCGCGCCGGCGTCGTGCGCGAGCTGTCGGTCGAGGACCTGCACTACACCTATCGCCACAGCGCCCTGCAGGACGGTGACACGGTGTTCGTGCTGGACGCCGTGTTCGAAGGCGTTTCCGACGCGCCGGACGCCATCAAGGCCCGCATGGCCGAGATCACCTCGCGCCGGGAGACGACCCAGCCGATCCGCGAAAAGACCGGCGGCTCGACCTTCAAGAACCCGCCGGGCCACTCGTCCTGGAAGCTGGTCGACGAGGCCGGCTGGCGGGGGAAACCGTTCGGTGGCGCGATGTTCTCGCCACTGCACAGCAACTTCCTGATCAACACCGGCGAGGCCACCGCGGCCGACCTGGAAGGCCTGGGCGAGGCGGTCCGCGCCGACGTGCTGGGCAAGACCGGCGTCCAGCTGGACTGGGAGATCAAGCGGATCGGGCGGCCGGCTTAATCGCTGAAGATGCTCCCCCGCGATGCGGGGGAGCTGTCGCGGAGCGACTGAGGGGGCTAATGCGGCTTGTGTTCAGCTCGCCCCCTCCGGCCCTTCGGGCTACCTCCCCCGCATCGCGGAGGAGGATCTTTAGGCGCCAGCCTCCTATCCCCCCACACTTCACGCGCTGCTGACTCCCCGCGGCGCGAACCGGTGCTATGACTCGCGCGCCATTGGGGAGAATCCTTGCTCATGTACCGTCGTCTTCTGGCCGCATCGGCCGCTCTGTCCCTGTTCTCGGGCGTCGCTCACGCCCAGGACGTCAAGACCGCCGAGGCTCTGCGCGACAAGGCCCTGCTGGACCGCACCGCCTGGGACATCACCGAGGACCTGACCACCAATATCGGCCCGCGCGTCGTCGGCTCGCCGGCCATGGCCCGCGCCAAGGACTGGGGCGTGGCTAAGTTCAAGGCGTTGGGCTTCACCAACATCAAGGTCGAGGAATTTTCCAAGTCGTCGTGGATCCGCGGCGAGGAGAGCGCCCAGCTGGTGGCGCCCTATCCGATGAAGCTGGACATCGTCGGCCTGGGCCGCACCGTCCCAACCGCGCCCGAAGGTGTCGAGGCCGAGGTCGCCCTGTTCCGCACCTATGCCGAAATGATCGCCGCCCCCGAGGGTGCGCTGAAGGGCAAGATCGCCGTCATCACCCAGCCGATGGTCACGGCCCAGGACGGTTCGGGCTATGGCGTCGCCGGCATCTCGCGTCGGGCTGGCCCGGTCGAGGCCGCCAAGCGCGGGGCCGTGGCCCTGCTGATCCGCTCGATCTCGACCTCGGACTCGACCGTCCCGCACACCGGCATGACCGCCTTCGGCGAGGGCGTGGCCACCATCCCGTCGGCCGCGATGGGCGTGCCGGAGGCCGAGCAGCTGGAGCGCCTGGCCAAGCAAGGCAAGCCGCTGCGCATCAAGCTGAAGCTGGCCTCGACCAGCAACGCCAACGACGTGGCCTGGAACATCTCGGGCGACATCAAAGGGACCTCGAAGGCCGACGAACTGATCGTCATCGGCGGTCACCTGGACAGCTGGGACGTCGGCACCGGCGCGCTCGACGACGCCACCGGCATCGGCATCACCACGGCCGCCGCCAAGCTGATCGGCGACCTGCCCAAGCGTCCCAAGCGCACGGTGCGCGTGGTGATGTGGGGCTCGGAGGAGAGCGGCGGTTCGTCGGAAGCCTATCTGGCGGCCCACAAGGACGAGGTCTCAAAAATCGTGCTGGCCGGCGAAAGCGACACCGGCGCGGACCGCATCTATTCGCTGAAGCTGCCCGCCGGCGCCTATGCGCACCCGATCGCCACGACGGCCGCCAATGTGCTGGCCCCGCTGAAGATCTACGTGAACCGCGCGCCCGCCTCGCACGGCGGCGCCGATATCGAGGGCCTGGAGCAGGCCGGCGTGCCGTCGATCGAGCTGGAGCAGGACGCTTCGCGCTACTTCGACTACCACCACACCGCCGACGACACCCTGAACAAGGTGCGCCCCGACGAACTGGCGCAGAACGTCGCCGCCTGGGCCAGCTTCATCTATCTGGTCGCCGACAGCGACGTCGACTTCCGGGCGCTGAAGCCCGCGGGTTCGGCGGCGCACTAAGGCCGCCCAACCCTGTCATCCCGGGCGGCGTAGCCGACCCGGGACCGCAGGAAGCGCAGAGCTTTCCGCGGTCCCGGCTCTCCGCTGCGCTGCGGCCGGGATGACAGCATTGGGCGCCAGACACGATGTCGCGTGCGACCGTGTGTTGCAGTGATCGTTAAAACGCTTCCGGCGGTCGAATATCGCCGGATATGCTCAAGCTTCGACGCGAAATCGCGTCACCTGCCCCAGTATTCGGGGCTTTCGTACACTTTCCACCGCCCCGGTGAGTCAAATGGTCCCAGGGCGCGGATCAACGAACTGCGTGCATCCACAGGTTTCTATGAATGGCGGTCGCCGTCTTCACACGCCTGTCGGATTCGAGTCGGAATGCCATAAAAGCCAGGTGATATAAGGGTTTATGGCGCGGTAACCCTCGTCGCGCCGCGTCGACATCGTGGTTGCCAAGGCATGACCCGCGTCAATCCCCGTTATGACGACATTAACGACCTTTGGGGCCTTCTGGAGGTCAATCACAGCCCGGCATGTCTCGACCCGCTCACCCGAGCAGGTCGCCCGCGTCGGGATCCTTTTGACCCTTTAGTTTCGTGGATCGTGGAGGACGCTTATGCCCGCTGTAGTGCGGGGGGGACCGCCTAAGCCTAGGCGACCCCGGGCCGAAGCGCCCGCAAGTCCGAGCAAAGGCAAGCCGGCGCCCCGGGGGGCGCAGCCGGCCGCGAAGTTGCACGCCGCCAAGGGCGTGGGTTTGTCGCCCACGGTGGCCCTGAGCGTAGCGGGCGCGGCCTTGGGACTCGGTCTTGTGATCATGCTGGCGACCGGCCATCGCGCCGAGCGCCTCGGCATGTCCATGGTTCGCGGCGTCGGCGGCAGCTTCGCCTCCGCCGGTTTCAAATTGAAGACGGTCCATATCCGCGGCGCCTCGGCGACCGCACAGGGCGACATCCTGGCGGCCTCGGGCCTCTATCTGGATCAGCCGACCCTGGGCATGGACCTGAACGACGTCCGGACCCGCGTGCAAGGCGTGGGCTGGGTGAAGGACGCCAAGATCGTCCGCATGCTGCCCGACACCGTGCTCATCTCGGTGGAAGAGCGGCCGGCTCTGGCCGTCTGGCAGAACCGCGGGCGAATGAAGGTGATCGACGGCGAGGGCCGGGTGATCAGCGAGGCCGATCCGGCCCGCTTCCCCCAGCTGCCGCTGGTGGTGGGGCAGGGGGCGGATCAAGCCGCCGGCCTGATCCTGCCGGCCGTGGCCTCGCGACCGCGTCTGCGCGACCGACTGGAAGCGCTGGTGCGGGTGGACGACCGCCGCTGGGATCTTCGTCTGAAGGATGGCTCGCTGATTCAGCTGCCGGCCATTGACGAAGAATCCGCGCTGATTCAATTGGATCAGCTCGACCAGCGGCAGCGAATCCTCGACATGGGTTTTGCGCGGATCGATCTGCGCGACCCCGAAATGGTGGCGGTTAGACCTCGCGACGGCGCGCTGCCTGGGCAGCCCGCGGCCGGCGGGGCGTAAACGAGTTGACTGAGGTGACGATAGCGATGTCGCGAATGGAGGAACGGAAGCAGGCTCGGGATGGCCTGAAGGCCACGCTCGTGCGCCAGCCCGCCATTGCGGCCGTCGACCTGGGCGCGTCCAAGGTCACCTGCTTCATCATGAAGGCCGACGGCATTCATCGCGACAACCGCACCCTGACGACGGCCGGTGTCGGCTACGTCCAGTCGCGCGGCGTGCGGGGCGGCGCGATCGTCAATCTGGACGAGGCGGCTCAGGCGATTGCGCAAGCCGTGGAGCGCGCCGAGACCGTGGCCGGCGTCAACGTCCAGGGCGTCAGCGTCTGCACCGCCGGCGGTCAGCTGGCCTCCAACCGCGTCCACACCCAGGTTTCGCTGGGCGCCCGCCCGATCGGCGACGGCGACCTGTCGCGCGCCATCGCCTCGGCCCTGGCGCAGGTCCGCATTCCCGGCCGCAAGCCGATCCACCTGCTGCCCATCGCCTGGTCGGTCGACGGCCAGCGCGGCATCCGCGACCCGCGCGCCATGTTCGGCCGCTCGCTGGGCCTGGAGCTGCTGGTCGTCTCGGTCAACGAGAACATCTTCCACACCCTGGCCCACTGCGTCGAACGCGCTCACCTGTCCTTCGAAGGCGTGGTCGCCGCGCCGTTCGCTTCTGCGCTTGCCGCGCTGGAAGAGGACGAGATGGACCTGGGCGCGGTCTGCATCGACATGGGCGGCGGCTCGACCTCGGTGGCCGTGTTCAACAACGGCGCCCTGTGCCACGTCGACAGCCTGGCCGTCGGCGGCGGGCACGTGACGCAAGACATCGCCCGCGGCTTGCAGACCTCGGTGGTCGGCGCCGAGCGCATCAAGACCCTGCACGGTTCGGCGATCGCTTCGGCGAACGAGGACCGCGAGATGATCGAGGCCCCGCCGCGCGGCGACGATCCAGGCGCCGGTCCGGTGATCGCGCCGCGCTCCTTGCTCAAGGGCATCATCCAGCCGCGCGTCGAAGAGACCCTGGAACTGCTGCGCGAGCGCCTGAAGGCCTCGGGCGCGCCGGTCGAGCCGGGCGCGGGCATCGTCCTGACCGGCGGCGCCAGTCAGCTGGCCGGCGTGCGTGAAGTCGCCGTGCGCGTGTTCGACCGTCCGGTCCGCCTGGGCCGTCCGCGCCGGGTGCCGCACCTGGCCGACGCCGCTTCCGGTCCGGCGTTCTGCGCCGCCGCCGGCACGCTGCACCGCACGGCCTTCGGCCCGCGCGAGGCCGTCTCGTCCAAGGCCCTGGCCGGCGGTCCGGTCCGTAAGCGCCCGCTCGACCCCAACGCCAGCCCGGTCGCCCGCGCGGCGGCGTGGCTGCGCGACAACCTTTAAAGATCTCGGCGCAAGCGCGGCCTTGATCCGCCTCAAGGCCGCGAACGCTTAAGCTCGGTTAACTCTACTGCTTAACTTTAAAAAGCCCGGCCAAGCTTCTTGGTCGGGCTTTTTGCTGCCCGAAACGGCCTGTATTCGTCAGAATTCGAACTCAGCGTCGTTCGGTCGCACGCGCCTGTGGACAGCTACGGAACCCTTGGTTCGCCTGGAGTTTCTGTTGATAGACCACAATTTATCCCACGGTCGCGCTCGACCAGACCACGACTCAGATTATGCAGTTAACTGCCGATTAACGATGGTGGTTGTTCTGTTAACACGATCGTCGAGGCAGTCCTGGGCGATTGGGTGTCGCCGAGGTCACTTTTGACGATTTCGGCGTAAGGACGCGAGGGTCCCCAATGGCTATTTCTCTTTCCGCGCCGCGCACCACCGAATTGAAGCCGCGTATCGTGGTGTTCGGGGTTGGTGGCGCTGGCGGCAACGCCGTGAACAACATGATCGAGGCGGGCCTCGAAGGTGTGGAGTTCGTGGTCGCCAACACCGACGCGCAGCAGCTGCAGTTCGCCAAGACGGACCGCCGCATCCAGCTGGGCGTGCAGATCACGCAGGGCCTGGGCGCTGGCGCCCATCCCGAAGTCGGCATGAGCGCCGCCGAAGAGTCGTTCCCGGAGATCGGTGAGCACCTCGACGGCGCCCACATGGTCTTCATCACCGCCGGCATGGGCGGCGGCACCGGCACCGGCGCGGCCCCGATCATTGCCAAGTGCGCTCGCGAACGCGGCATCCTGACCGTCGGCGTCGTGACCAAGCCCCTCCACTTCGAAGGCCGTCACCGCATGCGCCTGGCCGACAGCGGCATCCAGGAACTGCAGCGCTACGTCGACACCCTGATCGTCATTCCGAACCAGAACCTGTTCCGCGTCGCCAACGAGCGCACGACCTTCGCCGAAGCCTTCGGCATGGCCGACCAGGTCCTGCACTCGGGCGTCCGTTCGATCACCGACCTGATGGTTCTGCCGGGCCTGATCAACCTCGACTTCGCCGACGTCCGCACGGTCATGACCGAGATGGGCAAGGCGATGATGGGCACCGGCGAAGGTGCTGGCGAAGACCGCGCCCTGATGGCCGCTCAGAACGCCATCGCCAACCCGCTGCTGGACGAAGTCTCGCTGAAGGGCGCCAAGGCCGTGCTGGTCAACGTGACCGGCGGCATGGACATGACCCTGCTGGAAGTCGACGAGGCCGCCAACGCGATCTCGGACCAGGTCGATCCGGAAGCCAACATCATCTTCGGCGCGGCCTTCGATCCGTCGCTGGAAGGCGTCATCCGCGTGTCGGTCGTCGCCACCGGCATGGACGGCGCCTCGATCGCCCAGATCGAGCCCAAGCCTACCACCCGCAATACCTCGGCCGCCCCGCTGATCGCCGAGACCTCGCGTCCGGCCCCGCAGCCGGAACCGGCCCGTCCGACCGCCCGCTACGAAGCCGCTCGCCCCGCCGAGCGTCCGTCGTCGGCCTTCGCCTCGGCCTATGCGCCGGAGCCGACCCCGGCGCCGGAACCCGAGATCGTCATGGCCGCCCAGCCGGAACCGGAAGCCCAGCTCTACTACGACGAACCCGTCGCCGAAGAGCCGCGCATCGCCCAGCCGGCCCCGCGCCAGGTGACCCGCATCGTCGACCCGATGGTCGAGGACGCCGCCGAAGAGCCGCTGTTCCCCGAGAACAACTATTACGAAGAGCGTCGTCCCCAGAAGCAGGGCGGCGGGTTCTTCTCGATGTTCGGCGGTGGCCGCCAGCGCTACGAGCAGCAGCCCTCGGCCCCGCAGCCGCAGGCCCGCTCGACCCAGAGCGCGCGTCCGCAACTGCAGCCGGTCGAGTCGCAGCACACCGACGACGGCGAGGACCTCGAGATCCCGTCCTTTCTTCGCCGGCTCGCCAACTGAAAGGGTGACCCCGACAAGGGACCCAAATAAACCGAAGCGCCCCAGGTGAAAGCCTGGGGCGTTTTGCTTTTCCGGCTCGGGTTGCGACTCTGAGCGCCCTTGGCCACTGTGCGGCCTTCGATCGCGACGGTTTCGCGATAGGGGAAAGCGCATGCGGAAGTCTCTGTTCGGCCTGACGGGTCTGGCCTTGGTGTTGATGGCTTCGGGCGCGGCCGCCCAAGGATTTGCCGCCCAGGATCCCGGCCCCAACGCGCCGGTGAGCTACGAGGTCTCGTTCGACAACGCCCAGCATCACGAGGCCAAGATCGTCGCCACCTATCGCGACGCGCCCGCCGGAGCGCTGAAGGTGCGGATGTCGCGCTCGTCGCCCGGCCGCTACGCGATCCACGAGTTCGCCAAGAACGTCTACCAGGTCAGCGCCGTCGATGGCGCCGGCAAGCCGCTGAAGGTCGAGCGCACCGAGCCCTATGGTTGGAGCATCGCCGGCCACGACGGGACGGTCACCGTGACCTACACCCTCTATGCCGACCGTGGCGACGGCACCTATTCGCAGATCGACGCCACCCACGCCCACCTGAACATGCCGGCCACCTTCCTGTGGGCCGAGGGCTATGACGCCAAACCGATCCGCGTGAGCTTCAAGCGTGCCGACCCGACCTGGAAGATCGCCACTCAGCTGCCGCCGGTCGCCAATGAAAAGGATGGGGGCCAGGCCGACGCCTTCTGGGCCCCGAACAAGCAGTACTTCTTCGACAGCCCGACCGAGATCAGCGCCTTCGCCCTGCGCGAGTGGACGGTCAGCGACGGCGGCCGCGACTACACCTTCCGCCTGGCCCTGCATCACCCCGGCACGGACGTCGACGCCGACGCCTTCACCGAGAAGCTGAAGGCCATCGTGCCCGAGCACATCAAGGTGTTCGGCGAACTGCCCAAGTTCGACCACGGGACCTACACCTTCATCGCCGACTATATGCCGCAGATCACCGGCGACGGCATGGAGCACCGCAACTCGACCTTCATCAGCAACCCGCGCTCGCTGTTCCGCGCCAACTTCGCCCAGCTGGGCACGGCCAGCCACGAGCTGTTCCACGCCTGGAACGTTGAGCGCCTGCGCCCGGCCGAACTGGAGCCGTTCGACTTCACCCAGGCCAACCCCACCCCGTCGCTGTGGCTGGCCGAGGGCTTCACCCAGTATTACGGCCCGCTGCTGATCCGCCGCGCCGGCCAGTCGACTGTCGACGAGTACCTGGCCGCCCTGTCGGGCACGCTGAATGGCGTGGTCAACGGCCCGGGCCGCCTGTACGGCTCGCCACAGGAGATGAGCCTGCGCGCGCCCTTCGTCGACGCCGCCGCGGCCTTGGATCCGGTCAACGGCAACATCTTCACCTCGTACTATCCGTACGGCGCGGTGATCGGCCTGGCGCTGGACATGCAGCTGCGCGGCCGAGCCAAGCCGCTGACGCTCGACGATTACATGAAACAGCTGTGGCGCACCCACGGCGCGCCGGAGAAGCCCTACAAGCCCGCCGACCTGCAGACGGCCCTGGCCCAGACGACCGGTGACGCCGCCTTCGCCGACGGCTTCTTCAAGGCCAGCATCGAAGGCTCGGCCCTGCCGGACTTCGCGCCGCTGCTGGAGCAGGCAGGCCTGAAGCTGCGCGCCAAGTCGCCCAAGAAGGCCTGGCTCGGCGCGGCCAAGGTGCGGGTCAGCGGCAGCGAGGTGATCCTCGATCAAGCCCCGGTCCCGAACTCGGCCCTCTACGCCGCCGGCGTCGAGACCGGCGACCGCATCCTCAGCATCGGCCGCTTCGAGTTCGCCAACGAAGCCGACTGGTCCGGCGCCCTGGACCGCCTCAAGCCCGGCGAGGCCACCACGGTGAAGTACCTCCGGCGCGGCCAGCTCCGTGAGGCCCCGCTGAAGGTCGCCGCCGACCCGACCCTGGAAGTCGTCCGCTTCGAGAAGGCGGACCTCAAGCCGACGAAGGCGCAGTTGGCGTTCCGCACGGCTTGGCTGGGGGCGGAGACGGCGGGGAAGTAGGGAAGGCGCGGCGGAAAGCTGAGAGTGAGGAAGTCTGGTGACGACCTATGAAGCCATCGACGATGTCATCGCCACTTGGGCGTCGCGACACGGACTGAAGCTCAACGCGCAGTTCGACGGCCAACCTCGGCGTTTTTGCTATGTCAGCGCTGGCGAGGACGAGTGCTTCCAAGTTTCAATCGAGCCGCCGGAGGGCGAGGCAATCACCGTCAACGCCTGGGATGTAGAGGCCCGCGACGACGCCGAGTTTCATAGGGCCTGGCAGGCTCATCGAAACGAGCTGGCGTCTACGCTGGACGCGGCCCTTGAGCAAATCGCTGAGTGGTCGGCGCGATCGCAAAGCCGTTGAAGGCTGGCCAGGAAGCCGTCGTCTGCTCATGGGTGCCTGAGCGCCCCCTCCGTCTCGCTGCGTATCCGCAGCGATCCACCTCCCCCGTTGCACGGGGGAGGATGAGAGGGCTTTCTCCTCACCCGTGAAACGGGGGAGGTGGCGCGGCGCCGATAGGCGACGTGACGGAG
>CAZRPD010000107.1:0-17828 GCA_964601775.1 uncultured Caulobacter sp. | reverse complement strand
GCCGGCGCCGAAAGCTACCCCGCCCCCCACCACCAGGCCGGATCCGACGACGCCCGCCTCGCCGACCGCGCCGGCCGACGCCATGACGCCGGCGCCGACCGACAGCGCCGCCCCGGCTGCCCCGGCCGCGACGCAGCCTTCGGCCACGCCGGCCGATAGCGCCGCGACGCCCAGCTCGGCCACCGCCGCCGACATCAAGGTCGGCGCGGCCGTCAAGGACGCCCAAGGCGTCTCGGTTGGCCAGATCACCGGCACCAGCACCGGCGCCGACGGCTCGACTAACGTCATCGTCACCAACGGCGGCGTGAAGTTCGCCCTGCCGGGCAACAGCCTCAGCGCCGCCGCCGACGGCAGCGTCGCGACTACGGCCACCAAGGCCCAGATCGACGCCACGGTGGCGGGCGCCAAGCCCCAGTAAGCCGTCTTTGATTTGATCTGAGATAAACGCGAGCCCGCCCGGCATTGCCGAGCGGGCTTCTCGCTGCTAGCGATGGGGCCTCAAAACGGGGCGGTTCTCGCCGACTTGGGGTTCAGTATGCCTCCGGCCAATAAGACCAAGCGTGGGTCCAACTCGCTGCTCTGGGATCTTCTGACGTTCGATCGCCTGGTCACGGGGCCAGTGATTCACTTCATCTATTGGGCAGGACTGGGCGTCGTGACCCTGTTCGGCTTCTCGGTCGTGGGCGCGGCCGTGGGCCTGGCGCTCAAGGAACCGGGCGTCGGCTCGCTGCTTCTGGCCTTCCCGATGCTGATCGCCGGCCTGCTGGTCGCGGGGGCTCTGGTGCTGCTGTGGCGCGCCTTCTGCGAGTTCTATGTCGCCATCTTCAGGATCAGCGAGGACCTGCGGGCCCTGCGCCAGACCAGCGACGCTGACCACGCCGCCTATCAGGCGCGCCGCCAGGCTGCGCCGACTCAGCAGCCTCAGCCGCCGCTCTAGACTACTTCGCCAGGACCTTGAGTCGCTCGCGCAGGGTCGAGATCGCATCCATCTGCAGGTCCAGCGCGCAGATCATCTGCTCGGGGATGGCTTTCGCCTGATCGCGCAGGGCGCGGCCCGCTTCGCTGAGATCGACGATCACCCGGCGCTCGTCTTCCGGATCGCGGTGGCGCTCGACCAGACCGGCGGCTTCCAGGCGCTTGAGCAGCGGGGTCAGGGTGCTGGAATCCAGGTCCAGCGCCTCGCCCAGCGCGCCAACGGTGCGCGGGCTGGTTTCCCAAAGCACCAGCATGACCAGATACTGCGGATAGGTCAGGCCCATGGCGTCCAGCAGCGGACGATAGAGCCGCGTCATCCGGTTGGCCGCGCCGTACAACGCAAAGCACAGTTGATTGTCGAGCTTCAGGGCTTCGACGGACGGATCGGATGACGCGTTATTCTTGCTCATTACCCTACTAGTTACGCCGCCTTGACGGTGATGGCCACGTCAACATTGCCGCGCGTGGCGTTCGAATACGGACAAACCTGGTGGGCGGTGGCCACCAGGGCTTCGGCGTCGGCCTGGCTGAGGCCCTGGGTCTCGACCTCGAGGGCCACTTCCAGCTTGAAGCCGATCTCTTGCGCGGCCAAGCCAACCTGGCCGGTGACGGTCGAGCCGGTCAGGGCGATCTTCTGGGTGCGGGCGACATGGGCCAGGGCGCTCTGGAAGCAGGCCGCATAGCCGGCGGCGAACAGCTGCTCGGGATTGGTCCCGGTCTCCTTGCCGCCCAGGGCCTTGGGCATGGACAGTTGCAGGTCCAGCAGGCCGTCGTCGGTGCGGACATGACCTTCGCGGCCGCCGACCACGGTGGCGCGGGTGGAGTAGAGAGTGCTCATCGAAAAGCTCCAAGGCTTGAGTGATGAGTACGATTTAATCGCGCGCGATATAACTTCAAGTGGTGACGCTCAAAAAGATCCTCCCCCCGCAGCGCGGGGGAGCAGCTTCACGCCGCCCAGGCTGCCGCGAAGCGCTTCAGCAGCGACCGCGCCGGGCTTTCAGCGCTGGCTTCGGCGGCTTCCAGGCGCAGGAATAGGTCGCCGGCCTTGTGCTCGGCGCGCGCCGGCAGGCCCTGGCCGGGCAGGCGAACCAGGCCACGCGCGGCGGCCTTGGTCGAGATCCAGGCCAGGCGTGGGCCCAGCGGGGTGTCGGCCTCGACGCGGCCGCCCTCGGCCAGCACGCGCGGATCGACCTTGCCGGTCAGCCACAGGTCCGAACCCCGCAGCAGGGCGCCGTTCTGAGCGCGGACGCGGGCCTCGAACAGCACGCCGTCGACGCGAACCCTGTCGCCGTCGCGCAGGCCGGCCGGCAGCTTCAGTCGCAGGCGGCGGCCGTCGATGTCCACTTGCTCGGCCCCGCCGGTGACGGCGGTGGCGATGTCGATGTCCAGATAGACACGGTCGACCAGCGGCGCCGCCTGGGCCACCGCCGGTGGGAAGCTCGCGCGGACGACCGGCGTGTCCTGCAACAGGCGATAGGCGGCCAGCACGTCGCGGAAGAGCGCCGCATCGCCGGTCGGACGATCCGGATGCGCCCTTTTCGCGGCCTCGCGATAGGCCTTGCGCAGCTCGCGCTCGTCGGCGTCCGGCGTCACGCCCAAGAGGGCGCGGGCGGCCGATAGCGATAGGGCGGCGGGACGGGCAGTCATGGTCCGACCCTTGCGCCAGGATGGTCAACGCCGGGTTAAGTTAAGACTTCAGGGGAATCCCGATGTGGCCCCGTGCGCCGGAGGGGCCTATATCCCATACCCATGAGCGCCGACCCGACCCTGATCCCCGCCTCGCCCAGCGAAGACGACTATGTTCGCCAGGTCACCGAGGCGACGCCGCCGGCCCTGCTGAGCGAGGCGGACCCCTTCGCCCTGTTCGCCGAGTGGCTGGAGGAAGCGGGCAAGAAGGAGCCCAACGATCCCAACGCCATGGCCGTCTCGACCGTCGATGCCGATGGCCTGCCGGATTCGCGCATGGTGCTGCTGAAGGATTTCGACGCCCGCGGCTTTGTCTTCTACACCAACACCCACAGCGCCAAGGGCCAGGAGCTGACCGGCCAGCCCAAGGCCGCCCTGCTGTTCCACTGGAAGTCGCTGCGCCGTCAGGTGCGCATCCGTGGCCTTGTCGAGCCAGTGAGCGAGGCTGAAGCCGACGCCTATTTCGCCAGCCGCGCCCGCCACAGCCAGATCGGGGCCTGGGCCAGCGACCAGTCGCGGCCGCTGCCCGACCGTCTGGCCTTGGAGAAGCGGGTCGCCGAAATGGGCCTGAAGTTCGGCCTGGGCAAGGTGCCGCGTCCGCCGCACTGGTCGGGCTATCGCATCGTCCCCATCGCGCTCGAGTTCTGGCGCGATCGGCCGTTCCGCCTGCACGAACGCCTGGTGTTCGATCGCGTGGGCGAGGGCTGGACGACCCGGCGCCTGTTCCCCTAACACGCTGTTTCTAGACCAAAGTCTATGCTTTGCCGGTTCGGGGCGCCTTGTTCCTTGAAGCCGGATTAACCCGCGCGGCTCAATCTCTGGAAGACATTCAGAGACCTTCGCGATGCGGCTGAGCTTTACCTGTTCGATATTGGCGGCGGCGGCCAGCCTGTTCGCCGCGACCGGCGCGTCGGCGGCCTGCACCGCCTTGGCCACGTCCACGGCGACGGTGGGCCCGCACTCGCCCAACGCCGTCAATGGCGACGTGGCGCCGTTTTCCAGCTTCGTCGGCGGCTTCTATTGCGCGGCCGGCAGCCCGGTGCTCAGCCTGCTGGGCGCCAACTATCTGAAGGCCACGCTGACGACGGCGAGCCCCAAGCTGACCCACACCAACACCGTCAACACCGTCGACATCCAGCTGGCCGCCAGATCCACGGGGACGCCGCTGGTCGGCAGCAGCCCCACCTTCTTCATCAATGGCACGCTGCTGGACCTGCTGGGTCTGACGGGCAGCGTCCCGAGCAGCGTTCCCGTCTACATCAAGCCGCGCATGCCGACGACGACCGGCACGGCGCCGCCGCCGGGCACCTATGTGGGCAAGTTCAAGATCAAGTGGGAGTGGAGCTTCTGCACCGCGATCGGCCTGGGCGACATCTGTCTCCTGGGCAAGACCGATTCAGGAAGCGCAGAAACCGAAGTGACCGCCACCCTGACCATCAGCGGTGTCGCGCCGACCGTTTCCACCGTCACCACCACCACCTGGGACGAACTGAACGGGACCAGCAATCCCAAGGCCATCCCGGCCAGCAAGCGGCGGATCACGGCCACGGTCGGCAATCCCGATGTCGGCGTGCAGGACAACAACGTCGTGGCGGTGGTGATCGCCACGCCGCCCAACACCAGTGTCGCGTTGGATGGCGATGGCACGGGCGCGCCCTTCGCCAGCTTCATCGAGGGCAGCCCGGCCTCGGGCCTGGCCTTCAACTACACGTCCAGCACCAGCGCGGCCGACGACGTCGAGTTCTCCGACAGCACCGACCAGGTCTTCACCTTCCAGCCCACCGTTACGACCCAGGCCCAGGTCAAGTACGTCCGGCTGAAGACGCGCGGCGCGATGGCGGCCAAGTCGAACTTCAAGGTCTCGCTGGCCTACGTGGTGAAATAGCCTCAGGCATAGGCGATCAGCCGACCCAGTGCGGCGACGGTCAGCCAGAGCAGCAGTGACAGCGCGGCCAGGCTACGCGCCGCCGGCGGCACGGTCTCGCCCCAGCGATCCAGGCGCGCGCCCCAGGCGTGGCGGAAGACGACGGCGTTGGTCACGGCCAGCCCGATCAGCACGAGCTTCCAGCGAAACAGCGGCGAACCGGCCAGCGCTCGGGCGTCTGCCGCGAACATCGTCAGGCCGCTAGGGATCATCAGGATCAGGCCGGCGACGGCCAGCGGCGTCAGGGCCCGCGACAGCGGCGCGACCGGCAGGCTGCGCCACAGGCCCGCGACCCGCAGGTCCAGCACGCCAATGCCGCCCACCAGCAAGACGAGGCCCAGAAGGTGCGCCAGGTTGGCGATCGGATAGGCATAGGCCGAGCCGCGCGCCCAGGTCGCAAAGCCTGAGTTCTGCAGCGTCGTGGCGGCGTCGACCAGTCCGCTCACCTAGCGCAGCTCGACCGTCTTGCCGTGGTGGCAAACCTTGGTCGCCGCCAGAAGGAGCATGGGTCTGAACATGAGCCGCGCCTTGATCTGTTCCCGACGCGCCTAGAGGGGCACGAACCCAGGGATGGCTCAAGAGGCTAGGCGGCCTTGGTCCCGTACCGCGCCAGGAAGGTCTCGACCGCATCCTCGGCGATGTCCTGAACGGCGCGGCGGGGCTGGACGTCGTCGCCAGCCGACAGGCCCAGCACCAGGGTGACGTGGTCCATCATGCCCATCAGCTGGCCGGCGGCCCACGAGGGCTTGTCGACCCTCAGTTCGCCGGCGCGGACCAGATCGTTGATCACCGCCAGCATGGCGCCGCCCAGTTCGTCGCGGGCGCTCTGCAGGAAATATTCGGCTACGTCCTCGAACCGGCGGCGCTCGGCCGTGACCATGCGAAACAGCCCGCGGACGTCGGGCCGCGCGAAGAAGCCGGCATAGGCCGTGGCCAGGGCGTTGAGCCGAACGCGGGCGTCGCCCTTGACGCGGACGGCCTCGCGCACGGGCGCGGCGACGTCGGTCACCGTCTCCATGACGATGGCCTTGAAGAGGTCGGCCTTGCTGGGGAAGTAAGCGTACAGCGTCGCCGTCGACACTCCGGCCGTGCGGGCGACCACTTCCATGCCGGCGTCGGAATAGCCGGTGCGCAGGAACAGAGCCCTGGCCGACGCCAGGATCTCCTCGCGCTTGAGGCTAGACCGTTTCAGACCCGCACCGACAAGCATGTGCCCCTCACGCCAATGGCTATTGATACAATCTAACCGCGAAAACGAGCGCGTGGCAAGGTCGGCGCGAGGCGACTTGTCGCGCGGTTTCGGCTATGCAGCGCCCGCGCCGGATTTTCGGGGCGCGAAGATGGGATGACCGGCGTGATCAAGGACGTGGAAGCCGCGCGCGAGCAGGAAGTGGCCGCCTGGTTCGGCGAGCGGGCGGAGAACACGATCGAGACCTCGTGCGCCCGGGTGTTCCTGATCGGCGGCTCGGCCTTCAAGGTGAAGCGCCCGGTCGACTTCGGCTTCCTGGACTACTCCACGCTCGAGCTGCGCCGCTGGGCCCTCGAACGGGAATTGACCTTCAACCGCGCGGCCGCGCCCGACATCTATCGCGAGGTGCGCTGTCTGACGCGCATGGACGACGGCGGCCTCGAGATCGATGGCCAGGGCGAGATCGTCGAATACCTGCTGGAGATGCGCCGCTTCGACCAGAACGGCGTGCTGGCCACCCAGCCCTGGGCGATCGATGACGCGCTCGAGGATTCGCTGGGCCGCACGGTGGCCCGCTTCCACGCCGGTTCGGCCCTGCGCCCGGACGGCGGCGGCGTCTCGGCTCTCGGTTACACGATCCGCTCCAACGCCAATCTGTTGCGCGGCCTCGCCCCGCGCCTGGGCAAGCAGGCCGTCGAGCGCCTGGTGCATGAGACCGACATCGCCCTGGAGCGCCTGGGTCCGCTGCTGGACGGCCGCGCCAAGGAGGGCTTCGCTCGCCACTGCCATGGCGACCTGCATCTGGGCAACATCCTGATCGAGGACGGCCAGCCGATCCTGTTCGACTGCATCGAGTTCAACGACACCCTGTCGGACATCGACGTGCAGTACGACCTGGCCTTCCTGCTGATGGACCTGGACTTCCGTCGCCGCCGCGACGCCGCCGGCCGGGTGTTGAACGCCTATCTGGACGAGGCCGCCCGCACCTTCGGCGAGGGCCTGTGGACCGGCCTGGCGGCCCTGCCGCTGATGCTGTCGGTCCGCGCCGCCGTGCGCACCCACGTCTGGGCCTATACCGGCGACGACGAGGCCGCGCGCGCCTACCTGCAGACCGCCCTGGAGCATTTGGCCCCGCGCCCGGTCAGCCTGGTGGCGGCCGGCGGTCTGTCAGGGTCGGGCAAGTCGACCTTCTCGCGCGTCTGCGCGCCCGGCCTGGGCTCGGCCCCCGGCGCGGTGGTCCTGCGCACCGACGAGATCCGCAAGCGTCTGTGGGGCGTGCCCTCGCTGCAGCGCCTGCCCCGTGAGGCCTATACGCCCGAGGTCAGCGCCCAGGTCTATGACAAGCTGTTCGGCGACGCCGAGCTGTGCCTGAAGGCCGGACGCTCGGTGGTCTTGGACGCGGTGTTCCTGAAGGCCGAGGAGCGCGCCCGCGCCGAGGCCCTGGCCGAACGGGTCGGCGTGGCGTTCCAGGGCGTATGGCTGGAAGCGCCGCCCGAAGTGCTGCGCGCCCGCGTCGCCGCCCGCGTCAACGACGCCTCGGACGCCGACGTGGCGGTGTTGGAAAATCAGCTGACCCGCGACACCGGCGAGATCACCTGGCGCAAGGTCGACACGGTCAGCGCCTTCGAGGACGAGGCCCGGGCGCTGGCGGAGGCGATGGGGTAGGGGCTAAGCCGCCTTCAACCCGTTGTTTGGCGGCTCTGGGCTGACCGCTCGGACGATCGCGGTGATCAGGTCCATCGGCTTGACCGGCTTGCCGACATGGTCGTCGAAGCCCAGGCCCAGGAAGCGCTCGCGGTCGCCGGCCATGGCCGACGCGGTCAGGGCGATGACGGGCAGGGCCGGATCGCCGGCTTGGCCGCCCCGGATCGCCTCCAGCGCGGTGATGCCGTCCATCACCGGCATGTTGATGTCCATCAGCACACAGTCGTAGCGGCCCTCGCTCATCGCCTTCAGAGCCTCGGCGCCGTTCTCGACCACGGTCAGGTTGACGCCGGTCGGCTCCAGCATGGTGCGGACGACCAACTGGTTGATGGCGTTGTCCTCGGCCATCAGCACGCGCAGCTGTTCCAGCGGCTCGTCCTCGGCCAGATCGGCATGCGGCTCGGCCCGGGCGGGCGCGTCGGCCTCGGGGGCCTGGAGGCTGAACACGAAGCAGGCGCCGTCCGGATTGGGGCGCAGCACCAGATCGCCGCCCATCTGCCGCGCCAGGGCGCGCGAGATCGCCAGCCCCAGGCCTGCGCCGCCGTAGCGACGTGACACCGTTTCGTCCGCCTGGGTGAAGCTGTCGAACACGCGTCCGGTGGCTTCCTTCGGCACGCCCGGCCCCGTGTCGCAGACCGAGAGCTTGATCAGCCAGTCCGTCTCGACCGGCTCGGCGTCGACCGTGACGCGGACATGACCCTGCGGCGTGAACTTGATGGCGTTGGAGATCAGATTGGCCAGCACCTGGCGGATGCGCAGCGGGTCGGCGGAAATCCAGGCTGGCGCCTCCGCACCGAAGCGGCATTCCAGCGCCAGGCCCTTGGCCTGGGCGGCGTCGCGCCAGGCGTCGACGATGTCGGACACGGCCGCGCGCGGGTCGATTGGCTCGGGGACCAGCTCGACCTTGCCGGCGTCGATGCGCGACATGTCCAGCACGTCGTTGAGCAGCTGCATCAGGCTGTCGCCCGACTTGATCATCAGGGCCACGTGCTCGCGCTGGACGGGGTCGAGGTCCGAACGCTGGAGCGCGTGGGCCATGCCCAGCAGGCCGTTCATCGGCGTGCGCAGTTCGTGGCTGGTGACGGCGATGAAGGTCGACTTGGCGCGGGCGGCTTCCAGCGCCTTCTCGCGCTCTTCGCGCAGGCCGCGGGTCAGGTCGTCCATGCGCTGGGCGGCGGCGCGGTTGCGCAGCGAGACGTTGATGGTGACGCCGATCAGCAGCACCAGCGACCAGCGCGTGGCCATGGTCACCAGGTCGTTTCCGTCCAGATAGACGAAGGGGAAGACGACCAGGCACAGCACCGGGGTCAGCCCGCTGATCGCCAACAGCGCCAGGGGCTGGTGGCGATACTGCTGGGCGAAGACCAGCTGGCCGCACCATATGGCGACGGCCGCGATCTTCAGCCGGTCGGGGCCGTGGACCCACAGCAGGGCGGCCAGGGTCGCCCAGCTGGCGTTGACGGGAATGGCGGCCAGGATGAAGCCGGCCCGCTCGCGCGTCGTGCCCGGACGTCCCTGTCCGAAGTTGCGCGTCGCCAGGGTGGCCAGGCTTTCGGCGATCAGGAAACTGGCCAGCCAGGCCAGCGCGACGCCGTAGCCCAGGCCCAGGCCGATGACGCCGGCGGCCAGGCAGCCGGAGACGACCCGCGAGACGCCCAGCCGACGGATGTCGGCCGCGACCTCGTCGAGACGCTCGTCCGCCAAAGTGTCGGCCACCCAACCCAAACTTGCTTCTCCCTCGACGAACCGGGTTCGCCAGCAGGAGGACTATCCTTCCATCGCAACCAAGAGTCTCCTTATCGGCGCTGCGACCGATCACCGCGTGCGGCATAGGTCGGTTTGGCGATGGATTGTTCCCGCTTCGGGGGCTGTGCGTTGCGCGCCAGCCCTCGCGCCGATAGCCTTGCCTGAACGACGATAAGAGAAGCCGGGAGAGCAGGAACCGATGCAAGGGCTGATGCAGCACGGGGCGCTGACCCTCGACAAGATCATCGATCACGCCGCCCAGTGGCATGGCGGCCGCGAGGTGGTCAGTCGCTCGGTCGAAGGGCCGATCGTGCGCACGACCTATGGCGAGATCCGCGATCGCGCCAAGCGCGTCTCCAACGCCTTGCTGGCCTTGGGGATCAAGCCGGGCGACCGCGTCGGCACCCTGGCCTGGAACACCGGCCGCCACATGGAGGTCTGGTACGGGATCATGGGCATCGGCGCGGTGTGCCACACCCTGAACCCGCGCCTGTTCCCCGAGCAGATCGCCTGGATCGCCGACCACGCCGGCGACCGCGCCATCTTCACCGACCTGACCTTCCTGCCGATCATCGCCGCCATTCTACCGCGCCTGCCGCATGTCGAGCACGTGGTCGTCCTGACCGACCGCGCCCATATGCCGACCGACTTCGCGCCGGCCGGCGACGCGCCCCAGTTCAAGGGCCTCCTGGCCTATGAGGACCTGGTCGAGCAGCATTCGGCCGACTGCGCCTGGGGCGGCTTCGACGAGGGCACGGCCGCGGGGCTCTGCTATACCTCGGGCACGACGGGCGACCCCAAGGGGGTGCTCTATTCGCACCGCTCCAACTTCCTGCACACGCTGATCACCCTGCAGCCCGACGTGATGGGCCTGTCGCAGAAGGACGTGATCCTGCCCGTGGTGCCGATGTTCCACGCCAACGCCTGGGGCGTGGCGTTCTCGGCCCCCGGGACCGGCGCCAAGATGGTCATGCCCGGCGCCAAGATGGATGGCGCCTCGATCTTCGAGCTTCTGGACACCGAGGGCGTGACCTTCTCGGCCGCCGTGCCCACGGTCTGGCAGATGCTGCTGCAGCACTTGGAGGCCACGGGCGCCAAGCTGCCGGTGCTGAAGAAGGTGGTGATCGGCGGGGCGGCCTGCCCCGAAAGCATCATCCGCGCCTTCCACGACAAGTACGACGTCGAGGTGGTCCACGCCTGGGGCATGACCGAGACCTCGCCGGTCGGCACGCTGTCGGTGATGACCGACGAGCTCGCAAACCTGCCCTACGACCAGCAGATGCCCTATCGTCTCAAGCAGGGCCGTCCCCCGCTGGGCGTCGAGATCTGCCTGAAGGACGACGAGGGCCAGCGCCTGCCGCATGATGGCAAGGCCTTCGGCAACCTGAAGATCCGCGGCCCGATCATCGCCGCCGAATACTTCCGCGGCGCCGGCGGCAAGATCTTGGATGACGAGGGCTTCTTCGACACCGGCGATGTGGCCACGATCGACGATCACGGCTTCATGCAGATCACCGACCGCGCCAAGGACGTCGTCAAGTCCGGGGGCGAGTGGATCAGCACGATCGAGATCGAGAACATCGCCGTTGGCCATCCCAAGGTCGCCCTGGCGGCGGTGGTCGGCGCGGCCCATCCCAAGTGGGACGAGCGCCCTGTGCTGCTGATCAAGCTGAAGGACGGCGAGACGGCGACCAAGGAGGAGTTCATCGACTTCCTGCAGGGCAAGATCGCCAAGTGGTGGATGCCTGACGACGTGCTGTTCGTCGACGACATCCCGCTGGGCGCGACCGGCAAGATCGACAAGAAGCTGATCCGCAAGCGCCTGGCCGATCAGGGCTACACGCTGCCGGAGACGCCGGTTCAGCCGACGCCTCCCGAAGCGCCGAAGGCTCAGACCCTGGCCGCCGCCGACGGCTCGCACGGTGCGGTGATCTACGCGCCCGAGCCTGTCGAGACGCCGGCCGACGTCGAACCGGTCCTGGCGCCCCAGCCGGAAGCCGAACCCGTGGCGACCGAAGTCGTCCACGCGCCCCAGGCGGTGGTTGAGCCGGTGGTTGAGCCGGAGAAGCCTGAGGACACCAGTCAGGCCGACGCTCTAATCGCGGCGGGCGCCGCCGTCGCGGCTGCTGCGCCGGTGATGGCACCCATGATCGCGCCGCCTGAACCGGAGCCGGCCAAGCCGCAACCCGTTCCCGAGATTCCGCTGCGCCTGCACGAACCGGCGGCCGCGCCCAGGCCGACCTTGATCGTCGATCCGTCGGCCGAGGATGACCTGCCGTTCGCCATGCCGATCACGCCGCGCAAGGGCGGCAAGAAAGCCAAGGCCCGCTCGAAAGCCTCGGACGCTGAGACCGCCAAGCCGGCCAAGTCCGGCAAGCCGCCGGTCTGGGCTTTGCTCTATGTCAATCTCGCCGTCCTGGCGGCCCTGGCGCCGGCCATCCTGGCAGGCGGCGGGGCGCTGGGCGTCAAGCTCGGCTTTCTCGATCTGCCGCTGGGCTATACGGCCATGACTCTGGACTGGGCGCCCAAGGCCGCCTTCATCAGCGTGGCCACCAGCCTGCTGGCCCTGGTGGTCGCCCTGGTCGGCGGCTTCTCGAAGCTGGGCAAGGGCGCCTTGTTGGCGCTGGCCCTGACGGTCGCCAGCTTCGCGGCCATGTTCGCGGCCAAGGCGTTGTCGGGCCAGTCGCCGCCGATCCACGACGTGGCCACCGACTGGCAGACGCCGCTGGCCTTCTCGGACGCGGCCCTGGCCGCGCGCGGCGGCTCGGCCCAGATCGTCGACGACGACCCCAGCCTGCCGGTCGGCTCGGCCGCCTATGCCGGCCGCCGGGTGGCCGACATCAATGCCGAGACCTGTTCCGCAGCCCGCCCGCTGGTCACGCCGCGCGCGCCCGGCGACGCCTATGAAGCGGTCAAGGCCGCGGTGATGGCCTCGGGCATGACCCTGGTCACCGATGATCCCGCCGACGGCCGCCTGGAGGCCGCCGGCAGCAGCTTCTGGTACGGCCTGACCGACGATCTGGTGGTCCGCGTCCGTCCCGATGCGCAAGGGTCCCGCGTGGACATGCGCTCGATCGGCCGCGACGCCGGCCCCGACCAGGGGCGCAACTGCGCCCGCATCACCGACCTGATCGCGGCGGTGCGCGGGGCTTGAGGATCAAGCCAGCCGATACTCCGCGTCCAACCCCGCCACCCCCGCGCTGACGACCCGTCCCTCGCGCACCAGCTGCAGCATGTGGGCGAGCACCGAATGCGCCGCGGCGGGATGCAGGCGCGGGTCCGTCGCGGCGTAAAGGCTGGGGACCATGGTCTTGATGGTGGTCAGGCCTGAGGCCAGGGCGTCCAGGATCTGCGCCTCGCGCGCCCGGCGGTGGGCGACATAGGCGTCGATGAACGGCGCGACCTCGCGGACGGGCGCGCCGTGGGTGGGCCACAGAACGTCGAAGTTCCGCGCCCGCACCTTGGCCAGGCTTTCGAAATACTCGCCCATGTCGCCGTCGGGCGGGGTGATCACCGTGGTCGACCAGCCCATGATGTGATCGCCGGCGAAGAGGGCGTTCTCCTCCTTCAGTGCGAAACAGACGTGGTTGGAGGTGTGGCCGGGGGTGGTGATCGCCTCGAGAGTCCAGCCGGGGCCGGCCAGCAGATCGCCGTCGGCCAGGGTCACGTCCGGTCGGAAGCGGTCGTCGGCGCCTTCTTCCAGGGCGGGGGCGTCGCTGGCGTAGGGCGAAGGCGCCGGCAGGCCGTAGACCTTGGCGCCATGCAGCGCCGCCAGCGGGTGGGCGAGGGGAGAGTGGTCCAGGTGATGGTGGGTGACCAGAACATGGGTCACGCGTTCGCCGGTCAGGGCGGCCTGCAGGGCGTCCAGGTGTTCCGGCTGGTCGGGGCCGGGATCGATCACCGCCACCTCGCCCGATCCCACGATGTAGACGCCGGTGCCGGTATAGGTGAACGGTCCCGGATTGCGGGCGATCACCCGGCGGATCAGCGGCGAGACCTGGTCGCTGCGGCCATACTCGAATTCGAGCTCGCGGACGAAGGGGATCATCGGAAGGCTCCGGAAGAACGGCGCCGGTCTTGCGATTTAACGCTCCAGTAACCCTGGAGGACCGGCCATGGCGGCGGACGCGGCGATTTTTGTCTCAAAACGGCTTCAGCGCGCCGCCTTTGCCGTTCTGTGTATCATCATGGCGCAGTTCGCGCTGGCCAGCTGCCAGCCCGAACCGACGCCGATGGCGGCCCGGCAGATGCTGGGCCACTAGGCTCAGCCTGGCAGCACGCCCGACAGGTCATAGCCCGCCTGCCGGCCCTGGTTGACCAGGGTCTCGCGATCTTCTCCCGCCAGCGCCTGGCCGATCGACCAGGTGACGATCGAGCGCGTGCCCGAACGGCAGAAGGCCAGCACCTTGCCGTCGACCGCTTCCACGGCCGCCTTCACCGCGTCGACCTGCTCCTGGGTCGGGCCGCCGCGCACGGGCGCGTGCAGATAGTCCATGCCCGCCGCCCGCACGGCCGACTCGATCGTCGCGCTGGACGGCTGGTTGGGGTCCTCGCCGTCCGGCCGATTGTTGATCACCAGCACGAAGCCTTCGGAAGCGGCGCGCGCCATGTCGGCTTCGCTGACCTGCGGGGCGACCGAGAAGGTGTCGGTGACGGGGCGAAAATCGCTCATGGGCTGGTCGAGGCTCGTAACTGCCGCGGCGCATTTCGCCGCCGACGCATCTTCATGGGCGGACGGCGCCTAGGCAATGGCCAGAGGCGGGTGCAAGGCGCCTACAAACACGGCTAACGCAGGCGGGAAATACTTTACGTCAGCGGTATCGTTAAAAAACTTTCACACAAACGGGCGCTTGTCAGGGCACGATTTGGTTCAAGTCAACACCTGGGCGCAATTCCTCGTCGGAATTCCAGCGCAAACGGGTGCTGAAGAACCCTGTTTCGCGGATGCGAAATTGTCTCGCCAAAACAGTGATTTTGGCGAGCGTATCGGATCATCCGTATGCTGGCTGACCTTCGGTCCATCGAAAAGCGGCGACGCTGTGGCGTTTTTGCGACAGCTGAGCGCGATGTCGATTACAAATTTGCAATGACAATTGACCCTGAACAGCGGGCGCTCCTAACGTCGCCTCAACCGGGGGAAATCTTTTCCGGGACACCAGTGATCTCGTGGCGCACTTCGGCGGATTTCCGCTCCAGGTCGGACAAAGTTTCTAGAGGGGGACTTGTTCGATTTGCCGCCTGCGCCGCGTTCAGAGGGGATTTTGATGAATATGAATTCCACCAATAAGGGCAGTGCGCGCGCGCGTCTGCTGACGTCCACGCTGCTCGCCGGCTTCGCCACTGTTGCGGCGCCGATGGCGGCGTTGACGTTCGCGACGTTCGCGCCGGCCGTGGCCAGCGCCCAAGACTACCAAAACGGCACGCTGATCGGCACCGTCAACGACACCTCGGGCGCCCCGATCGTCGGCGCGACCGTCGTCGTGAAGTCGCTGGCCCAAGGCTTCGAGCGCAACCTGACGACCAATTCGTCGGGTGAATTCCGCGCCGCCCTGATTCCGTCGGGTGCTTACTCGGTCGTGATCAACAAGGGCGGTTATGTCGGCGCCAACGACGGCAACGTCGCCGTCCGTTCGGGCTCGTCCTCGAACTACAGCTTCATCCTGGCGGCTGAAGGCGAAGCGGTTTCGGAAGTCGTCATCACCGGCACCGCCAACCCGCAGCTGGACTTCGCCAACACCACGACCGGCCTGGTCGTCGATGTCGAAACCCTGTCCAAGCAGGTTCCGATCGCGCGGAACGTCACCGCCCTGACCCTGCTGGCCCCGTCGGCCATCCCGGGCGACTCGGCCGCCGGCTTCACCCAGCAAGGCCAGTCGCAAGCCGCCATCGGCGGTTCGTCGATCGGTGAAAACGTCTTCTACGTGAACGGCCTGAACATCACGAACTTCGTCAACGGCATCGGCGGCACCACCGTCCCGTTCGAGTTCTACAAGTCGGTCGAAGTGAAGACCGGCGGCTTCCCTGCCGAGTTCGGCCGCGGCACCGGCGCCATGATCAACGCCGTGACCAAGTCGGGCTCGAACGACTTCACCTTCGCCGTCCACGGCAACTACGAGCCCAACTCGCTGCGCGAGCAGGCCCCGAACGCTCTGGCCCGCCGCAACTCGATGTCCAAGCGCACGGACAAGAGCCTGATCGTCGAAGCCGGCGGCCCGATCATCCCGGACCACCTGTTCTTCTACGGCCTGGCTTCGTTCAACAGCCTGAAGACCCAGTCGGCGGTCAACGTCTTCAACCCGGCCGCGGGCACTCAGAACAACGCGACCAAGTTCCGCACGTCGGATCCGTTCTACGCCTTCAAGCTGGACGGCTACATCACCGACCGCCAGCACCTGGAATTCACCTACTTCGACACCAGCCGTAAGCAAAAGAGCGACGTCTATCGTTACTCGCTGGACACCGATCAGATCGTCGGCCCGCGCACCGCGGCCAACACGCTCTATCAAGGCGGTGAGAACTACGTCGCCCGTTACACCGGCAGCTTCACGGACTGGCTGACCGTTTCGGCCGCCTATGGCCGCAGCGAAGTCGACAACGCCAACCTGGGCAACCTCTCGGGCGAGTCGGTCGTGTCGGACCAGCGCGTCGGCAGCACGGTCATCAGCCGTCAGACCACCGCCGCCAGCACCTTCCCGTTCATCGCCGAACGTGAATTCTATCGCGGCGACGTCGACCTGTACTTCAAGCTGCTCGGCTCGCACCACATTCGCGCCGGCTACGACCGCGAAAACACGACGCTGACCGAGTTCACCAAGCGTAACGGCGGTTACAACTACATCTATCGCCGCGCCGCCGTGGGCGACAACCTGGGCGGCCTGATCGCCCCCGGTCAGGAATATGTCGAACTGCGCAAGTTCGAGACCGGTGGCGGCTTCGAAGGCGTCAACAAGGCGATCTACATCCAGGACGCCTGGGACATCACCGATCGCCTGACCCTGAACCTGGGCGTTCGTCGCGACCAGTTCTCGGTCGCCGACCCGAACGGTCAGGTGTTCTCGAGCTTCGACGACGAAATCGGTCTGCGCATGGGCTTTGCCTATGACGTCTTCGGCGATCGCAACGACAAGCTCTACGGTTCGTACGGCCGCACCTACGTGCCGGTCGCCTCGAACACCGCGTTCCGCGCCGCTTCGCCGGCCATCGACAATTCGCAGTTCTTCCTGCCCGCCGGCGGCGCGGTGACCTTCACGGGTCTCAGCCCGGTGACGGGTCTGCCGACCGCGGGTCTTGGCGCTCAGATCATCGGCACCGCGGCCAACCCCGGCGCGCTGCAGGCCTGTGACGCGGCCGTCGGCTCGATCGCTCCGGCTGGTTCGTTCGCCTGCGTCACCCGTAACAACGGCCGTTCGCCCGATCCGGAAGCCGTCGCCGCCCAGAACCTGGGTTCGACGTTCCAGGACGAATGGATCCTGGGTTACGAGCACCGCTTCGGTCCGCTGTGGAAGGCTGGCGTCAACCTGACCTACCGCACCCTGGGCCGCGTGTCGGAAGACGCCCTGCTCGACTACGGCATCCAGAACTGGTGCCTGGCCAACGGCTATCCGTCGGTTCGTGCGGCCAGCGGCCGTGGCGGCACCGGCTGCGCCGGCATCTGGAGCGGCGAGCACCAGTACCTGATCATCAACCCGGGCAAGGACGCGGTGATCACCCTCAGCGATCCGCTGCCGGGCGAGACCCAGATCCGCACCATCACCGTGACGGCCGCCCAAATGGGCTTCCCGAAGGTGAAGCGCGAATACCTGGGCCTCGAGTTCAACTTCGAGCGCTCGTTCGACGGCAAGTGGGGCCTGCAAGGCTCGTACGTGGTGTCGGAATCGAAGGGTAACTTCGAAGGTCAGGCCCGTTCGGACAACGGCCAGACCGACGCCGGCATCACGGTCGACTTCGACCACCTGGCGTTCGTCCCCGGTTCGTACGGCCCGCTGCCGAACCACCGTGGTCACCAGCTGAAGCTGTTCGGCTCGTACGCCCTGACCGACAACCTGCTGTTCGGCGGCAACCTCTCGGTTGTCTCGCCGCGCAAGTATGGCTGCATCGGCTTCGCGCCCGACGGTTCGGCTCCCGACTGGCAAGTCGCCAACTCGGGCTACGGTGCGGCTTCGCGCTTCTGCAACAGCCAGCTCGTCAACCGCGGCTCGGCGTTCAAGAGCGACTGGGTCACGCGCTTCGACGTCTCGGTTCGCTACACCGTGCCGGCGAAGTTCGTTCCGAGCCTGCCGATGATCGGTTCGGACGACAGTTCGCTGGTCCTGCGCGCCGACATCTTCAACATCTTCAACCTGGACAGCGTGGTCGAGCGCAACGAGTTCGGCGAAAGCGCCCTGAACGTTCGTCGCCCCGACTTCATGTCGCCGACCGAATACCAAGCCCCGCGGTCGATCCGCTTCGGCTTCGACCTGCAGTTCTAATCCGCTCCAACGGTTAAGAACGGAGGACGGCGGGGTCGCAAGAGCCCGCCGTCTTTCTTTGGGCGATCGGCAGGGTGGGGGCGATCGGTAGGGGAGCAAGCGGGGCGGCCTTTGCGGGGCGGCGCCCTCGGGTCGG
>CAZRPD010000106.1:0-17951 GCA_964601775.1 uncultured Caulobacter sp. | reverse complement strand
CGCCGGCGCAGACCACCGCGGCGGGCGCGTAGCCTTGGCTTGCCGCCAGCGGCAGGATGTCGGCCATCATCGGCCGGGTGTAGCCGGTGGTGGAGCCGATCTTCACGCCCCGCGCCCGCAGGTCGGCGACCAATTGGGTTGCGCCGGGAATGAGCTGGGCGCAGTCGCGGGCGGCGGCGCGCATCTTCGGCTCGACCGCGTCGTGCAGCCGGTCGACATTGGCCTCAGTCGAGGCCGCGCCGTGCTTGACCTCCCACAGGGCGGCGATGCGCGGCAGGGCCAGCAGGGCGCGCACGTGGTCGCGCTTGGCCCGGCCCATGTCGATCCGCGCCTCGGACTGGGTGATCTCGATCCCGGCCTCGGCGAAGGCCTCCAGCAGGGCCACGACCGGCGCGCGCGAGCCGAAGTCGATCATCGTGCCGGCCCAGTCGAAGACGACGGCCTGGATAGGGCTCTGGGTCATGCGGCGGCTCCGTATAGGTCTGCGATCACCTCTTCGGCCAGGCCGAAGGCGGTCGAGGCGCCGGTGCCGCCAGTCACCACGACCAGGCGCACGCCCGGCGCGGGCGTCTCGACCAGGCTGTGGCCGGCGGCCGAGGCATAGGTGCCCATCCAGCGCTCCAGCACGGGCGGCGGGGCTTGGCCGAACACCTGGGCGAACTCGTCCAGGATCAGGGCGTCGACATCGTCGCGGGCGAAGGGGTCGGGGGTGGCCGCGTAGTGGTGGCTGTCGCCGACCACGAGGGAGCCGTCGGCGCTCTGGGCCACGATCAGGTGGACGCCATGCTCCAGATGGGCGGCCTGCTCGGCCTTCAGGCGGTCCAGCAGGGGCGCGGCCTGCGGCAGGTCGGCATAGCCCTCGTAGCGGATCAAACCCAGGTCCGACATCACCGGCGCGGGCAGGCGCCAGCCCGGATCGGCCAGACGCAGCATCTGCAGCTTGCAGCGCGTCACCTGGGCGCGGGCGAAGGCGTCGGGGAACAGGGTGATCAGGTCGTCGCCCGGGCAGACCACCACGGTCTCGGCATGAACGGCGCCGATCGAGGTCTCCAGCCGTCCGGCCGCCACGCTGCGCACGGCGACGCCGCGCCGGAAGGTCACGCCGTGGGCGGCCTCCAGCCAGGCAGCCAGGCGCGGAATGGCGGTGCGAGACTCGACCCGCAGGTCGACCGAACTGGTCAGGGCGCCCAGCACGTCACCCGTCCCGGGCAGCCGGTCCGCCAGATCGGCGGCGTCGCGCCAGGCGCAACCCTCGGCCATCTCGGTCTCCAGGAAAGCCTCCAGCACGGCCCGGGCCTCCGGACGGCGGGCGACCATGGTCAGGCCGTGCTGCAGCACCGCGATCCCGGCCGGACCGGCCACCTCGCTCCACACCTGGGCCGAGCGCCGGGCGCGCCGCCAGACCGGCCCCCGCTCCTGCCCCGTGACCGTCACGAAGCCGAAGTTACGGACCGAAGCGCCATTGGCCTGGGCGTCGCGGTCCAGGACCACGACACGCTTGCCCAGCCGCGCGGCCGCCAGGGCATGGGCAAGGCCCACGACGCCGGCGCCGACCACGGCGAGATCGAAAGACTGCTGCAAGGGGTGGTGTTCGCCTATCGCTCGAGAATGGGATCGGCGGCAGTGGAGACCACAGCCTCGCGCCTGTCACCGGGGCTCTCCCGGCGGCGCAGGAAATAGGCCCCGGCCAGGACGGTGCAGACGGCGCCGACGATGCTGGTGGCGTAGGCGCTGGCGATGAAGAAGCCCAGCCAGTCCAGCTCGACCATGGCGAAGTTGCGCCAGACCAGCAGGGCCACGCTACCCAGATAGCCCGAGGCGTCGGCGACATAGATGAGGAAGCCCGCCGTGCCGACCCGGCCGCTGAAGGCGATCATCCGGTCGAATAGCATGGCGTTGAACGGGGTGTAGGCCATGTAGAGGCCCGCGCCGGTCAGGACCATCCAGACCAGCGGCGACAGCAGGTGGGCCTGGAACGCCAGGGTCGCCGCGCCTAGTCCGAGGAAGCCGGCCAGGATGACGCCGTGGGTCACCATCAGGGCCCGCAGGTTGTCGCGCACCAGCATCACCGCGCCCATCACCGCCAGCGAGACGACGGCGACCGGCAGTTCGCTGGCCGTGAACACCCCCGACGCCTCGCCGTAGCCCAACGCGGCCCAGATCTCGGCGGCGAAGTTGTCGCGGAAGTCGCGCAGGGCCGTCAGCAGGACATAGGCCAGCACCAGCAGCACCAGACCCGGCGCATAGGCGGCCAGGAAGGCGCGGCGTTGGGCCAGGTCCATCGGTTGGCGGCGGACACGGGCGGCCTCGTCGGCGGCGCTGGGCGGCGGCAGCTGGGTCAGGGCCCAGACCGAGACGGCCAGCAGCGGCATGAAGATCGCCCCCGTGGCGGCGGGCATCCAGAACGGCGAGACGTCCAGGTCGACCATCAGCCCCTTGCCGACCGATTTGACCACGCCCGACGACAGGATGAAGCTGGCGCACAGGATGGCGCCCAGCACTTCGGAGGTGCGCCGCCCCTCCATGAAGCCGAACACCAGGCCCCAGATCATCCCCAGCGGCAGGCCGTTCAGGAACAGGGCCGCGATGTTCCAGGGCGCGGGAACCACGGCGAAGGCCAGCAGGGCCAGCCACGAGACGCCGATCAGACCCATGATCGCCGCGCCACGCCTCGCCGGCGCGATCTCGGAGATCACCTTGACCCCGATCAGCTTGGAGATGGCGTAGCCGGCCACCTGGGCCACCACGAGGGCGATCTTGTAGTCGATCGCGAAGCTCCAGCCCTCGACCTCGCCGAAGGTCGCCGCCGCGAACGGCTTGCGGAAGGCGTACATCGAGAAATAGGCGCAGAAGCCGGCCAGGCCCGCGAACAGGGTGAACGCCAGCGGGTGGGCTCGCTCCAGCCAGCGCCGAGGACCTGCAGTCATGGAAAAGCCCCTTCGATAAGGAGCTTGGACTATACCAAACGCATGTCGCTTCGATGACGGCCTGGCGGGCGCGCCTAGCGCACTCGGATGTCGACGCTGACCTTCAGCGAGTCGTGTCGCCAGTACTCGCGGTCGAACTCCACCACCCGACCTTGGGCGTTGTAGCAGGTGCGCTCGACGCTCAGCCCCGGCAGGCCGGACTTGATCCGCAGGTCCTCTGCCTCCTGGCCCAGCAGGGCGCAGGGGCGCATGTCGACCTTGTTGCGGGCGACGCCGATGCCGTAGTCGGTCTTGAGCACGCTGGTCAGCGAGCCGTCCAGGTCGTGGCCGATCAGGCCCGGCGCCAGCGAGGCGTCGACGACGATGCTCTCGATCAGCACGGCCCGGTCGTCGATCGAGCGCCGACGACGGATCCAGTACAGCGGCGCGCCGATCGGCCGCGAGAAGATCTGGGCCATCATGGCGTCGCAGACGATCTCGGTCTTGCTCAGGGTCTCGGTCAGCGGCCGCCGCCCCTGGGCCTCGACATAGGACATGAAGCCTTCCCAGCGGGTCGGGTCATAGACCACCGGCGGCGGCGACACGTACCAGCCGCTGCGGTCCTTGCGGTAGATGACGCCCTCGACCTCCAGCTGGAACAGCGCCTCGCGGACGGTGCCACGGGCGACCCCGCCCTCGACCTGAAGCTGACGCTCGGACGGCAGGCGCTCGCCGGGCTTGAGCTCGCCGCCGGCGATGCGGGCGGCGATGTCGTCGCGCACGCCCAGATACTGGAGACTCTCGGACTGCTGCATGGGAGATCCGGCCAGCGGTCGAATCCCGCCAATGCGCGAGGATGGGAGGGCGCCTCCCCAGGGTCAAGGAACGTTCGTCCGCTTGGGTCGTCATGAAAGTTTCGCCTGAACGCCCGTCAATTTGGTCTATACCAAAAATCAAGACGGGAGATGACCATGACGACCGACCGCCGCGCGTTTCTGCGCTCCGCCGCCACGGCTGGCGCGGCCCTCGGCCTGCTGCCGGCGACGGTGGCGCGCGCCATGGCCATCCCCGCGCGCCATCGCACCGGCACGATCATGGACGTCGAGCACGTGGTGATCTTCATGCAGGAGAACCGGGCGTTCGATCACTATTTCGGGGCGCTGAACGGCGTGCGCGGCCTGGGCGATCCACGGCCGCAGCGCCTGCCCGGCGGCGGCTCGGTGTGGCGCCAGCCCAGCCGGGAGCATCCCGACGGCTTCGTCGTCCCGTTCCACGGCGACGCCTCGGCCACCAACGCCTACACCGTCAACGGTTCGGACCAGGGCCACCAGGCGGCGATCACCATCGTCAACGGCGGCCGCTACGACCAGTGGGGCCACACCGGCGAGCTGCACAAGCGGATGGTCTATTACAAGGCCAGCGACCTGCCATTCTACCACGCCCTGGCCAGCGCCTTCACGGTCTGCGACGCCTATCACTGCTCGACCCTGACCCAGACCTATCCCAACCGCCTGCACCTGTGGACGGGCTGCAACGGCGGCGGCAAGGTCGGCGGCGATCCGGAGATGAGCAATTACGGCGAGGACGAGACCCCCAGCGCCGACATGGCCGACGACAAGGTCATGGCCCACGGTCCGCACGACTGGACTACCTATGCCGAGCGCCTGCAGGACGCCGGGATCAGCTGGAAGGTCTATCAGGAGCACGACAACTACGGCGACAACATCCTGTCGGTGTTCAAGCCCTTCCGCCCCTGCGCCAAGGACTCCGAGCTCTATCAGCGCGGTCGCTCGTGGGTGTCGGAGCACAAGACCGGTCCCGACCGCACCCGCGCCGACGGCCAGCAGCTGGTCGAGGCCTTCCGCGCCGACGTCGCCGCCGACCGCCTGCCGCAGGTGTCGTGGATCGTCACCGCCGAGGACCTGTCCGAACATCCCTCGGCCGAACCCTCGAAGGGCGAGCATGTCTGCGCCGAGCTGATCAAGGCCCTGGTCGACCACCCCGAGGTGTTCGCCAAGACCGTCTTCATCGTCAATTACGACGAGGCCGGCGGCTTCTACGACCACATGCAGCCGCCGATGCCGCCGCTGACGGCCGAGCAGGGCTGGAGTTCGGTGTCGGTGGCCGGCGAGATCAAGACCTACGGTCCCGACGCCGAGGGCGCCAACAAGGGCGCCCATCCGCTGGGCCTGGGCATCCGCGTGCCGGCCATCGTCGTCTCGCCCTGGAGCCGCGGCGGCTTCGTCTGCTCGGAGGTGTTCGACCACACCTCGACCCTGAAGTTCCTGGAGCGGCGCTTCGGCGTGCGCGAGGAGAACATCAGCGACTGGCGCCGGGCGGTCTGCGGCGACCTGACCTCGGCCTTCGACTTCGCCACGCCCAACCAGGACTGGGCGGCCCTGACCCTGCCGGCCACGGCTGACTACATGCAGCGGGTGGCGCGCTCGAAGGCCGCCCCCACCTTGCGCCTCCCCGCGACGCAAGGCCCCTCGGCCCAGGACGGCCCGCAACGCGGCGCGCGTCCCCTGCCCTACGTCCTGTCGGCCGACGCCCGGGTCAAGGACGGCGCGCTGTGGATCGACCTGGTCAATGCCGGCCGCGCCGGCGCAGTGTTCCAGGTGTTCGACAACACCGACCAGAGCGGGCCCTGGCGCTTCACCCTGGCGGCCGGCGAGACCTATGCGGCCGGGCATTGGAACAAGCCTGGCCTTGGTCCCTACGACCTGACCGTCCATGGCCCCAACGGCTTCTATCGCCGCTTTGCCGGCGACGTGACGAAGGCCCAGCCGTTGGTCACGGTCGCCGCCGACGCCCGCGCGCGGCTGGTCGTCAGCCTGGCCAGCCGCCGCTCGGGCCTGGTCACGGCGACGATGGACCCGGCCTATCCGCTGGCCGAAGGCGAGGCGCGCCAGGTCTTCACGCTCAAGTCCAGGGGCGTCGTCCGCTCGGTCTGGGACCTCCGCGGCAGCGACCACTGGTACGACCTGACCCTGACCCTGGCTGACGATCCGACCTTCACCCAGCGCCTGGCCGGCCACCTGGAAACCGGACGGACCAGCCGCACCGACCCCGGCATCGGCGCCATGCGGCTGGACGCCTGAAAGCGCTCAGGCCTCGTCGGCGACGAGGTGCTGCAGCACCCGCTTTTCCAGCACCAGCAGGGCGCTGGCGGCGTTGGTGCGCATGACCACGCCCTCGGCCAGCGGTCCGGCGATCTGACGTACGGTGCGTTCCAGCCGCCGGAAGTCCTCGCGCCCGCGCCCGCCTGTCCCATACAGCGCACACAGCTGACGCCAGTCGAAGACGAAGCTCTCCAGCACCTTGTCCAGCCGGGCGGCGCGGGCCTGGGTCTCGGCGGTGTCTGTCGCTGACGTCAGCTCGGCCCTCAGGTCGTCGACCAACCACTGCACCTCGGCGGCGGGCATGATCGGCGAGCGCTGATCGTCCTCGGTCAGCAGGTCCGGCCGCGCCTCCGGCTGCCAGACCATCGTTGGCCATTGCGCGCGCGGCGGCTTCGGCCCGCAGGCCAGCCGCCAGAAGGCGGCCGTGCCGGTGGTGTCGGCCACCAGGTGGATGCGATCGGCGTCGGCCCGGTTCTCCACGTGATGCCGGCGCCAGTTGTCGAAGATCCAGGCCTCGCCGGCGGCCATGTGCACGGCCTCGCCGTCGCAGTGGAAACGCACCGCAGCTTGGGTGAAGACCGGGATGTGCAGCCGCACTCGCATGTGCCAGTGGTAGTTGATGTCGGCGTGCTCGGGCACGTCGGCCCCGGGCGCCAGGCGCATCAGTCGCGAGCGGCTCCACACCACGCCGAAACTGGCCAGCACCTGCTGAGCGTAGGGCATGGCCTCCAGCCACCGCGTCGGTAGCATCTGGCCGTGAACGGCGTCGGTCTCGCCGCCGCCCGAGCTGATCAGCCGCGCTGCGCTGTTGCCGGCCACCTGGTCGGGATGCGCGACCCAGGCCTGCGGCGGCAAGGCGGCGACCTCGGCCTGCAGGCGCGCGATGTCGAACAGGACGGGCAGCTGGAAGAATGGCTGGGACAGTCGCATGGGGTCAGTCCCTGTAGCGGGTCACGGCGTCGCCCAGGGCCGCGCGCAGCGGCTCGAGCCAGGGCGCATAGTGCGTCCATTGTGTCAGGCCCTGGCGACCCAGCGGCTGACGCACCTGCTCCGAGCTCGGCGTGCGCACGCTGCGCTGGGTTTCGTGGAAGCTCAGGCAGGCCGGATCGAACCGCAGCCGGCAATGGGCCAGCAGGCGCCCCACCCCGCCCTCCAGATCGTCGATGACGTCCTCGTAGTGAACCCGCAGCACTCGCTCGGGCAGCACCGCCTCCCAGTGCGCCATCAGGTCCAGATAGGTGCGGTAGTAGCGGGCGATGTCCTCGACGCCGTAGGCGAACTCCTGGTTGGTCGTGCCGAACAGCTGCTTGAGATTGGAGAAGCCGCAAGCCATCGGCTCGCGCCGCACGTCGATGATCGTGGCGCGTGGCAGGATCAGGTGGATCAGGCCGATGTGCCAGAAATTGTTCGGCATCTTGTCGATGAAGAACGGCCGGTCCAGGCGGCGATAGGCCGCCGTCTCGGCCAGGAAGCGCTCGCCCAGGGCCCGCGCATCGGCGGCCGTCAGGCGCAGCAGGGCCTCGGGCTCCAGCGGCAGGCCGCAGTCGGGATCGCGGCCGCACAGCTCGGCGGCGTAGCGGCCGATCTCGGTCAGTTCCTGCGTGCCCTCGACGCGCGGATGCGAGGCCAGGATCTGCTCGAACAGGGTCGAGCCCGAGCGCGGCAGGCCGACGATGAAGATCGGATCGGCCTCGCTGGCGCCCCAGCCGGCCCGCTCGGCGAAGACCTGGGCGGTGAAGGTCGACTTCAGGCGCTCGGCGCAGGCCTGAGCGACGTCGGGCCGCCAGCGGCTCAGGCTGCGACGCACCCCATTGCCCTGCGTGTAGTGGGTCCATGAGGCCTCGTACGCGCCGCGGTCCTCCAGCGCCTTGCCCAGAGCGAAGGCCAGATAGACGCGGTCCATGGCCTGGAGGTTCGGCCGGTCCAGCGCCGCGCGCAGGCGGGTCAGGTCGTCGTCGGTGAAGCGGAAGGTCTTGAGGTTGGCCAGGCTGAACCAGGCCACGCCGTTGTCCGGCCGCGCGTCCAGCGAGGCGCGGTAGTCGGCGATGGCCTCGGCCTGCCGGCCGGTGACCTTCAGGGCGTTGGCGCGCCACAGGCGCAGGTCGGCGACCTCCTCGCCCGACGAGGCCCCCGCGGCCAGCAGCAGGGCGTAGAGATCGACGACCGGCTCATGGTCGCCCATGGCGACGCAGGCCGCGCCGAACTGCTTGAGATAGTCGCGATGGCCGGGGGCGTGCTTGAGGAGACGCTCGGCCTGCTGGCGGGCCAGGACCGGCTTCTGTCGCTGCAACAGCAGCATGCCGTAGTCGAAGCGGGCGGCGTGATAGTCCGGATCGCGCTCCAGCACCGCCTCCAGCAGCGCCTGGGCCTCGTCCAGCGCCCCCTGCTCGCTACGGATCCGCGCCAGCAGCCGCAGGGCGCCGACATGGCCGGCGTCCTCGTCCAGGAAGTCGCGGACGATGTCTTCGGCGGGGTCGAGGTCGCCGTCGGCCAGCAGGCTGCTGGCCACCACGATCTGCGGCGGCAGTTGCTTCAGCGTCGCCAGATGCTGACCCGCCGTCGCCGCCGGGCCGGCGTCGCCCTGCATGCGATAGAGCTGTTCCAGCATGCCCCAGCTGGCCGGCAGGGTCGGGTTCAGGCGCACGGCATGGCCCAGCGCCGCCAAGGCGGCCGGAGCATCGCCCAGCAGGATGTGGCAGTGGCCGCGCTCCTGGTGCAGGCGGCTGAAGCGGGGGTGCTGCTCTTCCAGCCGCGCCAGCACGGCCAGGGCCTCGATCGGGCGCTGGCCGGCGCGCAGGGCCTGGGCTTGCCGCAAATGGGCTTCGCGATCGCTCATCGGACGGCCGCCAGCGACGGGGCCAGCCAGTCCGGGTCCGGCTGGTCGGCGTCGTAATATTCGAAGATCAGGTGGATGCGGTCGGTCTCGCCGTCGTTGCGCACCCAGTGCGGGCTTAGATTGTCGACCTCGACCGCCTCGCCGACCGGGAAGCTGCGCTCGGCGCCGCCGAAGAAGGAGACGACGCCGGGGTTTGTGGTCAGCGGCACGTGGATCTTGTGCGGCCACTTGGCGGCCGGATTGGCGTCGATATGCGGATGGATCACGCCCCCCGGCGGCATGCGGGCCAGCATCACCCGCGGAAAGACGCCGCGGGCATAGCCGTAGTCGCGCACGGCCGCGTCCAGCACCGGCGTCAGCAGGCCGCGCCAGCTGGCCCAGGCCGGACGATCGTGCGAGCCGCGCCAGTCGCGGGGGCTGTCGATGAAGCGGAAGACGATATGGCGCGTCGTCCCCAAGGCCTCGAACTTGTTGGGCTTGGCGGCGTTTTCGGCCGCCCAGACGTCCTCGGGCGTCGCCAGCACGGCCGCGCTCAGGGCCTCGATGTCGACCGGCCCCAGCGGACGAACGCTCGTGGTCTTGCGGAGATTGGCGCTCATGCCTGGCCTTCGAACGTGTAGCCGAACAGCGCCAGATCCTGCGCGTAGCGCTTGGCGACGCCGTCGATCAGGGCCTGGTCGTAGTAGCGGCGATAGTCCCCGCGCCGGCTGCCGTTCACGCGATCCAGCGGACGCGAGGCGACGCCGATCCGGGCGCAGATCGCGTCATACGAGGCTTGCATGTCTTCCACGCGACCGACCGCGTCGGTCAGCAGGGTTTGCCCATCATCATCGACCAGCAACGAGGCCTGCGGCTGGAACAGGATGTGCTGCTCGGGCGGCTCCACGAACAGGAAGTGATGCATCGCCTCGCGCGGCTGGCGCTCGAACAGGTCGCCGCCGCGCAGCATGAAGGCGCAGTACGAGACGAAGCGGTCGAACGGATTGCGCACGAAGGCGAACTTGAAATAGGCGGCGAAGGCGTCGTCGCCGAGATGCGGCCGCACTTGCCGCAGGGCCAGATGGCCGTGCTGGATCGCCGCCAGATCCTCCCATGGGAAGCGCTTGTTGACGAACAGGCCCACCTGCTCGACGTCGCGCTCGCCCAGGTGTTCGCGCAGGGCCTGGCGCACCGCATGGGTGCCGGTCTTGGGCACGGCGGCGAAGATGAAGCGGTGGTCGTGGGAAACGATCATGGGCGTCCGGTCGCAAGGAAAAGGCGCCCCTCCGCCGAGGAGGAGCGCCCGATCCAGGTCGTCTTAGAACTTGTAGCTGAGACCCATCATGTAGGTCGTGCCGCTCTGGTTCTGGTTATAGAGGTAGCGGTTCTGACCCCAGAACTGGGTGTCCTTCTGGTTGGTCAGGTTGATGGCGTTCAGCGACGCCTGCAGCTTGTCGGTGATGTTCCAGAAGGCCGAGGCGTCGACATAGGTCGAGGCTTCGAACCCGCGCGTGCTGGCGCTCATCACCGAGTCGTTGCGGCCGGTGTACCAGCGGTCGCGGTGGCTCATCGAACCACGCAGGCCCCAGGTGTCGGTCTCGTAGTAGAGCGTGGCGTTGTAGCTGCTCTTCGAGATGCCGGTGAACGCCTCGTCCGCGTCGACATAGGTGTAGTTGGCGGTCACGCCCAGCTTGTCGAACGGCGCGGGCAGGAACGAGAACTCGGTCTGGACGGCCAGTTCCACGCCCGTCAGCTTCTTCTTGCCCGCCACGTTGATAGGCATCGAGAATTCCGTGACGATCGTATTGGCCGTCGCGCCCGGAACCGTGATGTGCGGCACGCCGGTCTGGCTGAATGGCACGTTCTCCAGCATCAAAGACCCGATGAAGTTCTTGATGTTCTTCTGGAAGACGCTGGCCGAAACCAGGCCGACCTGCCCGAAGTAGTACTCCACCGACACGTCCAGGGTCGTGTCCTTGTAGGGCTTCAGGTTGGGGTTGCCGCGCGAGGCCGTGATCTTGCCGAACGTGCCGTCGGCGTTCAGCTCGTAGGCCGCGCTGCCTTCGGCCGCCATCGAGCCCATGCCCGGACGGTTCAGGTTCTGGGTAGCCGAGAAGCGCACCAGCACCTCCGGCGTCAGCTCCAGCACCGAGTTCATGGCCGGCAGGACGCCCGAATAGCTGCCCTTCACGTCGGTGGTGCCCAGATAGGCGTAGCTGTCGCCCTGGATCCAGCCGGTGCTGTGGGTGTCGGTCTGGTAGCCGCGCAGGCCGATATTGCCGCGGAAGCGCTTGCCGAACAGGTCGGTGTCCCAGTCGGCCTGGACGTATTCGGACACGGTCTCTTCGGTGGTCGTGTAGACGTTCTCGATGTCCTGGATGACGCCGCCCGTGCCGTCGGTGTTCTTCTCCAGGCGGTGGTATTCCTTGTACTTGGCGAAGGCCTTCTCGTAGTCGCCGATCAGCCACGAGCCGAAGTTGTTCTTGAACACCGAGGTGACGTCGCCCGCCGCCGTGCCGCGCATCTTCGCGCGTGTGCCGTTGACGTTGTCGTCATAGAACTTGTCGATGCCGTCCTGGCTGAAGCGGTGATAGGCCACGCCCGCGCGCAGGGTGAAGACGTCGTTCAGCCGGTAGCGCGCGTTCAGCACGCCTTCCTTCAGCTCCGACTCGTTGTTGAAGGCGCGATAGTAGAACGAATCCATCGCGTAGTTGGCGGCGCTGGTCGGATCCCAGCCCGGATACTGCAGCGACATCGAGCGACCGTCGCTGCCGTAGTCGGCGATCAGATTGCCCTTGGCGCGCATGTACAGCTTGTCGTCGTACGGCGTCTTGTAGGTCGACTTCTCGTAGCCGACGTGACCGTCGAACGAGAGGCGATCGGTGGCGTCCCACTTGCCGGTCAGGGCCAGCTGGTTGAAGCGGTTCTTGTTCAACGAGCGGCGGTTCTCGCTGCCGAACGTCGCGCCGGTGACGTCGGTCATGGTGACGTAGTTGTTGCTGTCCCACGCCAGGTTGTTGATCGTCGAAGCCTTCTGGAAGATCGCCGGCCAGACGCCGCCCGCGGGGGTGTCGAACGCGATCGAGCCCGAGGACGACAGCGGGCGCGTGGCCAGGTGCAGCTCGTTGCGGCGGGTGGTGAAGCGGCCGTGCAGCGCATCCAGCGTGAACAGCAGCTTGTCGGTCGGCTGCCATTGCAGCGCGCTGGTGATCCCGAGGCGCTCCATCTTGGCGTTCCACGACGACACGCGGTTGCCATCGGCGAAATAGAGGTCGCCCGACTGCAGCTTGGCCTGCTGGGCGGCGCTCAGCTTGGAGATGTCCAGGCCCTTGGCGACCAGCGACTTCATCGTGTCGGCGCTGGGCTTGGCGTAGTTATAGGTGTTGCGGCCCTGCTCGGTGGTCTCGCGCTTGCCGTAGGCGACCGAGACCAGCGCGCCGAACCGGTTGTCCCAGTTCTGGCTGAACAGGGCGGCGACGCGCGGCTGGGTGTCCTTGGTGTACTGGTTCGAGCCGATCTTGACCGACAGCGCGCCCTTGGAGCCCGACGCGTAGTCGAACGGCTTGCCGGTGAACAGGCCGACCGTGCCGGCCATGCCGCCTTCGTTCTGGGCCGCCTGGAAGGTCTTCTCGACCTCGACGCGCGAGAACAGTTCCGAGGCGAAGATGTTGAAGTCGAAGGCGCGGTCGCGCGAACGCTGGCCGCGGCTGTCCTGCGCCGAGTCGACATTGCCCAGCACTTCCATGCCGTTCAGCTGCACGCGGGCGAAGTCGGGGCCCAGGCCGCGCAGCGAGATGCGGCGACCTTCGCCGGCCTCGCGGTTGATCTGCACGCCCGGCAGGCGCTGCAGCGACTCCGCCAGGTTCAGTTCCGGAAACTTGGCCATGTCCTCGGCGACGATGGCGTCCTTCAGGATCACCGAGTCGCGCTTGAGGGCGCGGGCGTCGCTCAGCGACTTGCGGAAGCCGGTGACGACGATCTCATCGACCTCGTCAGTGGCGGCTTGCTGCGCCATCGCGGCCGATGACGTCGCGCCGGCGGCCAGCACGGAAACGGTGGCCAGCAGAATGTTCTTCGGGTTCGAACGCTGGGTCCGAACGGGATATCGCTGTGACATGGAAGTCCCCCTTGGTCCTAACTGGTATGGACCAAGGGCTTAAAGCAGCTTGCGACGACACCTCCGTGACAATCGGCGTGCAGGCGCCGATTTTGTCTAGTTCCCGACTGACGCCAGCAGGCCTTCCAGCAGCGGACGATGGCTGGCCAGGTCCGACGCCGACCGTTCCGGCTGCTTGCCGTCGTCGTCGAAGCGCCGCAGCGTGACGGCGTCCTGGAAGAAGGGTTCGGTCTCGAAGGCTGCGACCTCGTCCGCCGACATGGGGCCGCCCTGCAGGCGCAGGCTCAGGATCGAAGCGTCGCTGAGGGTTTCCGCATAGGTCGGCTCGACCGCGCACAGATACCGCTTGGCGGCGACGTGCAGGCGCACGGGCTCGCAGACGGCCGGCGAAAAGTGCTTGGCCAGGTAGCGCGCGCCGGTGATTTCGTGTCGGGCGTCGATCCCCAACTGCTCGGCGGCCTCGCCGGCCCCGCCCATCAGCTGGCCGATGTCGTGCAGCAGCGCGGCGGCGACCATGGCGTCCGTGCAGCCCAGGCCGCGCGCCAGGTCGGCGCACTGCAGGGCGTGCTGCAGCTGTGAGGCGTTCTCGCCGTAGTGCTGGGATCCATGACGCTCGTAGAGGCCGAAGATCTGCTCGATGACATTCACGGCCCTGGCTCCACGCTGCCGGTAACGCTGACTGGACTACACCAGACCATAATATTTGGTCTATACCAAAATAGCTTGTGCCGAGACGCGTTTCCCACCGGGGCCGCAAGCGGCGCCGAAGACGGGTTTCGGCAAGCGGAGCCATATCGGCGTTCGAACATTTCAGCCCTGCAAACTGGCGAACATGTTGGCCCCTTAGAGGTGCGCCAACGTGCGAACGGCGCTCTCCCAAGGCGCCGGCCGCCCCCCGCTCTCGCCGCTGACCGCGGCCGCTCGAAGGCTGACGATGACCGACTTCCAGACCACCGCCCCGCGCACGCCTCCGCGCCGCCGGACGCTGATCATCGGCGGCCTGATCGCCGTGGCGGCCCTGGTCGGGGTGGGTTGGCTGGGCTGGAGCCTGCGGAAGGGCGGCGGCGACGAGGCCGGCGGTCCGGGCGGCGGTTTCGGCGGCGGTCGTCGCGGTCCGGCCAGCACGGTCGCGGTGGCCACCGCATCGAGCACCGACCTGCCGATCATCATCGAGGCCCTGGGCACCGTGACCCCGGCGGCGACCGTGACCGTGCGCCCGCAGGTGTCGGGCGTGATCACCGAAGTGCTGTTCCGCGAAGGCCAGACCGTCCAGCGCGGCCAGCCGCTGGTGCAGATCGACGCCCGCCCCTACCAGATGGCGCTGCTGCAGGCGCAGGGGAACCTGACCCGCGACGAAGCCCAGCTGTCGGCCGCCAAGCTGATCCTCTCCCGCTATCAGACCCTGCTGGCCCAGGACTCGATCGCCCGCCAGGAGGTCGACACCCAGGCCGCCACCGTCAAGCAGCTGGAAGGCACCGTGATGGCCGACCGCGCCGCGGTCGGCACGGCTCGCCTGAACGTCGGCTTCGCCCGCATCGTCGCCCCGGTCTCGGGCCGCGTCGGCCTGCGCGTCGTGGACGTCGGCAACTATGTCGGCGCGGGCGAGGCCACCGGCGTGGCGGTCATCACCACCCTGGCGCCCGTCGGCGTCGAGTTCCCCGCGCCCCACGACGCCGTGCCCGCCGGCGCCGCCCCCCCGGGCCGCGCCGCCTTGCCGGTCATCGCCCTGGACCGCACCCGCACCAACACCCTGGACCGCGGGACCTTCTCGACCCTCGACAACCTGGTGGACACCGGCACCGGCACCGTCCGCGCCAAGGCTCGCTTCCCCAACGCCAGCGGCGCCCTCTTCCCCAGCCAGTTCGTCAATATCCGCATGGAGCTGGACAGCGTGAAGGGCGCGGTCGTCGTGCCGGCCACCGCCGTGCGCCAGAGCAGCGACGGCTCGTTCGTGTGGCTGCTGAACCAGGACCAGACCGTCTCGCGCCGCGGCGTAAAGACCGGCCAGTCCACCGGCGTCCAGGTGCAGATCACCGAGGGTCTGAAGGCCGGCGACAAGGTCATCACCGAAGGCGGCGACCGCCTGCGCGACGGCGGCAAGGTCCAGCTGCCGGGCGCCAAGCCGCAAGGCCAGCGCCAAGGACCTCCGGGCCAAGGCGGCGAGCGTCGTCGTCAGCGTCCGGAATAGTCCCGGATCATGAACCCCTCGCGTCCCTTCATCCTGCGGCCGGTCGCCACGGCCCTGTTCATGGCGGCCATCGTGCTGGCCGGCCTGGTCGGCTTCCGGCTGCTGCCGCTGTCGGCCCTGCCGCAGGTCGACTATCCCACCATCCAGGTCCAGACCCTTTACCCCGGGGCCAGCCCCGAGGTGATGAGCCAGACCGTCACCGCGCCGCTGGAACGCCAGCTGGGCGAGATGTCGGGCCTGGCCCGGATGAGCTCGGTCAGCACCGCCGGCGCCTCGGTCATCACCCTGCAGTTCAATCTGGGCGAGACGCTGGACGTCGCCGAGCAGGAGGTTCAGGCCGCCATCAACGCCGGCAACGCCCTGCTGCCGGCCGACCTGCCCGCCCCGCCGGTCTATGCCAAGGTCAACCCGGCCGACGCCCCGGTCCTGACCCTAGCCATCACCTCCGACACCCTGCCGCTGACCGAGGTGCAGAACCTGGTCAATACCCGCCTGGCCCAGAAGATCAGCCAGGTCTCGGGCGTGGGCCTCGTCTCGCTGTCGGGCGGCCAGCGTCCGGCCATGCGCATCCAGGCCGACACCCAGGCCATGGCCAGCTATGGCCTGACCCTGGCCGACGTACAGAGCGCCATCAGCGCCAGCAACGCCAACAGCGCCAAGGGCAGCTTCGACGGCCCGACCCGCAGTTACACCATCAACGCCAACGACCAACTGCTCAGCGTCGACGACTACAAAAACCTCGTCGTCACCTGGAAGAACGACGCCCCGGTCCGCCTCTCCGACATCGCTCAGGTCGTCGAGAGCGCCGAGAACACCCGCCTGGGGGCCTGGGCCGGCAAGACCCCGGCGATCATCGTCAACGTCCAGCGCCAGCCGGGCGCCAACGTCATCAAGACCGTCGACGCCATCAAGGCCAAGCTGCCCGAGCTGCAGGCCGGACTGCCCGCCACCCTGGACGTCCAGGTGCTGGCCGACCGCACCGCCGGCATCCGCGCCTCGGTCCACCATGTGGAGCTGGAGCTGCTCCTGGCCGTGATCATGGTCGTGCTGGTGATCTTCTTCTTCCTGCACAGCCTGCGGGCCACGGTGATCGCCAGCCTGGCCGTCCCGATCTCGCTGATCGGCTCGTGCGGGGTGATGTACCTGCTGGGCTTCTCGCTCAACAACCTCAGCCTGATGGCCCTGACCATCGCGACCGGCTTCGTCGTCGACGACGCCATCGTCATGATCGAGAACATCAGCCGCCACCTGGAAAAGGGCGAAAAGCCCATGGAGGCGGCGCTGAAGGGCGCCAAGGAGATCGGCTTCACGATCATCTCGCTGACCATCTCGCTGATCGCCGTGCTGATCCCGCTGCTGTTCATGGGCGACGTGGTGGGGCGGCTATTCCGCGAGTTCGCCATCAGCCTGTCGATCACCATCCTGATCTCGGCCGTGGTCTCCCTGACCCTGACCCCGATGCTGGCCGCCCGCTGGCTGACGGCCCATCCCGAGCAGCAGACCAAGGGCTTCAGCAAGAAGATCCAGGACAGCTTCGAACGCGTCGAGGCCCGTTACGGCAAGGCCCTGGAGTGGGTCCTGCAACGCCAGAAGGCCACCCTGGTCGTCGCCGTGCTGACCCTCGTCCTGACCGCCCTGCTCTACATGGTCATCCCCAAGGGGCTGTTCCCGACCCAGGACACCGGCCAGCTTCAGGCCCGCACCGAGATGTCGCAGTCGGTGTCCTACACCCGCATGGCCGACCTGCAGCAGCAAGCCGCCGAGGCGATCCTGGACGACCCGGCGGTCGAGAACGTCGCCTCGTTCATCGGCGTCGACGGCGCCAACAACGCCATGCTCCACACCGGCCAGATGCAGATCAACCTGAAGGCCGGCCGCTCCGGCTCGCAGGAGAAGATCATGCAGCGGCTGCGCGAACGCGTGGCCGAGGTGCCGGGCGTGACGCTGTACCTGCAACCGACCCAGGACCTGACCATCGACGCCGAAAGCGGCCCGACCCAGTACCGCCTGTCGCTGGAAGGCGCCGACACCGCCACGATCAAGGAATGGGCCGGCAAGCTGACCGCCGAGCTGGCCAAGGTCAAAGCCGTCCGCAACGTCTATTCCGACGCCTCGGCCACCGGCCAGGCGGCGTTCGTGGACATCGACCGCGACACCGCCGCGCGCCTGTCCATCACCGCGTCGGACGTCGACGACGCCCTCTACAGCGCCTTCGGCCAGCGGATCGTCTCGACCATCTTCACCGAGACCAACCAGTACCGGGTGATCCTGGAGGCCAAGCCGGGCCTGCTGACCGATCCCGCCAGCCTGGGGTCGCTGAACCTGAAGACCGGCGGCGGCGCGCCCGCCCCGCTGACGGCGTTCTCGACCATCAAGACCCAGCAGGCTCCGCTGCAGGTGACCCACGTCGCCCAGTTCCCGGCCACGACCATCGGCTTTGACACCGCGCCGGGCGTCTCGCTGGGCCACGCGGTCGGCGAGATCCGCAAGGCGATGAAGGCCATCGACATGCCGGTGGCCGTCACCCACACCTTCCTGGGCGCGGCCGGGGCCTATGAGAGCTCGCTGTCCAACCAGCTGTGGCTGATCCTGGCGGCCGTGGTCTGCGTCTACATCGTGCTGGGCGTGCTCTATGAGAGCTACATCCATCCCATGACCATCCTGTCGACCCTGCCCTCGGCAGGGGTGGGGGCGCTGCTGGCGCTGTGGATCACCGGCAACGACCTGGGCGTGATCGGCATCATCGGCATCATCCTGCTGATCGGCATCGTCAAGAAGAACGCGATCATGATGATCGACTTCG
>CAZRPD010000105.1:0-17994 GCA_964601775.1 uncultured Caulobacter sp. | reverse complement strand
GCTTGACGCCCATCGGCGGCGGCGCGCCCTTGAAGGCCGCGCCGAACTTGCCGTGCACCAGGGCCAGCTTTTCGTCCTGGGTCATCTCGCGCTGCACCAGCCGGGCGCGTTCGTCCGGCCCCAGCTTGGCGTTCATCCAAGGGCGCGCCGGTTCGGCGGCTTGCGCCAGCGGCGCCAGGGCAATGGCGGTGGCCAGGGCAAGAAGCGATGGCGCCTGGGCGACCTTGCGCGTGGAATTGGGCATGAGGGTTTCCTCTTTGGTGCGGGCGGACGATCAGTCCGGCAGGCGTTCGAACTGGGCGCGCATGGCCTTGAAGACCGCTGGCGGCTCGGCGTGCTTGAAGGGCGCAAAGGTCTGGCGCGCGGCCAGCAACCGCTCCCGCATGGCCTTGGCGACCTCGGGGTGGTTGGTCGCGACGCTGTAGTTCTCGCCCGGATCGGCCTGGAGGTCGTAGAGCTCCTCATAGCCAAACAGGCTGTAGGGCAGGAACGCGCCGCGATAATATTCGCTGGCCACGTATTTCCAGCGCTGGGTGCGGATCGCGACGGGGACCTCGTTGTTGAAGATCACCAGATCCTCGCGCGGCGAGGCCTTGGCGCCCTTGAGCACGTTGGTGACATCCAGTCCGTCCAGGATGATGTCCTTGGGCGGCGGCAGGCCGGCCATGGCGCAGAAGGTCGGCAGCAGGTCGACGCCCGAGGTTATGGCGCTGGTGCGCTTTCCGGCCGGCAGCGTCCCCGGGCGCCAGGCCAGGAACGGCACGCGCGAGCCGCCGTCATAGCCGCCGCCGCCCTTGCGATCGCGAAGCCCGCCCGGAGAGCCTTCGAACCAGGGGCCATTGTCGGAGGTGAAGATGACGAGGGTGTCGCGCTCCAGATGCAGGGCGCGCAGCTTGTCCATCAGCCGGCCCATGATGGAGTCGATCTCGGCCACGACGGCGCCATAGGGACCGGCCGCCGTCTTGGTGTTGAACGGATCGCGCGGATGGGAGGGCAGGTGGGGGGCGCTGAGCGCCAGCTCCAGGAAGAACGGCCGGTTCTTGTTGTCGTCGATGAACCGTTCGGCGTGCTCGTAGAACTGTTGCTGCAGCCTGGGGAAGTCGACAGGGCTCTGGATCACCTCGTCCGACCCGGCGCGGGCCTCGAACAGCGAGAGCGGGGCCATGTCGTGGCTGTAGGGGATGCCGAAGAACTGGTCGAAGCCGTGCTGGGTCGGCGGCCATGCCGCGCCTTGGTGGCCCAGGTGCCATTTGCCGATCAGGGCGGTGGCGTAGTGTGGTTTCAGCGCCTTGCCGATGGTCACTTCGCTGAGCGGCAGGCCCCGATCGTCCTGCTGCATGATGACTTCGTAGCCAAGGCCGGTGCGCACCGGATAGCGGCCGGTCAGCAGGCCCGCGCGCGAGGGCGTGCAGAGGTTGGCGGGCGCGTAGTAGTCGGTCAGGACCACCCCTTCGCGCGCCATCCGCTCCAGGGCGGGCGTCTTGATGGCGGAGGGGCCATAGACGCTGGTGTCGCCGTAACCCAGGTCGTCACACAAGACGACGATAAAGTTGGGCCGCCGGGCCGGAGCGGCGGCGCGCGCCGCTCCGGGGAGGGCGGCGGCGAGCGCGCTGGCGGCGCAGGCTTTGAGAAGATCTCGACGATGCATGCGCCTACTCCGCTAGGACTCTAGAACTTGCCGCTGAGCGCGACGCCGACGGTGCGGCGCGCGGCCTGGCCGAAGAACTGGCTGTAGCCGGCTGGTGTCGAGGCGTTGCCCGCCTGGAACGAGCTGGGATAGATGAACGAGGCGTAGTGCTCGTCGAACAGGTTGCGGGCGAACAGGGCCAGCCGCAGACCCTGGCCCGGCGTCTGGACGCCGAGGTTCACGCTGGTTACGCCAAAGCCGTCCTGGACCGTGTTGGGATCCTGGTTGAGGCTGAAATTGACCTGGCTGCGGTAGGCGTAGTTGACGTCGACGAAGCCGTTGAGGTCACGCCAGCCCAGCGGGCGGGTGTAGGACGCGCTCAGCGTATAGGCCCACTCGGGCGCGTTGTTCAGGCGCGCGCCCTTCAGGTCCTGGATGAAGGTCGCGCCCACGGCGCGGCAACCGCCGCCGGCGACCAGCAGCTGACCGGCGTAGCAGGGCGCGTTGGGGAAATCGGTGAAGGTCGCGTCGGTATAGGCCAGGTTCGCCGACAGGCTCAGGCCCCGGACCGGCGCCGCCAAAGCTTCCAGTTCAAACCCGCGCGAGCGCAGTTCGCCGGCGCTGGTCAGGGTGTTGCTCTGAGTCAAGGCGTCATAGGCCGTGGCCTGGAAGCCCTTGAAGGTCTGGCTGAACACCGTGGCGTTGACTTGCAGGCGACGATCCAGGAACGCCGCGCGCACGCCGGCCTCGTAGGCGGTCGGGATTTCCGGCGGCACCAGATAGCCGCCCGACGAGACCTGGGCGGCGGTCAGGAAGTTCAGCAGGTTCAGGGCCGCGCCCTTGAAGCCGCGGGAATAGCTCGCATAGACCATCAGGTCAGGCGCGATGTCGTATTGCACGCCAAGGCGGGTGGAGACCTTGCTCTCGTCCGAAGCAAGGCCCTCGGCGACCAGCGGGCCGCCCGCCACCGAGGCGGGGGCGGCGGCGAGGGCGCCGGGCAGAACCTTGCGCCGGAAATAGGCGTTCATCTCTTCGGTGGTGTAGCGGCCGCCGGCGATCAGGGCGAAGCGGTCGGTGACGTGGAAGGTCGCCTGACCGAAGATCGAGGCGTTCTGGGTATGGATGCCACGATCGACCTGGCTGCCCAGATAGCTGCCGGCGGGGACCGCGCCCAGGGTGCCGGCGGTCTGGGTCCGCGTCTTCAGGCCCTGGAAGAAGTAGTAGAGCCCCGCGACATATTCGAGCCGCTTGCCCTGGGGCGAGGTGATCCGCAGCTCCTGGGTGAACTGATTTTGCTGCTGGTTGGCGTTGTTGAGGTCCAGCAGGTTGAGGGCGATCAGGTCGGAGTCGAGATTGTCGTAGACATGGAAGTGCCGGAACGCCGTGATCGAGGTCAGGGTGAAGTCGCCCAACTGCTGGTTGGCTTCGATGGAGGCGCCGGCGCTGTTCTGGTTGTTCACGGAGTCGACGCCCGCCGAGGTCGTCTCGTTGTCCTTGCCGGGCGTGACGCCGACCAGGGACGCGTAGGGCCTGCCGAAATAGAGGTTGTTGGCCGTCACCGAGCGGATGGTGGGCGCGCAGCAGGCGCCGGAGCTCTTCGAGTAGTCCGCGATCGCGACGACATCGAGCGTGTCCGTCGGGGTCAGCAGCAACTTGGCGCGCAAACCGTACTGCTTGCGATCGTTGAGGTCCGTGCCCGTGGTGACGTTCTTCACGTAGCCGTCATAGCCGCTGTAATAGGCGGTCAGGCGGCCGGCTAGCTTGCCGTCGATCAATGGGCCAGTGACGGTGCCGCGCACCTTGCGCTCGCCCTGGTCGGTCAGCGTGACCCCGTAGGCGCCGCCGAACTGGTTGGAGGGGCGCTGGGTGACGATGCTGAGCACGCCGGCCGAAGCGTTCTTGCCGAACAGCGTGCCTTGAGGGCCTCGCAGGACCTCGACGCGGTCGATGTCGATCAGGTCGAAGACCGACATCGCCTGTCGGCCCAGGACAACGCCGTCGATCACGGTCGAGACGCTGGGTTCGACGCCGTCGCTGAAGCTCAGCGTGCCGACGCCGCGGATGCTGAGGCCCTGGCCCCGGCTGCTGTTGGCGTCGTTGAAGGCCAGGCTGGGCGACACCAGCGGCAGGTTCTCGACGCTGCTGATCTGCTGCTGTTCCAGGCGCGCGCCCGAGATGACGGCCACCGACACCGGGACGTCCTGAAGACTTTCGCTGCGCTTCTGAGCGGTGACCACGACCTCCTCGATCCGCGCCGGCTCGGCCGTTGTCTGGGCGAGAGCGCCGCCCGCCGTCACCAACATCGCAAAACCACTGACGCCGCCGCACAGCACGGCGCGGCCGATCCCCTGGCTCATGTTTCATCCCCGTCTTTGATCGCGCCGACGTCGTCCGGTCGGCTGAGAACAAGGTTTTCGCTTTCGGATAAATATGTCAATATATCTTATCGAAATTACGATATGACCCATACGCCGGTTCGGGGAGGCGATTGTGTGTGATGGCAAGGACGCCCGGCTGGACATGTCGGCTGTGCTGGGTGGGCGTTTCTCGATGGGCGCGGGCGCGCTCTATGCTGAGGAAGGTCCAGCTCGCGTTGTCGAGGTCGCGCCGTTCCGGATCGATCTGCGGCCGGTGACCAACCGCGATTTCGCCGCCTTCGTGAAGGCGACGGGACATATGACGGCGGCCGAGCAGGTCCCGGCTCCAGAGCAGTATCCCGACGTCGATCCTGCGCGGCTGAAGCCCGGCGCGCTGGTGTTCCAGCCGCCGCGCGGTCCCGCCGACCACTGGCGCGATTGGTGGGCCTATGTCCCTGACGCGACCTGGCTGAAACCCGACGGCAAGACCTCGGTGTACCGCGGGCGGCTCGACCATCCGGTGGTCTGTGTCGGCTTCGAGGACGCCCTGGCCTATGCGCGATGGGCCGGCAAGGATCTGCCCACTGAAGCGGAGTGGGAGCTCGCGGCGCGGGGCGGTCTCGACGGTTGTACGTATGGTTGGGGCGACGAGCGTGAGCCCGGCGGTCGGCCCATGGCCAAGACCTGGATCGGCCAGTTTCCTCACCAGAACCTGGCTGGGCCCGGGATGAAACGCACATCGCCTCCAGGGACATTTCCAGCCAATGGCTTTGGGCTCTTCGACATGATCGGCAATGTCTGGGAATGGACGTGTGATTATTTCGTCGCCAGCGGGGCAAGCCGCGGCGGCTGTTGCGGCGCTTCGGCCAGCTACGACCCGGACCTGCCTGGCGTGAAGATCCCGCGGCGCGTGGTGAAGGGTGGCTCACACCTTTGCCACGAGAGCTATTGCGATCGCTATCGGCCCGCCGCGCGCCAGCCGCAGATGGAGGATACCGCCACCACCCACATTGGCTTCCGCTGCGTCGTCAGGCCTTAGGGGCGGGCGGGCAGCAACATTTGAGCGATCAGTGCGGCGAAATCTTCTCGGCTGACTTTTCGGCCGGTGACGTAAGTCATGTAGGCCACATTGTTCAGGACGAAGAGCAGCATCCTGGCTGAGATATGCGGGCCGTAACCCTGGTCGCGCAAAGCGTTCTCCAGGGTTTCGACATTGGTTCTGCGGCGGCCGCGCTCAGCCTGAGCCATGGGCTCCAGCAGGTCGGGGCGCAGGCGTGTCTCTGGCCAGATAAAGGTCAGGCACGGGCCCAGCAGCGGATCGGTGTAGAGGGCCAGCAGCTTGTCGGTAAACACCAGAAGGTCATGGGGAAGGTCGTCGGACAGCTCCAGAAAGCCGATTTCGAAGCGCTCGTTGAAGGCTTCGGACACCAAGACGGTGGGTGTTGACCAGCGGCGATAGAAGGTCGCCGGCGGCGCCTTGGCGCGACTGCAGATCCTGTCGAGCGTCAGGCCGGCGAAGCCGAACTCGGCAAGAACCTCAAGCGCTGCTTGCTTGAACCTCTGTTCGACGTCTGGATCGCGAGGGCGGCCGGCGCCGCGCCGGCTGGGCGGCGGTTCGGTCGCAGCGGAGGGGCGGGGCGATTTCGGGGGGGGAGGCTCCAGCCGCTGGACGCCGGTGTCGGCGACGAACGTGCCGCGCCCGCGCACCAGCCTGACGGCGCCGCGCGAAGCCAGTTCCTCATAGGCATGCCGCACCGTGTTCAGGTCGACGCCCAGGTCGCCGGCGACCTGACGCATCGTCGGCATCTGCTCGCCGGGCGCCAGCTTCCCCGTAGCGATGCGCGTCAGGAATTGATCGCGTATCTGAACGTAGAGCGGCACCCCTGAGGGCTCGAGTCGCCAAAATGTCTCTGTATGCATACTATCATACAGATCTGCTCGGCCTTGTTTGTAAAGCGCCAAGCGAGGCTTCGCCAGAATCGCGATGAGCGTTCCGCGAACCACGTGGATCAAAGCGGCTGCAAAGCGCGTGGACCCGCCTATGCCAGGGGGCGGCAATCCTTATCCCCCGCCATCAACAGGGCGAGGAAATATCGCCTAAGCGGCCGTCTGGACCTTGTCATACAGCGGCGGGGTCTGGCCGCCGAGCGTCCGGCTGAGATTGACCGCGACGTCGATTAGCACAGGGCTCACCACCTTGACCCGTTCGCGTGTCAGTCGCGCCGAGGGACCGGACAGGGTCAGGGCGCCGGCCAGGCTGTCGCCGCCCGAGAAGACCGGAACCGAGATCGACGTCACCAGTGGGGTATGGGCGCCGGAGCTATAAAACGGCAGCGCGGTCGGGCTGATCTTGGCGGGCGGCGCGGCGCCAAATTCCATGAGCACATTGGCTGCGGATGACTTGTCGAGGTCGCGCACAGTGCCTTGGGGCACTTCCAGGCGCAGGGCCTGCAGCGAGTTTTCGCGATACAGGCACATGCGCTTGTCGCCCTGCCGGATCCAGAACGAGGCCGTCTCGCCGGTCTCCACCGCGAGGTGCTGCAGCAGCGGCCGGATATGCTGCTCCAGGTCCATGGCCTCCTGATAGGCCGTGGCCAGCCGCATGATCTCGCCGCCCAGTCGATAGCGGCCATCGAGCGTGCGAACGACGAGTCCTGCCGCCTCCAGGGAGATCGCCATGCGCATGATGGTGCTCTTCACCAGCCCGGTGCGCTCGGCCAGTTCCGTCAGTTCCAGGGTGTCGTCGCCGATCTGGAAAGCCGTCAGGATCGACAGCACCCGATCGGCCGAGGCGACTCCGGAGAGGGCAGGGCGCGGTCTTGCCTTGGTGTTCATCGCGATAGCTTCCAGCGGTCCTTTAGGACGGAGAACAGGACGTTCGAACGGTCGCAGGCACCCGCATCGACCACCTGGGCGTGAGCAGCCTTGGAATCTCATACGCCTTCGTCGGGATAATTTGAAAGGTCATTTCGAAAATTCCCCGTGATGCGCGGCGGCTCTCCCAATTTGGGACCTGATAAATGAAACGGTATTTTAAAATAAATCGAAACGTGATTTCATAATTGCAGCGATGGCGCCTCTTGCCGTCGCTGGAGCGGCCGCAACGGTCGCCCGACAACGATAGAAGCCCCAGCGAACGGGGCGGGGGAAACGAATGGAAATGTCGCGTACCGCCCTGCGCAGGGGCGCTGCTTCATCATGGCTCGGCTGCGGCGCCAGCCTGCTGACTCTCACGATGTGCCTGGCCGCCGCGCCGGCGATGGCCCAGCAGGCCGCACAGCCGCGCGCGTCTGAGGAGAGCGTCGTCGACGCCGTCGTCGTGACGGGCTCGCGTATCGCCCGCACGGGCTACACCACGCCCACGCCGGTCACCTCGCTGTCGACGGAAGAGCTGACCCGGACCTCGCCCTCGACGGCGTCCGAGGCCCTGCGAACCCTGCCGGCCCTGACCAACACCTCGGGCACCCAGCGCAACTCGGGCAGCACCGGCGGGGGCCAGAGCTTCCTGGACCTGCGCGGCCTGGGCGCGACCCGCACCCTGACCCTGCTGGACGGCCGCCGCTTCGTGGCCACCAACGTCACGGGCAGCGTCGACGCCAACCTGATCCCGTCGGCCTTGCTCGAACGCGTCGAGATCGTCACCGGCGGCGCCTCGGCCGCCTACGGTTCGGACGCCGTCAGCGGCGTGGTCAACTTCATCCTCAACAAGAAGTTCGAGGGCTTTAAGGGCAATCTGCAGTACGGCCAGACCTCGCACGGGGACAACAAGGAGAAGGTCGTCAACCTGGCGGCGGGCCATGCCTTCGCCGGCGGCCGGGGTCATGCGATCGGCAGCTTCGAGTACTACAACAACAAAGGCATCCCGGCGGCCTCGCGAGGCTGGGCCCGTGAAGGCTGGCAGATCATCAACATCCCCGGCGCGGCCGGCACCGAGGCCTCGCCGACGCAGAACATCGCTTCGAACGTTCGCCTGGTCAGCAGCTTTGGCGGCCTGATCCTGGGCGGCGTCGGCGGGACCGCCGCGGCCAACGCCAGCTTCCGGGGCATCACCTTCAATCCGGACGGCAGCCCGCGCGCCTTCGACTTCGGCACGCTGACCTCGACCGGCACCCAGGTCGGCGGCGACGGCATCGACAACGCCGCGATCCAGCAGTTGAACCGTCCGCTGGACCGCAAGACCCTGTTCGCTCACGTCAACTACGACGTCACCGACAGCTTCCGGGTCTTTGCCGAGGGCAACTACGGCGCGGTCCACACCGACTACACCAACGGCCCGAACGTCCATAACAGCGCCTCGGCCCAGACGGCCTACATCACCATCCAGCGCGACAACGCCTTCCTGCCGACCAGCGTGCGCAACCAGATGATCGCCTCGGGTGTGAACGCCCTGACGATGACCCGATGGGACCTCGAAGACGGCAAGACCCATACCGACAACCAGAACTACACCACGCGGTTCGTCACCGGCTTCGACGGCAAGATCTTCGGCTGGACGACCACCGGCTATGTCGAGTGGGGCCAGAACCGCAACAAGAACATCGTCAAGTCGACCAACAACATCTTCAACTTCGCCTTGGCCGTCGACTCGGTGATCAACCCCGCGACGGGGCAGGCGGTGTGCCGCTCGACCCTGACCAATCCGGGCAACGGCTGTGTTGCGTTCAATCCGTTCGGCGTCGGCGCCCCGTCGGCGGCGGCGCTCGCCTATGTCAACGCCGAGAGCCCGGCGCGCACGCGCAACACCCAGAAGGCCGCCGGCTGGAACATCTCCGGCACGCTGTTCGACAACTGGGCTGGCCCGGTGTCGCTGGCCGCGGGCCTGGAGTATCGCAAGGAGTCGTCGGTCGTGACCTCCGACGCCTTGTCGCTGCAGGGCGGTTACAAGATCGGCAACCAGCAGCCGTGGTCGGGCAGCTACAGCATCAAGGAAGCCTATGCCGAGACCGTCGTCCCGCTGCTGAAGGACGTCTTCCTGGCCAAGTCGCTGGAGCTGAACGCCGCCGCCCGTCGCGCCGACTACAGCACCAGCGGCCCGGTCACGACCTGGAAGGTGGGTCTCAGCTACAAGCCGATCGACGACCTGCGCTTCCGCTACACCCGCTCGCGCGACATCCGCGCGCCGAACCTGAACGAGCTCTTCACCGCCGGCCGCCAGGGCGTGGCCTCGGTCAACGACCCGTTCCGGACCGGCAATCCCCTGGTCTCGAACATCTCGACCCTGACGACCGGCAATCCGAACCTGCAGCCGGAAAAGGCCGACACCACCACCTACGGCGTCATCTACCAGCCATCGTGGGCGCAGGGCCTGTCGATGTCGGTCGACTACTATGACATCAGCATCGCGGGCGCGATCGCCACGGTCGACAACCAGATGATCGTCAACCAGTGCTTTGCGGGGATCGCCGATCTCTGCGCGCTGATCACCCGCGACGCGGCCGGCAACATCGTCCGGTTCCGCAACTCGCCGGTGAACTATTCGTCGCTGAAGACCAGCGGGATCGACATCGAGACGACCTATCGCGTGCCGGTCGATCAGTGGGCCGACTGGTGGAAGGGGCGGCTGACGCTGCGGGGCGTGGCCACCTATGTGGAGCACTTCATCACCGCTGCGCCAGGCCTGGTCACGCTGGACACGGCCGGCTCGGTGGTCGGCAACCAGCCGCACTGGCGCTCGCAGGTCCAGGGCACCTATCAGTTGGATCGCCTGAGCGTCACCCTGATCGGTCAGCATGTCGGCGGCGGTCTCTACGACGCCACCCGCAACGCCCGCCAGCTGGGCTTCCGCGAGTCCAAGGGCCAGACCCTCCTGAGCACGCAGATCAGCTACGACATGCCCCAGCTCGGAGGCGGTCAGGTCTATCTCAACATCAAGAACCTGCTCGACACCGACCCGCCTGTGGCGCCGACCGCGGGCAACCTGGCGGTCAACACCAACGGCACGCTTTACGAGACCTTCGGGCGGATGATCCGCGTCGGCGTGCGTTTCCAATACTAGGCCCACTGGAGGCCCGCCGGTCACTCGGCGGGCCTCGCTCTTTGCGAGCGGCTCGATAAGAATTCAAAACGAAACGTCGTTCTAAAATATCTTGCCCATGTCGAGCGATTGCGGTTTCATCGCTCTGAACGAAGCGCCGCGATGTACGGCGCGCATCGGGGGGACACCCATGAAGATCCAGATGAAGTCCGCCGCCTCCGTAGCGATCCTGCTGTGCGCGGCCCTCGGCGGCCCGGCGTTCGCACAGTCGCCCAAGGACCATGTCGTCACCCAGGAAATCTTCGACAAGTGGAAGACTCAGTATTCGAACTGGGGGCGCTGGGGCGCGGACGATCAGAAGGGCACGCTGAACCTGATCACGGCCGCCAAGCGCAAGCAGGCCGCCGCGCTGGTCAAGGACGGCTTCGTGGTCTCGCTGGAACGGGACATCATCGCCGTTCCGGTTCCGGAGGATGGCCAGGTCGCGCCGCGCACGCCGGTGCAGCAGAAGATGCTAAGCGGTCCGCCCAAGCGCACCACCGGCTCGACCGACAGCCTGACCATCGCCGCGCACGGCTACGACCTGACCCACTTCGACGCCTTCGGCCATCACCTGTACGACGGCAAGATGTACAACGGCTTCACCGCCGCCGAGCACCTGTCGATGGAGACGGGGTTGAACAAGGGATCGGTGATCTCGGCCAAGGAAGGTTTCTTCACCCGCGGCGTGCTGGTCGACATCCCCCGCCTGAAGGGCGTGAAGTATCTCGAGCCCGGCACGCCGATCTATGTCGAGGACATCGAGGCCTGGGAAAAGATGGCGGGGATCAAGATCGGCTCGGGCGATGCCGTGTTCATCCGCACCGGCCGCTGGGAGCGCGAGGCCGAGGTCGGCAAGTGGAGCGTGGGCAAGGAGGCCGCGGGCCTCGACGCCTCGGTCGTGCCGTGGTTGCGCCAGCGCGACATTGCAGTGCTGGGCAGCGAGTCGGCGCTCAGCGTCGTGCCGTTCCCCAAGACCACGACCATCACCAACGAAGACGACTATCTGCCGGCGCACAATTTCGCGCTGGTGGCGCTGGGCATGAACCTGATCGACAACGCTGATCTCAGCCAGCTGGCCGCTGCGGCGGCCCAGCGCAAGCGCTGGGAGTTCCTGGTCAATTTCGCGCCCATCCGCGTGACCACCGCCACCGGCGTGCCGATCAATCCGATCGCCGTGTTCTGACGCCTCCATGAGCAAGTCAGAGCCTGCGGCGCGCGCTCACCTCGACAAGTATCTGGCCCTGGATGATTTCGAGATCGCGGCGCGCGGACGCCTGCCGCGGCCGATCTTCGAGTACATCCGGGGCGGGGTCGAGGACGGGCAGTCCCTTGACGCCAACCGGGCCGCCTTCCGTCGGCTGTCCTTCGTCACCCGCGTGCTACGCCCGATCTCGAAACGCTCGACGACGACCGCGTTGTTCGGGGCTGCCTGGGGCGCACCGTTCGGCATCGCGCCGATGGGCATCTGCGCGCTGAGCTCGTACCGCGGCGACCTGGTCCTGGCCGAGGCCGCAGCCAGGGCCAACATCCCCTTCATCATGAGCGGGGCCTCGCTGATCGCCTTGGAAGACGTCGTGGCGGTCAATCCCGACGCCTGGTTCCAGGCCTATCTGCACTATGACGCCGACAAGATCCTGCCGATGCTCGATCGCATCGCGACGGCCGGTTACAGAACCCTGGTCGTCACGGTCGATACGGCGGTGGGCGGCAATCGGGAAAACAACATCCGGGCAGGTTTTCGCACGCCGTTGCGGCCCAGCCTGCGACTGGCCTGGGACGGCCTGGTGCGACCGCGCTGGCTGGTCGGGGTCTTCCTGCAGACCCTGCTTCGCCACGGCATGCCGCACTTCGAAAACAGCTCGCACGAGCGCGGCGCGCCGGTGATCTCGGCGCGCGCCGAGCGGGACTACTCCCAGCGCGGCCAGCTCAGCTGGCGCCATATCCAGATCATCCGCGCCCATTGGAAGGGCCGCCTGGTCATCAAGGGGATCCTCCATCCCGAGGACGCCAGGATGGCCGTCGACGTCGGCGCGGATGGGCTGATCGTCTCCAACCACGGCGGCCGCCAGCTGGACGGCGCGATCGCGCCGCTGGTTGCGTTGCCGGGCGTCGTGGCTGCAGCCGGACGCACGCCGGTGATGGTCGACAGTGGCTTCCGCCGGGGGGGCGACGTGCTGAAGGCCCTGGCCCTGGGCGCGCAGTTCGTGTTCGTCGGCCGGCCGTTCGCCTTTGCCGCGGCCATGGGCGGCGTGGCTGGCGTGGGACGGGCTATCGATCTGCTACGCGCTGAGATCGACCGCAACCTGGCCATGCTGGGCCTGACCGCCATCGATAAGGTCAGTCGCGCCTGCCTCCGACGTCCGGACGGTGAGGCGCTGGACTAGCGTCTTCAGCCTGCGAAGACGATGCAGGCCGGGCTTCCCGTCTCCACTCGCAGGTCGATCTCACCTAGGGCGCCGTCAGGGCCCAGGCGATGTCGCGCGATGACGCCGCCGTCCTGGTTGGCCGCATGGAGCAAGCCGCCATCGGGCGATAGCGCCAGGAAGCGAGGGAAATGCCCGCCGCTGGGTCGCCAGCGTGCGGGCCCGAGACGCCCTGTCGCGGCGTCGATGTCGAACTCGGCGATGCTGTCATGGCCACGGTTGGAGACGTAGAGGCGCCGTCCGGTCGGCGAGATCACCATGTCGCCAGAAGCGTTCCAGCCGTCGAAGCGGGCGGGGAGGCCGGCGACTTCGCCTAGCGTGAGGAGGCGGCCGTTGCGGTCGTCGAAGGCATAGGTCGCGACGCGGCCGGTCAGCTCGTGGTTCACGTACAGGCGCGGCAGGGTGGGGTGGAACCTCGCGTGGCGGGGTCCTGAGCCTGCGGCGACGATGGTCTCCGTGGCGATCGAGAAGCCGCCAGCGTCCGGGGCGAACTGCACGACGAAGATCTTGTCCAGGCCCTTGTCCGGAACGACCAGCCAGCGGCCACTCGGGGAGAGCGGCATGTTGTGCGGATGCGGGCCCTTCTGTTCGCCAGCGACCGGTCCAGGCCGTCCCGCGAGCTGCAAGCGATGGCGCGGCGGGGCCAAAGCGCCGTTCGCGAGGATCGGCAGGGCGGCAAGTGTTCCGGAGCTGTAGTTGGCCGCCAGCAGATGGCGGCCATCCGACGTCAGGACCAGGTGGACCGGATTGACGCCGCCCGCGTCCTGCACGCCCAGCAGGCCGAGCGCGCCGGTCGCGGCGTCGAAGCGATAGGCGCTGATGGCTGGCATGGCGCCGTGGGCGACGTAGAGCGTGCGCTGGGCGGCGTCCATGACGAGGTAGGACGGATTGTCCGCCGGCGTCGTCGCGATGTGCCGCCAGCTTGAACCCGGAGGGGGCAGGGCGAACACCTCGATCCCCAGGCCCCGGCCGCGGCGGTCGGGGGTGGTGTAGCTGCCGACGATCGCGAAGCGCGGGTTCATCAGCCGCCGCCGAACAGCGTGCTCATCAGCCAGCTGGCGGCGAAGTACGCCATCATCTGCGCGGCGATGTTGAAGCCGACCAGCTTGTTGAGCACCCCGCCGGCGATGCCGACGCTCACCGCCACGGCGACCCCGATCGCGCCGCCCTCATAGAAGGACAGGACGACCAGCAGGCCGGCGAACATGGCCAGCACGGCCTCCTGGGCGACGTTGCGCATCACCCAGGCGCTGGCCGAGCGGGCGTAGCGCATAACCAATGGATAGGTGAGGGCGCAGGCGGCGATGACCGCCAGCGTGCCATAGACGCCGACCTGCAGCGGTGTCAGCAGGGTGTGGATGTTGTTGACGGGCGCGGTCCCATAGACCGGCGGCGCGTTGAACAGCGGCAGGGCCACCGTCAGGGCGATCGGGCTAAGCGGCAGGCCAAAGGCGACCAGGGGCACCAGGATCTCGGCGATATAGGTGCTCTCCGAGGTCGCGTTCATGGTGCTGAGGCTGGTGGTCAGCTTGTTGTAAAAGCCCTTGACCCGCGCCTGGGTGACGCTGCCGACCAGGAAGGTCATGCCGATCGCGGTAAAGGTGAAGGTCACTGCCGAGACGATGGTCGACAGCAGCACATAGAGCAGCTGCTTCGCGGTCAGCACGCTCCAAGGCGTGGGCAGGCGGCCCGACCAGATCCTGGCCTCCGGGGCCAGCCAGATGCGGCGTGGGCCGTCGACCGTCAGGCGAGCCCGCGCGGTCGGCGACAGCGCCATCAGCAGATCGACGAACATCGGGCCCAGCGCCATGCCCAGCATGAAGCTGATCGTCAGGCCCGGACCGCCATTGACCTTCACCGCCGCGCCGTTCAGCGCCTGCATGATCACGCCATAGGGCAGGAACAGGGCGACGCTGGCCCAGCGGCCGGGCGAGGTAAAGGCCAGGGCCAGGCCGACCACGGCGAAGATCGGGCCGACCCACGACTTCACGAACGCGCCGAACGGGGCCAGCAGCGTGGCGAAGCCGACGGAGATCGGCACCGACAGCAACAGGGCCACGACGCCGCCCGAAACCATCTTCTGCAGCGCTACATGCGGCAGGCCCAGGGCCCGCAGTTTGGCGCTGGGCTCCAGCATCGGGATCGCCATGTTGTCGCCGGGCAGACCCAGAATGGCGGTCGGCACGGCGTGGACCAGGTGTTTGGTGGCCACCGCCGCCAGACAGAAGCTCAAGGTGGCTTCGGGCGGGCAGCCCAGCAGCACGACGACCAGGGTCGCCGGAGCGATGGTGGCGGTCTCCGAGGTGCCGGGGATCAGGCCGATGATGATGAACATCAGCGTGGCCAGGGACGCCGCTCCCAGGCACCAGGCGAGGCTCTGAACGAGATCGACGCTCATGGCTTGGGCGCGTCCGAGCCGCGCGAGAACGCCACGAATAGGTCGTGGATCTTCAATTGCTGCATTTCGGCAATGACCTTGGGCGGCGTGGTCTCGAGCGCGCGGCGCTCTTCGTCGGGATCCGCCCCGAGCGAGGCGAGGAGGTCGATCTGGTCGGCGGCGCTGGCCTCGGCGGTCTCGACGATCCGCTTGGGCTTGACGATCAGGCCGACCAGCACGGCGGCCAGGACGCAGCCGCCCACGCCCCCCAGCAAGGCGTAGGCCTTGATGAGGGACGCGGCCGTCTCGCCCTGACGCGCCATCAACGCCGCGAGGGCGAGCTTGTAGGCCGCCAGGCCGAGCGCGGCGCCGCCCGCCACGCTGACCAGCAGCGCGTTGAGGTCGACGGTGTCGTCCCAGATGTTGAGCAGGCGACGTTCGCGGCTGGCCATGGCGAGCCCTCCTCAGCGGAGTTTCAAGAGCGGGACGGAGCGATGTGGACGGCGCGCTATTTCAGTTCCGGCAGGTCATTGATGCGCGCGTGGGTGTTGAAGTAGCCAAAGTCGAGATCGCGGGCCCAGAAGCCCTTCTTGTACGAGACGACCTGCACCTGCTGGGTGACGCTCAGCTCCTCGCCGCTGGTGTTCCAGCGCTCGACGCCGCTGATCAGGTGGATCTTGTTGGCGTTGTGGTGCAGCACCCGGGCGTCGCGCATCTTGGTGGTGGAGCCGCCGCGTTCGCCCTTGTTGATGTCCTGGAAGCCTTCCTGCACCGAGTCCCAGCGGGTCTTGCCGGCGCGGGCGCGCGGCATGGGCGGTTGCGCCGGCGCCGTCTCGGTGATGCGCAGGCGCGTGGCCACGCCCTTGGCCGAATAGGGCCGCATCGGATCCTGGGTGGCCGTGTCGGTCATGTTGACGATGCCGCCGCCGATGACGTTCACGCGCGGATAGCTGTTGTGCGACGCCATGCCCGGCAGGATGTCGTAGTCGTCGTCCCAGATGCCCAGCACGTGGTTCATGCGCGGGCGGAAGGCGATGGCCAGCGCGTCCGGCCACTCCACGCCGATATCCTGGGCGGGGGTGAAGATCGTCGAGAACAGCTGGATGGCCCAGCGGCCGTCGTTGTTGGTGACCAGGTAGACGCCTTCGCACCGGTGCACGAGCTTGCCGTTCTCGTCGTAGCGGTCATAGACCATCGAGGCGCTGCACATCACCGGGTCGAAGTGCAGGACCTCCAGCCCGACCAGGACGTCGTAGAGGCCGGGGCGCAGCCAGCTGTCCTGCGGTCCGAAGCGCACGGGCTTGAGCGTGACGCCGACCGAGGCCGGCGGGCTGGCCATGAACTGCTCGCGGGTCTTCACCACGACCGGCATGCGGATCGAGAACTGCTCATGCACCGCAAAGGGGAAGTGCAGGGTGTCGGCGATGCCGCCCAGGTCGCGGGCGCTGAGCGCGGCGAAGTGCTGGGTCAGCACGGTGATGGCCGCGGCGACCGAGCGCTCGTAGGTGATGCGATAGCGGTTATCGAGCAGGTCGCCCTTGTCCAGACCCGCCGGCTTGGGCGGCGTGGCCAGGTCTGAAGGCAATGATCCGGCCGTGCACAGGCCAGGCTTTGCGCCCGACTGCGCCAGGGCGATCGCGGGCGTGGCCAGGGTGGCGGCGCCGATCAGGCTGGCGCCGCGAAGCAGACCACGACGGCCCACGTCAACTTGCTGAGTGTCGTTCGACATTACGCGTCCCAATTCCCGAATAGGGCGGTGTCCGCTGACCGCCGCTGTTTCCTCCCACGGGCCGCTTCGCGGAGCGCCGCCCACCCCTCTGCGTGGGTGGAGCGACTGAGCCCGCAACCTTGGTAAGCAACGAAACTAAAAAATGCAACGACGTTCTATTTTTTTCAATTCCGCAACAAATCGCGCGATCCGTTCGCGTCAGGAGCGGGCGCAGAAGGGACCAAAAAGAAGGGCCGCTGAGATCAGCGGCCCTTTGAAAAGGTCGGGTGATGCGAGGCCTGACGAAGGGCGGCGATCGCGCTGAACGCCGGCCTCGGATCGAGCGTCCTACGGCGCTTGGCGGCGCGGCGGGGCGGTGATCGGGATGCCGACCTTCAGCGGGTCGTAGGTCGCGCCTTCGCTGACCCGTTCGGCGATGTCGGCGCTGAGGCAGGCGCGCCATTCGGCGTCGTAGCGGATCACGCCTTCACGGCCGACGACATAGGGATTGGGTTGGCCGGGCTTGCGTGTCGCCAGCTGCGCCACGCGGGTCAGGCCGTCGTCGCCGACCGTGTGGTTGGACAAAACTACGTCGGCCTGCACCAGGTCGGTGAAGTCGGCGAAGTGGTTCAGCGACTGGCGGAAGTTGAGCAGCGACGGCACGTCGCTGGGCGAGCCCTGGCCGCCGTACAGCGAGGCCATGTGCGGAACGCCCTTGTCCTTGACGGGGAACACGAACGACACCGTGCCGGCCGTGTGGCCCGTCGTCACGATGGTCGTGATCGTGAAGTCGCCCAGGGTGATCTTCTGGCCGTCTGTCAGGGTCAGGTCGTTGGGGCCCTTGGGCAGGGCGTGCCAGTCGAGCTCACCCATGCCGACCTTCATGTCGGGGTTCAGCGACCGCAGGTAGGGCACGCCGCCGGTATGGTCGCCATGGGCGTGGGTGATCAGCGCCAGCTTGATGTCCTTGGGGCTGAGGCCGAACTTGGCCAGGCCGCCGACGATGAATTCCTTGGCGTCGGCCTCAGTGGTCAGGGCGTCGATCAGGATCACGCCGTCCGAGGTCTTGATGGCCCAGACATTGTTGGCGTCGGTGCCGATCGAATAGACGCCGTCGAACACTTCGATCGGCTGGGGCGGTTTTGCGGGGATGCTGGTGCCGCCGGGCGTGTTCTTGCAGCGATAGTACAGGGTCACCGGCCACAGCTTTCCGCCCGCCTCGGCGGCGAGGTCGGAATAGGCCACGCCGCCTGGCGACTTGTAGCCGCCCACCTTGCGCATCTCGGCGATGTCGTGGATCTCGGGGCGGCCGCCGTTGGGAGTGTTCTCCTTGCCGGGCGTGACCTGGCCCAGGCGCGAGGCCGGGATCGGCGGACGCTTGGCGTCGGCGGCGACTTGAGCGGGGGCCGCGCCGGCCAGTCCCGCCCGCGCGGCGGGGATGGCCGCCGCGCCCCTTCTCTTGGTGGTCTTCATCGTGTCTCTCCCT
>CAZRPD010000104.1:0-18014 GCA_964601775.1 uncultured Caulobacter sp. | reverse complement strand
CGCCAGGGCCTGACCCAGCCCCGTCAGCCCGCAGCGCTGCGAGCCGGTGACATCGCTGGCGGCGATCGTCTTCTCCAAAGCCAGGGCGGCCGAGACGACGCCGGCATTGAGACGGTCGGCGAACGGCGCGGTCGTCGAGGCGAAATAGAGGGCGTCGATGTGGCTGCGGTCGTCGTCGGGACCCAGGGCGTCGCGGGCCGCCTCGACCGCCATGGTCAGGGCGTCCTCGTCCCAGTTGGCCATGGACCGCTCGCCCTTGCCCTTGGCCTTCAGGTTCGGCGCGACCCAGGCATTGGCCTCAGTCACCGCCTTGCGGCTCAGGCGCAGGCGCGGCGCATAGGCGCCCCAGGCGGCGATGCCGGCCATGTCTCGCTCCCTTCGATCTCGTTGGGAGGAGCCTAGGCCGCGCGGTTCGAGGCGTTCAAGCCTGACGCTTCGTCAAGCGTTCGGGCGAGCGGACGCGCTCCATGCGGAATCCCATGCCAATCACCCGGGCCGGCAGGCGGCGCAGGACAGGCAACCACTCGAACAGCTTCAGCGCCGCCGGCGGCTTGACGCCTTGGCGGCCAGGATCTGGCCGATCACCTGCTTCTGGGCGAAGAGCTGTATGGCCTGGATCGCCTTCACCGCCGGCTCGCGCCGCGCCTGCACGGCCGCCAGACGCCGGTCCAGCGCCGCATCATCGCCATCAAAGGCGTCGTGCAGAAGATTGGCCGCCGCGATGGCGTCCTGGATCGCCAGGTTGATGCCGACCCCGCCGATCGGCGACATGGCGTGGGCCGCATCGCCGATGCACAGCAGGCCGGGCCTGAACGACCGGCTCAGCCGATCGACCGTCACAGTCAGCAGGTGGACATCGTCGAAGCTCCTCAGCTCGTCGACGCGGTCGGCCAGGACCGGTCCAGCAACCGCAACCTCGCGACGGAAAGCCTCGATGCCGACGGCCTTGATCGCCTCGAAACTGCCCTTGGCCGCCACATAGCCGCACTGGAAGTAGCCCTCGCGGGGGATGGCGATGAACATCCGCCCCGCGCTGAGCCGGCCCAGCGGCGCTTCCGGCGGATCGTCCGCTCGGCGCGACAGCCGCATCCACAGCACGTCCATCGGCGCGCCCAGGTCCTCGACCGTGAGCCCCGCCGACGCCCGCGTGGTCGAGCCCCTACCGTCGGCGACGATGACCAAGCGGGATCGGACCTCGCGCGGTCCATCAGGCGTCTGGACCTCGACACCGGCCACGCGTCCGGCTTCAGTCAGCAGGCCGGTGACCTTGGCGGTCATCATCAGGCCGAAGCCCGGAAACCGCCGCGAGCGCTCGACCAGGAAGCTCAGGAAATCCCACTGCGGCATCAGGGCGATGAACGGCGCGGCGACCGGCAAATGGCGGAAGTCGGCGAGATGCACGACCTGCCCGCCCACCTCGCCCGACAGCTGGTCGACCCGCGTATGCGGCAGCTTCAGGAAGTCCTCGAGCAGTCCCAGGTCGGCCATGGCCTGCAGGGTCGAGGGATGAACCGTGTCGCCGCGAAAATCGCGCAGGAAGTCGCCGTGCTTCTCCAGCACCAGCACTTCGATCCCCGCCCGCGCCAGCAGATGGCCGACCATGACGCCGGCCGGACCGCCGCCGACGATGCAGCACTGGACCTGGATCGGCGCGGTCATGTGGCGTCTCCGTTAGCGGTAGGGGTCGTCCGTATTCAGGTAGCCGGCCACGTAGTCGGCCACGCCGTCCTCCAGCGCGGTCATCGGCGCGTTGTAACCAGCCGCGCGCAGGCGGCTCATGTCGGCCTGGGTGTAATACTGGTACTTGCCGCGCAGCACCTCGGGCATGTCGATATAGCTGATGTCCGGCGCCCGGCCTGCGGCCTGGAAGGTCGCCTCGGCCAGGTCGCGGAACGAGCGGGCGTGGCCCGAGCCCAGGTTGAAGACGCCGTTGACGGCCGGGCTCTTGCCCAGCCAGCCGATCACGTCGACCACGTCGCGGACATAGACGAAGTCGCGCAGCTGGCCACCGTCCTCGTAGTCAGGGTGGTGCGACTTGAAGAGCTTGACGCCTTCGCCGGCGGCGATGCGCGGCCAGATCTGGGCCACGACCGACTTCATGCCGCCCTTGTGGTCCTCGTTGGGACCATAGACGTTGAAGAACTTCAGTCCCGCCCACTGGGCGGGCGCATGGCCGCGATGGGCCTCGCGCGCCGCATAGATGTCGAACAGGGTCTTGGACCAGCCATAGGCGTTCAGCGGGCGCAGAGCTTTCAGGCTCTCCAGGTCGTCCCGCCCCTCGAAGCCCAGGGTCCCGTCGCCATAGGTCGCCGCCGACGAGGCGTAGATCAAGCGCTTGCCGGCTTGCGCGCACCAGTCCCAGAGGTCGCGCGACAGCACGAAGTTGGACTGCACGATCTTGTCGGCGTCCGTCTCCGTGGTCGAGGACACCGCCCCCATATGGACGATCAGCTCGACCTGGTCGCCCTTGCGGCCCAGCCAGTCGAACAGTTGCTCAGGCGCGACGAAGTCGGCGATCGGGTGTTTGGCGATGTTGCGCCATTTGCCGCTGGCCGCGTCGCGCAGGCGATCGCAGACCACGACGTCGAGGTCGGGATCCTCGCAGAGCCTTGCGACCACATTCGAGCCGATAAAGCCCGCGCCGCCGGTGACGAGAACGATGCGACGGGTCATGGCCTCAAGCGCCCTTGGTCAGGGCGTCGTATTGCAGCAGGTTGCCGACCAGGGCCTCGAACTGGTTCATCGGCACCATGTTGGGACCATCCGACGGGGCGTGGTCGGGATCGGGGTGGGTCTCGATGAACACGCAGGCCACGCCGACGGCCACGGCCGCGCGGGCCAGGACCGGCACGAACTCGCGCTGCCCGCCCGACGAGGTTCCCTGCCCGCCCGGCTGCTGAACGCTGTGGGTAGCGTCGAAGACGACCGGGCAGCCGATCTCCTTCATGATCGGCAAAGAGCGCATGTCGCTGACGAGGGTGTTGTAGCCGAACGAGGCGCCGCGCTCGCACGCCATGACGTTCGGATTGCCCGCGCCAGTGACCTTGGCGATGACGTTCTTCATGTCCCAGGGGGCCAGGAACTGGCCCTTCTTGATGTTGATCGCCCGGCCGGTGTTGGCGGCGGCGACCAGCAGGTCGGTCTGGCGGCACAGGAAGGCCGGGATCTGGATGACGTCGACCGCCTGCGCCACGATCGGGCAATGACTGGTCTCGTGCACGTCGGTCAGGGTCGGCAGGCCGGTGACCTCGCGGATCTCCTGGAAGATCGGCAGGCTGTCGTGCAGACCAATGCCGCGCTGCGCATTGGCCGAGGTGCGGTTGGCCTTGTCGTAGGAGGTCTTGTAGATCAGGCCGACGCCCAGACGGTCGGCCATCTCCTTCAGCGCATGGGCCGTCTCCAGCGCGTGCTGGCGGCTTTCCATCTGGCAGGGGCCGGCGATGATCGACAGTTTCTCGCCATTGCCGATGCGGACGGGCGCGCCGGTCGGCGTCTTGATCTCGACGACGGCGTTTGGGGCTACGGCTTGAGGCTGACTCACGGCAACTATTCCAGCGGACAGGGATTTTCAGGCGCCCAAGAGGTGACCTTTCGGGCGGGACGGTGCAAGTGCAGAAGAACAGTGACGACGGTAAGGCCATCATCGTCTGGTTCCGCAATGACCTGCGCTTAACCGACAATCCGGCCCTGCGCCATGCCGCCGACAGCGGCCGGCCGGTGATCTGCCTCTATATCCTCGACGAGACCCAGAGCGTCCGTCCGATGGGCGCAGCTTCGCTGTGGTGGCTCAACAGGTCTCTGAAGCGTCTCGCCGAGAGCCTTGAGAAGCTTGGCAATAAACTCGTGCTACGCAAGGGCTTGGCCGCAGAGGTCCTGGACGATGTTCTGGCGCACAGCGGCGCGCGCTGCGTGGTGTGGAACCGGCTCTACGACAAGGCCGCGATCGATCGCGACACCGAGATCAAGGCCCGGCTGAAAGACGCCGATATCGACTGCCAGAGCTTCAACGCCGGCCTGCTGAACGAGCCCTGGACCGTTCAGAACGGCTCGCGCCAGCCCTACAAGGTCTTCACCCCCTATTGGCGCGCGGCCCGAGCGCACCTGACCGATGTCGTCGTAGAACCCGCGCCGAAGGCGCTGAAATCACCCGAGCATTTCCCCCGTACTGAAAGCCTGGAAGGTTGGGGCCTGCATCCGACCAAGCCCGACTGGTCCAAGGGCTTCGACCTCTGGACGCCCGGCGAGGCCGGCGCGCTGGAGCGGCTGGACGACTTCCTGTCCGGCCCCGTCGGCGGCTATGGCGAAAAGCGCGACACCCCCGGGGTGGAGGCGACTTCGCGCCTGGCGCCGCACCTGCACTTCGGCGAGATCGGCCCCCGCCAGGTCTGGCTGGCCGCCCGTAACGCCGCTGAAGCTGGCGACGCGCCCGCCGGCGAGGTCGAGAAGTTTCTGTCCGAGGTCGGTTGGCGCGAGTTCAACCATTCGATCCTGTTCCATTGGCCGCAGCTGCCGACCAAGAGCTTCCGGCCCGAATTCGATGAATTTCCTTGGAAACCCAACCTTGCCTTCTTCGAAGCCTGGACCAAGGGGCAAACCGGCTATCCGATTGTCGACGCCGGCATGCGCGAGCTGTGGATCACCGGCTTCATGCACAACCGCGTGCGCATGATCGTCGCCTCGTTCCTGATCAAGCACCTGCTGATCGACTGGCGCGAGGGGGAGGCCTGGTTCTGGGATACGCTGGTCGACGCGGACCTGCCCAACAATGTCGGCAACTGGCAGTGGGTCGCCGGCAGCGGGGCCGACGCCTCGCCCTATTTCCGGATCTTCAACCCGATCGCACAGGGTGAAAAGTTCGATCCGAAAGGAACTTACGTCCGACATTGGGTGCCGGAGCTGAGGAACGTTCCCGACGACCTGATCCACCAGCCCTGGACCAAGCCTCAGCGCTTGCCCGCCGCAGCCAAAGCACTCTACGAACGCCCCATCGTCGATCACGCCCAGGCACGCGAGACGGCGATGACGGCCTATCGCAGCCTCCAGGACAAATAGCCTGGCGGCTAACTATTGGCCGATCGGTATTTGGGGATAACCGTATAACGCCATAGCAAAGCTTAGGATTTGGCCATACCGATCAGGCACCCTCAGGAAAACTGGGTTGCACCGGGAATGGCCGCGCACGATCTACCCGTCCTCCCAAGCCCTCCCGCCTGAAGGCCCGTCATGACCGCCCTTCCCAGCGTCCTGCCCACCCTCCTGGACGCCATCGGAAACACCCCGCTGATCCGCTTGAACCGCGCCAGCGACGCGACCGGCTGCGAGATTCTGGGCAAGGCCGAGTTCATGAATCCCGGCCAGTCGGTCAAGGATCGCGCGGCGCTGGGCATCATTCGCGACGCCGAGCAGAAGGGCCTGCTGAAGCCGGGCGGACGTATCGTCGAGGGTACGGCCGGCAATACCGGTATCGGTCTGGCCATGGTCGCGTCGGCCCTGGGTTACCGCACCACCATCGTCATCCCGCGCACCCAGAGCCAGGAGAAGAAGGACGCCATCCGCCTGCTCGGCGCCGAGCTGGTCGAGGTCGACGCGGTTCCCTATTCGAACCCCGACAACTACGTCCGCTATTCCGGACGCCTGGCCGAAGAACTGGGCGCGGTATGGGCCAACCAGTTCGACAATGTCGCTAACCGCCTCGCGCATTACACGAGCACCGGGCCGGAAATCTTCGAACAGACAGGCGGCAAGATCGACGGCTTCATCTGCGCGGTCGGCTCGGGCGGCACCCTCGCGGGCGTCGCGGCGGCCCTGCGCGAGCGCAAACCGGACGTGAAGATCGGCTTGGCCGACCCCTACGGCGCCTCGCTCTACGCCTGGTACAAGGACGGCGAGCTGAAGGCCGAAGGAACCTCGATCAGCGAGGGCATCGGCCAGGGCCGCGTCACCGCCAATCTGGTGGATCTGGTCGTCGACCATCCGTACCGCGTCACCGATGCGGAGATGCTGGAGGTGCTGTATGACTTGGTGCAGCACGAGGGCCTGTGCCTGGGCGGCTCGTCAGGCATCAACATCGCCGGCGCCATCAAGCTGGCCCGCGAGCTGGGCCCCGGCCACACCATCGTGACGGTGCTGTGTGATCACGGTTCGCGCTACCAGTCCAAGCTGTTCAATCCGGATTTCCTGCGGGAAAAGGGCCTGCCGACGCCGCCCTGGATGTAAGCTCGCCGGCGATTTCGATTCCGAAGAGGCGCCCTATGGCCATCCTGTCCGATCCGCTGGTTTCCACCGAATGGCTGGCGCAGCATCTTGACGCGCCGGACGTGCGCGTGGTCGACGCCTCGTGGCACATGCCCGCCGCCCAGCGCGATTCGGGCGCCGAGTTCCTGGCTGCCCACATCCCCGGTGCGGTGTTCTTCGACATCGACGACATCTCCGACGAGACGTCCGATTTGCCGCACATGATCCCGACAGCGGCCAAGTTCGCCTCGCGGGTCAAGAAGCTGGGCCTGGGCGACGGGTCGCGGATCGTCGTCTACGACAGCAGCGGCATCCTGCCGGCGGCCCGCGCCTGGTGGCATTTCCGCGCCATGGGCCCTGAGGACGCGGGGGTGCTGGACGGCGCCCTGCCCCACTGGCGCGCCCAAGGCCCCCCGGGCGGGGGCGGCAAACCGGGTATACAGGAGCGTCACTTCACCCCGCGCTGGCAGGCCGACATCTACCGCTCGCTGGAGCAGATGCGCGGCCTCGTCGGCGACGGCAGCGAGCAGGTCGTGGACGCCCGTCCCGCCGGCCGCTTCGACGCCACCGCCCCCGAACCGCGCGCCGGCCTGCGCGGCGGCCACATGCCCGGCGCCCGCAACATACCGTTGTCGGCCCTGCTGGCGCCAGACGCGACCCTCTTGCCGGCCGACCAACTGAAGGTGGTGTTCGAGAAAGCCGGCGTCGATATCGCCAAGCCTGTCGTCTCGACCTGCGGCTCGGGCATCACGGCCTCGGTCGTGGCCTTGGCCCTGTTCCGCCTCGGCCAGCCGCGCTCGGCGGTCTATGACGGTTCATGGACAGAATGGGGCGGCCTGACCGACACGCCCGTCGTCACGGGCCCGGCGACCTAACGCCCGAAACCTTAGCGTAAGGGCGGCGCGTAGAGCAGACCGGGCTTGGGCGCATTCCACAGGGCGTTCAGGCCCCGGTCCAGCTTCAGGGCCGAGCCGCGCCCGATCTCGCGCTCGAAGATCTCGCCGTAGTTGCCGCTGGCGATGATGGCGCGATAGGCCCAGTCGGGGTCCAGGCCAAGGGCCTGGCCAAAACCGCCCTCGCCCAGCAGACGCCGCGCCTCGGGATCGGCGCCGTCCTTCATCTCTTTGGCATTGGCCTTGGTCACCCCGCGCTCCTCGGCCAGCACCAGGGCGTAGAGGGTCCAGCGGACGATGTCGGTCCAGGCCGGATCGTCCTGGCGCACGAGCGGGCCCAGAGGTTCCTTGGAGATGGCGTCGGGCAGGATGACGTGGGCGTTCGGATCGTCGAGCACCGAACGGGTCGCCGCGAGCGCGGAAATGTCGGCCGCCAGCGCGTCGCACCTGTCGCTCTGATAGGCCGCGCGGGTCTGTTCCTCGCTGTCGAAGACCATGGCGGTATAGGCGATGCCCCGCGCGCGGAAGAAATCTTCCAGGTTCTGGGCGCTGGTGGCGGCGCCCTGCACGCAGATCTTGGCGGTGTTCAACTCGACGGCGCTGGTCAGGTTCAGACTGCGACGGACCAGAAAGCCCTGGCCGTCGAAATACGAGATCGCCGCCATGTCCAGCTGGTCGGCGGCGTCGCGCGAGAAGGTCCAGGAGGTGTTGCGCCACAGGACGTCGACCTTGCCCGTGCGCAGGGCGGCGATCCGCTCCTCGTTGCTGAGCGCTACGAAGCGGGCCTTGTCGGCGTCGCCCAGCACGGCGGCGGCCAGGGCCCGGCAGAAGGCGACGTTGAAACCGCGCCAGCGCTTGCTGTTGTCCTGAAACGCAAAGCCCGGCAAGGCCGGATTGACCCCGCAGCGCAACACGCCGCGCGCGCGGACGGCCTTCAGGGTCGGGCTGGCGGCGGGTGCCTTGATCTTCAGCGGCGCGACCGCGGCGACCGGCGGCTCGGGTTCGGCCACGCGCTTCTCGCAGGCGGCCAGGGCCAACACCGACAGGACCAGAATACCTAAACGCACCGACAACCGATCGCTCCTTGAACCGTGCGCGCGCTGCCTTAAACCACAAGCGTTACGCTGCGTCGCAGAAGAGTCTCGCCATGGATGAAGAAACCCGCCTGATCCGCAAGGGCTCCGCGCCCGAGACCCTGGCGCGCACGGTCAATCCGCCCATCCAGCGGGCCTCGACCGTGCTGCTGCCCAACGCCGCGTCGCTGTATGACGACAACCTGCTGACCTACGGCATCACGGGCCTGGCTTCGCCCGCCGCCCTGCAGCAGGCCCTGGCCGAGCTGGAAGGCTCGCCTGACGTCACCCTCTATCCCTCGGGCCTGGCGGCGATCACCGGCGTCATGCTGGCGGTGCTGAAGGCGGGCGACGAGATCCTGGTGGTCGACAGCGCCTACAAGCCCACCCGCCGGTTCTGCGACCGGGTGCTGACCCGCTTCGGCGTCAAGACCACCTATTACGACCCGGCCCTCTCGCCCGAGGCGCTGATGGCGCTGGCGACGCCTGCGACGCGCCTGATCCTGCTGGAGGCGCCTGGCTCCCTGACCTTCGAGATGCAGGACATCCCCGCGATGGCCAAGGCGGCGAACGACCGGGGGATCATCACCCTGATCGACAACACCTGGGCGGCCGGCTTCTATTTCAAGCCGCTGGCGCATGGCGTGACGATCAGCGTCCAGGCCCTGACCAAATATGTGGGCGGCCACTCGGACTGTTTCATGGGTTCGGCCACGACCATGGACGAGACCATCGGCAACCAGCTGGGCAACGCCATGTGGGACATCGGCTGGTCGGTGTCGCCAGACGACGCCTACCAGATGCTGCGCGGCCTGCGGACCCTGGCCGTGCGCCTGCCGCGCCACCAGCAGAGCGGCCTGGCCGTGGCCCGCTGGCTGCAACAGCGTCCGGAAGTCTCGCGCGTGCTGCACCCCGCCCTGCCCGACGATCCGGGCCATGCGATCTGGAAACGCGACTTCACCGGGGCCTGCGGCCTGTTCGGCCTGGTGCTGAAGCCCTGCTCACAGCGCGCCGTCCATGCCTTCCTGGACGAGCTGAAGCTGTTCGGCCTGGGCTTCTCGTGGGGCGGCTACGAGAGCCTGGCCATCCATTGCGATCCGCAGCTGAAGGACCGCACAACGCCGGTAAACCTGGAAGGCCCGCTGCTGCGCCTGCACATAGGGCTGGAGGCGGTCGAGGACCTGACGGCGGACCTCGACCGGGCCTTCGAGGCGCTGCGGAACGCCTAGAGGTACTTCACCTCGGCGTCCGACGGCCGCTCCCACCAGAGATTGTCGCGACCATTGCCATAGTTGACCGGCACGGCCGCGAGCTCGTCCGGTGTCGCATCGTCCAGGGTGGCGATCTGCACCGAGACGAAGTCGCCGCCGATCTCGGCGACGTGACCATGACCGAAGACGCGCACGCCGCACGTCGCGCAGAACTGGTGGTGGCCGCTCATCGTGCCGAACTGGTAGTCGCCCAGGGCGTCGCCGCCAGCCAGCAGACGGAAGGCGTCGGGCTTGAGCACCACGCCCCAGCTTCGGGTCTTGGCGCAGATCGAGCAGTTGCAGCGGCCCGTGCCCGTCGCCAGATCGATATCGGCCTCGTAGCGGACCGCGCCGCAATGACAGCTGCCGGTGTAGGTCTTCAGCATCGGCGTCCCTTTCGCGAGTGAAGTGTCGTTGAGCTCTGATCTAACGCGGGCCTGTTGCCAGCCTGCTGTCAGTATCAGCGTCGCGGCCGATCAAGTCGCGGCTGGAACGTGCAAGACCGTCGATCGCGCTTGCAGTGTCGTCGCCGAGAGCGCCACCTTCGGCGCGCATCACGCGTGGAGTCGCCGATGACCCTCTATCTGTTCGCGTTGCTGATCGGACTTGTCGCCGGTCTCCGGGCCATGACCGCCCCCGCCGCCGTCGCCTGGGGCGCGCATCTGGGCTGGCTGGCCTTGGCGGGGCTGCCGCTGGCCTGGCTGGGCGGCTGGATCGCGGTTGGCGCCCTTACCCTGCTGGCGGTGCTGGAGCTGGTCGCCGATCAGCACCCCAAGACCCCCAGCCGCAAGGTTCCCCACCAGTTCGGAACGCGCATCCTGACCGGCGCCTTCAGCGGCGCGGCGCTGATGATGCCGAGCGGCCACTGGGTGCGCGGCGCGGCAGTCGGCGCCGTCGGCGCGGTGCTGGGCACGCTGGGCGGGGCCGAGGCCCGCGCGAAACTTGCCGCCCGGTTTAGCAAGGACCTGCCCGCCGCCCTGATCGAGGACGCCGTGGCGGTCGTCCTGGGCTTGGTCGTCGTCGCGGCGGCCTACTGATGCAGGCCTTTGACGCCATCATCGTCGGCGCCGGCCCAGCCGGTCCCGCCCCGGCCGGCCGCCTGACAAAGGCAGGCCGGGCCGAGGCCCCCGTCGAGCACCAAGACGTCGGCGGGACCTGCGTCAACACCGGCTGCATGCCGACCAAAACCCTGGTCGCCAGCGCCTATGCCGCCCACCTGGCGCGCCGCGCCGCCGACTATGGCGTCACCCTGAACGGCGAGGTTGGCGTCGACATGGCGCGCGTCAAGGAGCGCCAACAGACCGTGGTCCGCAACGCCCGCGGCAATGTCGAGAGGTGGCTGCGCGGCATGACGGGCTGCACGGTCTTCCAAGGCCATGCGCGTTTCGAGGACGCCACCACGATCCGCGTCGGCGACCACGTGCTGACCGCGCCGAAGATCTTCCTCAATGTCGGCGGCCGCGCCAACGTCCCGGACATGCCGGGCGTCGAGGACATCGCCTACCTGACCAATGTCGGCATGATGCAGCTCGACACCTTGCCCGAACACCTGGTGATCGTCGGCGGCAGCTATATCGGGCTGGAGTTCGCCCAGATGTTCCACCGCTTCGGCACCCGCGTGACCATCGTCGAGATGGGCCCGCGCCTGATCGGCCGCGAGGATCCCGAAGTCTCCGACGCCATTCGCGAGATCCTAGAGGCCGAGGGCGTCGCCGTGCGCCTCAATTCGGAGTGCATCAGCTTCGCCCCTACCGACGGCGGCGTCTGCGTCCATGTCACCTGCGAGGACGGCGCGCCGCAGGTCACCGGCACCCATGTGCTGCTGGCCGTGGGCCGCAAGCCCAACACCGACGACCTGAACCTGGCCGCCGCCGGAATCGAGACCGACAAGCGCGGCTACATCACGGTCGACGATCAACTCCGCACCAGCGCACCGGGGATCTGGGCGCTGGGCGACTGCAACGGCAAGGGCGCCTTCACCCACACGGCGTATAACGACTTCGAGATCATCGCCGCGAACCTGCTGGATGACGACCCTCGCAAGGTCAGCGACCGCATCACCTGCTACGGCTTGTTCGTCGACCCGCCGCTGGGCCGGGTGGGCATGACCGAGACCGAGGCCAAGGCGACGGGTCGCAAGCTGCTGGTCGGCCAGCGCCCGATGACCCGCGTCGGCCGCGCGGTCGAGAAGGGCGAGACGCAAGGCTTCATGAAGGTGGTGGTCGACGCCGAGACCCAGGAAATCCTCGGCGCCGCGATCCTGGGCCTGAATGGCGACGAAGCCATCCACGGCATGATCGACCTGATGTACGCCAAGGCCCCCTACACGGTGATCCAGCGGGCCGTGCACATCCACCCGACGGTGTCGGAGTTGATCCCGACGATGCTGGGCGAACTCAAGCCGGTTTAGATTTTCAGATTTTCGCCGCCTCGCTATCAGATGAAATCGAACCTGTTGCGGTTGCGATGATGCAGCGCACCCCCAGATAGCTCCGCAGACGCCGACGGAGGGTCGGCGCCCCTCTCCAAAGGGACGAGCTCCTGATGACTACCCTGTTCGACTCGCTGCGCGTCGGCGACCTGACCCTGCCCAACCGCGTCATCCTGGCGCCGCTGACCCGCCTGCGCGCCGGCCCGACCCAGATCCCCAACGCCCTGATGGCCGAATACTACGCCCAGCGCGCCTCGTCGGGCCTGCTGATTACCGAAGGCGTGCCGGTCTCGCCCAGCGGCGTCGGCTATGCCGGCGTGCCGGGCGTCTGGTCGAAGGAACAGACCGAAGGCTGGAAGCAGGTCACCAAGGCCGTGCACGACAAGGGCGGCCGCATCTTCATGCAGATCTGGCACGTCGGCCGAATTTCAGACCCCGAGCACCTGAACGGCGACCTGCCGATCGCCCCCAGCGCCATCGCCGCCAGCGGCCATGTCAGCCTGCTGCGCCCCGAGCGCCCCTACCCGACCCCGCGCGCGCTGGAGACCGACGAGATCGCCGGCGTGGTCGAGGCCTTCCGCGTGGGCGCGCAGAACGCCAAGGACGCCGGCTTCGACGGCGTGCAGATCCACGGCGCCAATGGCTATCTGCTGGACCAGTTCCTGCAGGACGGCTCCAACAGCCGCACCGACCAGTATGGCGGCGCGATCGAGAACCGCGCTCGTTTGCTGCTGGAGGTCACCGACGCCGTCGTCTCGGTCTGGGGCGCCGGCCGCGTGGGCGTGCACCTGGCGCCGCGCGCCGACAGCCACGGCATCAGCGACAGCAACCTGGAAGCCACCTTCGGCTACGTCGCCAAGGCCCTGGGCGAGCGCAAGATCGCCTTCGTCTCGGCCCGTGAATACGAAGGCGCCGACAGCCTGGGCCCGGCGCTGAAAAAGGCGTTCGGCGGCGTCTATATCGCCAACGAGAAGTTCGATCTCGACAGCGCCAACGCCGCCCTCGCGGCCGGCTGGACCGACGCGATTGCCTTCGGCAAGGCCTATATCGCCAACCCCGACCTGGTGGAGCGCCTGCAGCAGCGCGCGCCGCTCAACGCGCCTGACTTCAGCACGTTCTACGGCTTCGACAACGGCGCCAAGGGCTACACCGACTACCCGACCCTGGCGGAAGTCTCCGAACCCGCCTGACGACCAACCCTGTCATCCCGGAAGCCTCGCAGAGGCTATCCGGGACCGCCGGAAGCGCTGAGCTTGCCGCGGTCCCGGGTCTCCGCTGCGCTCGGCCCGGGATGACAATTCTATGTGGTCGATATCAGCCCCTCGGCCACATAGGCCTGAGCCACCGCCTCGGCGACCTTGATGCCGTCGACGGCGGCCGAGAGGATGCCGCCGGCATAGCCCGCGCCCTCGCCGGCCGGGAACAGGCCGGCGGTATTGAGGCTCTGGAAGTCCTTGCCGCGCGTGATGCGGATCGGCGAGGAGGTGCGGGTCTCCACCCCGGTCAGCAGCACGTCGGGATGGTCGTAGCCGGCGATCTGGCGGCCGAACACCGGCAGCGCCTCGCGCATGGCCTCGATCACGAAATCCGGCAGGCAGGCCGACAGGTCCGTGAGCTTGACGCCCGGCTTGTAGGACGGCGCGACTTCGCCCAGTTCCGTTGAGGGCCGCCCCGCCATGAAGTCCCCGACCTTCTGGCCCGGGGCCTGATAGGTCGAACCACCTGCCACATAGGCCAGGCTCTCCCACTTGCGCTGGAATTCGATGCCGGCCAGCGGATGGCCCGGATAGTCGCGCTCGGGATCGATGCCGACCACGAAGCCGGAATTGGCGTTCCGCTCGTTGCGCGAATACTGGCTCATGCCGTTGGTGACCACCCGACCCGGCTCGGAGGTCGCCGCCACTACGGTGCCGCCCGGGCACATGCAGAAGCTGTAGACCGTGCGGCCGTTCTGGCAGTGGTGCGACAGGCTGTAGTCGGCCGCGCCCAGGTCGGGGTGGCCGGCGCAGGTCCCGAAGCGGGCCTTGTCCATCCAAGACTGCGGATGCTCGATGCGTACGCCGATCGAGAACGGCTTGGCCTCGATATGGACGCCGCGATCGTACAGCGTCTGGAAGGTGTCGCGAGCGCTGTGGCCCAGGGCCATGACCACATGCGTAGCCGGCAGATAATCCTGGCCGGCGATGTGCAGGCCCTTCAGTCGGCGCGAACCATCGGCGCCGACCTCGATCTCGAAATCCTCGACCCGATGCTGCCAGCGATACTCGCCGCCCAGGCTCTCGATCAGCGCCCGCATCTGCTCGACCATGTGCACCAGGCGGAAGGTGCCGATGTGCGGGTGGGCCTCGGTCAGGATCTCCTCCGGCGCGCCGGCCGCGACGAACTCCTCCAGCACCTTGCGGCCCAGGAAGCGCGGATCCTTGATCTGGCTGTAGAGCTTGCCGTCCGAGAAGGTCCCCGCCCCGCCCTCGCCGAACTGGACGTTGGACTCCGGGTTCAGCTCGCTCTTGCGCCACAGGCCCCAGGTGTCCTTGGTCCGCTCGCGCACGACCTTGCCACGATCGACGATGATCGGCTTCAGGCCCATCTGGGCCAGGATCAGGCCGGCGAACAGGCCGCAGGGGCCGGCGCCAATGACCACCGGACGCGGGCCGGCGAAGCCCTCCGGGGCCTTGGCCACGAACCTGTAGTCGGTATCGGGCGTGACCCGCACATGATGGTCGCCGGCGAAGCGGGCCAGCACCTCGGCTTCGTCGCGCAGAACGACATCGACCGAATAGACCATCAGGATCGCCGCCTTGCGCCGCGCGTCGTGGGCGCGGCGGGCAATCTCAAAGCTCACCAGGTCCCCGGGCGCGATGCCCAGACGCTCGACAAGGGCGGGCGCCATGGCCTCCGGCGGGTGGCCGAGCGGCAGCTTCAGTTCCGAAATACGCAGCATGGCGCGGGTCTTAGCCGGAAGCGGGCTTTCGCGCTACGCCTTCGGGTAGCCGCCGACCTCCTGCTCGTCGTCGATGACCTTGCCCGTGCCGGCCTTGACCTGCTGCACGATACGCCGGTCCACGGCGTCGCGGTCCCAGGGGCGCGCGCCGGCATTGGCCAGCACGTGGCCTTGCACTTGGCTGGAGGGCTTCAGCTTCAGCCCTTCGGGCCAGAACGGCGGCTTGCTCAAGAGCTTGATCTTCGGGAACGGGGTCGTGTTCAGAATCCGCACCGGCGGCATCTGCGTCCCGTTGGCGTAGTGGGCCGGGTTGTCGAAGGCGTAGAGTTCCAGATCCCCCTGCCCCTCGACGATCAGGAACGGCAGGTCGGGCCGCGTCGAAGCGCCGCCCTTCACGACATTGCCGGCGATGGCCAGTTGGCCCAAGCGCCATTCGTGGCCGACCCACTCCGGCGCGTTCAGCGCATAGTGCATGCAGCGGGTGCCGGGGTCGTAGATCAGGTTGTTGATCGTCACGGCCTCGACGCCGCCCTTGAACAGCTGGTTGCGCTCCAGATTGTGGGCATAGAGGTTGCCGACGATCAGCACCTCGTAGGCGTTGTCGTGGATCAGGCTGCCCTTGGAGTGCTCGCCCTTCACGTGGCTGGCGTGCGACAGCCCCTCGGCGACGATGTTGTTGCTGAAGGTGATGCGGTGCGAGGTGCCGTCGCGCCACTTGGCCTGGTCCTCGCCGCCCTCGAAGCGTGGGCCCGAGGCCGACAGGTTCTCGTCGGTGGCCCAGCTGACCGAGCAGTGGTCGACGATGACGTCGTGGGCCTTCCAGCAGGTGATGCCGTCGACCTCCCAGCCGCTCTTGCTGGGCTCGCCGTCGCGGCCCGCACGCACGCGGATGTGGCGCACGAAGATGTCGTGAGTCTGAATCTCCAGACTGCCCCGGATCAGCGTGATCCCCGGCGACGGCGCGGTTTCGCCGGCGATGGTCAGGAAGGGTTCGACGACGCGGATGCTCTTGCGGCCAAGGTCGATGACCCCGCCGACCTCGAAGACCACAGTGCGCGGCCCCTTGGCGGTCAGGGCCTCGCGCAGGGAGCCCGGACCACCGCCCGCGAGCGTGGTGACCTTGATCACCCTGCCGCCATCGCCGCCGGGCGTCTTCCCGGCCCAGCCCAGGCGTTCAAACACCGGTCGGGGCGCGGCCAGGACCAGGCCCGGCGTGGCGGCCAGAGCGGCCGCCAGCAGGGCATCACGTCGGTTCAGCATCGTCGTTTCCTCCCGGCGGGGCGATTATGGCTCGCCTCCGCCCCAAAGCTTATCCTAGCCGTTGGCAAGCCACGCCACCGCATTGGCCAGCCAGCGCTGCTGCAGCGGCTTGACCATGTCCGGCAGACGATGGACCAGCACGCGGGCCTTGTCCTTGCGCACCGTGAAGCTGGCCGCGCCGTTCTTGCGGTCGTGGTCGCGGCTGTAGGCGGCGATCACTTCGATGCCCTGCCCCTCGATGACGAGACCGTTCGAGGGCTGGCCCTCGACCTGGTGCAGCACGCTCATGGCCATGTCGGCCGGCAAGCCGGCGAAGGTCGGATGGCTGCGGACATAGTTCCAGTTGCCCATCCAGGGCGCGCGCAGACCGCCGACCTGACCGGCATAGTCGAACAGGCCCAGGCCTGACAGTTGCTTGGCGACGCCGTCGGCCAGACCGTCTTCCTGCACCATGGCCAGCAGCGGCGTACCCGCCTTGGCGGCGGCCAGCACCTCGGGCGGCAGCTCGCCCAGAACCAGGACAGGCTTGCCGTCCTTGGTGGGTTGGGCTTCCAGGCCGGTCTGCTCGCCGACCTGACGGCGGACGATCTCGTCGGTCTTCAAGCCCGAGGCGACGATGCCGGCGTAGCGAACGCCCGGCTTGCAGTCCTCGACCACCACGTTGGGCAGAGCCACGAGCTGGTCGCGCAGGCTCTTGGCGATGCCCGAGACGCCGATGCGCACTGGCTTGGCAGGCTTGGCCGCCGGCGCCGTCACCCAGATCTCGCGATCGGAGACGACATCCCCAAAGGCGATGCGCAGGGTGTTGAGGCCCGGACGCGTCAAGGCCGGCGTGCGCAGGCTCTCGGCGATCAGATAGCTGAACTGGTCCGGCGACGGCTGGGCGGGAGCCGGCCAGCGCTTCAGCTCCTGCGCCTGACCGTCGGCGCCGACGAGGCTTAGCACCAGTTCGCCCGCGGCAGGCTTGCCGGTGTCATTGAAGAACCAGATGTCCAGCTCGGCCGTCTCGCCGACCGCATAGGCCAGGGCCCGCGGCTTGGCGATGGCCATGACCGGCCGCAGAGCCTGGCTCATCAAGGTCGGATCGGCCTTGAAGCCGCGCAGCACGTCGACGATGCCGGAATGGTTCTCGATCGCCGTGGTTTCCCAGCCCGAGATCGCCGCGATGTCGACGGTCTCGCCCAGGCGGATGTTCTCGAGGTAGTTGCGCCAGCTCTCATAGACCTTGCGGCCGACGGACAGGTACAGCGCCTCGCTGGTCGGGAACGCCGACTTGAAGCCCCAGCGCTCGATATAGCTGTTGGTGGCGGCCAGGATGTCCTTGTGGTCCTGCAGGTCGTAGCTCTTGCCGCCCTTGCCGAGGATCTCGACGACCATGGCCTCGTGATTGTCGGCCGTGGCGCACCCCTGCATCTCGCCGAACTCGACGATGAAGGGCTTGCCCTTCTGCATGTGGATGTACTCGTCCTTGGACTGGTAGAACTTGTCGTACCACTGGTCGCCGGCGCCCTGGTGCTCGACCCACCAGCCGCCCCATTTCTCGACGTCCGAGCGGAAGTAGTGGTCGTTGTACGGCAGGTACATGGCCTGGGCCGCGCCGCGCTTGACGAAGCCGTCGTTGAGGATGACCGCCCGGCTGGGATCCAGGTCGTGCATGGCTTTCAGCACATACTGCACGTCGGGATTGGCCAGGTTGGCGCCGATCTCGTTCTGCAGGGTATAGTGCACCAGCGATGGGCGCGAGCGGAAGGCCCGCACCATGGCCCGGCACTTCTCGACCATGAAGTTGACGCTGAACTGGTCTGACTCAGACAGCTTCTCGCCGGCCTTCAGATCGCGTCCCACAGCGTGGCGACCACCGCCCGGCTCCATGACCCGCAAGAGGCCCATCTCGTCCTGGGCGTCGAACACCTCGGGCTTGCCGACATTGCG
>CAZRPD010000103.1:0-18101 GCA_964601775.1 uncultured Caulobacter sp. | reverse complement strand
CCGCCCATTGGGCTGAGGCAGGGGCCCCACGAACACGCTGCCCGCCTCCTCGTCCCGGCAGACCCCCGCCTCGACCTCCGGATCGCCGCCGCGCCGGCGCAGGCGCTCCAGAAGGACCGGCGAGTCGGCCGGGGGTGGGGTGACCAGACGGGAGAACACGCCGCGACCCTTGCCCGCCCGCCCCGCCTCGGCCAGCCGCTGCGCAACGGCTAGAGCCGCCGGCACGGTCGAGAGATCTACGCCCCAGCGCCCTGCCGCGCCGTCGGGCGAGACGAAATCGGCCTGCATGTCGACGATCAGCAGCGCGGTACGGCCCGACGCAATCCAGTCCGGCAAACTCATGCGAAGGCCTCGCGCAGATGCGGCAGGACTTCACCACCGAACATGGCCAGCCCCTCGACATAGTCCGGGAAGATCAGCATCAGCCCATCCAGCTCGCAATCGGTCATGAAGGCCTGGATCTGCTCGCGACAGGTGGCCGGCGCGCCGATCACCGTCTGGGTCATGAACGGGCCCTGCCGGTCGGCCGCGGCCTGCAGACGATCGGCCGGCACGCCCCAGCTGGCCAGCATCGCCAGGATCGCCCCCATGTCCGCCCCCGCGGCATAGCGTCTAGCCAAGGCCTCGGCGCCCGCATCGCTCTCGGCGTGGATCACGGTGCACATGGCGTAGGTGCGCACGCGCCTGCCCAGTTCCCGAGCCAAGGCCTTGGCCCGGCGTGAGGCGTCGCGGTGCTCCTGCCGCGTGCGGCCGCCGATGAAGCAGGCGTCGGCCTCGCGCACCGAGAACTGGAAGCCGCGATCCGACATCCCCGCACAGATCAGCTCCGGACGCGGCGTCGACAGCGGCTTGGGGCGAGACTGGCAGTCCTTCATCGTGAAGTACTTGCCGGCGAAGTCGACGCTGTCTTCGGCCCACAGCCGCTTGACGATGGTCGTCCACTCCTCGGCCAAGGCGTAGCGGTCGTCGTGCGACAGCGAATCGTCCCAGGCGCTCATCTGGTCGAACTCGGCCTTGTAGGCGCCGGCGACGATATTCAGACCCGCGCGGCCGCCACTGATATGATCCAGGGTGGCGATCATCTTGGCCGCGACGGCCGGATTCTGCAGCAGCGGATGCACCGTGGCCCAGATGCGCACCTTCGTCGTCGCCTCGGCGATGGCGGCCATCAGGGTCACCGATTCCAGGGCGACGCCCCAATGGTCGGTCTCGCCGCCGAAGCCACGGAACTTGGCCATGGACATGACGAAGTCCATGCCGATCGCGTCGGCCGCGACTGCGGCGGCGCGGTTCTGGGCGTACAGGCCGTCCAGCGCAGGGGTGGTCTTCGAGACGATCCAGCCACCATTGGCGACCGGCAGGAAGACGCCGAAATCCTTGTGCTGCGGGGGTCGCTGGGACATGACGCGGATCCTTAACACGGCGCGCGCGGCAAGATCAGGCCGTTCGCGATCCGCGACAACAGCCGAGCTTACCTAAGGATCGCCGACCGCCTTCCGGCGCGCGCGCCTGCGCCAGGAGCGCGCATGTAGAAACAAAGGTCTTGGGCGAAAGCCGACCTGGGACTATCCATTCCCCAAATGCTCACCCAGACCGACGGCGCCTCGGCCGCTCCCTCTGTTCCCAGCGCCGCAGAACGGGCCCGCAACCGCCGCCGGGCGCCGGTCCGCCGTTTGCGCCTGGGCCTCGCCGTGTTCGCCGGCGTGATCAGCGTGGCCGTTATCGGCCAGGCCAGCTTGCGCAGCTTCGCCTCCAGCAAGCTGCAAACCCAGGCGACAGCAACGCCCCTGCTGCTGGACAAGCCGCGCTTCACCGGTGTGCTGAAGGACGGCCGCGCGTTCCTGATCACCGCCCAGCGCGCCGAGCGCGATCCCAAGGACGAGGATCTGGTCCGCCTGATCGCCCCGACCCTAATCCGCGGCTATGGCGAACCCCAGTCGACGCAGGCCACCGCCAAGACCGGCGTCTACCGCGAAGCCGAACACAAGCTGCTGCTGTCTGACGACGTGCAGATCGAAAGCGCCGAGGGCTACAGTTTCGACGCGCCTCAGGCCGTGATCGACATGCGCACTGGCGAGGTCAGCGGCGAATCCGGCATCGAGGGTTCGGGCCCCAACGCCAGCACCCGGGCCAACAGCTACAGCGTCACCGACAAGGGCGATCGCGTGAAATTGCAGGGCCGCGTCCGGACCCGGCTGGAGCCCGGTCGCTGACGTGGCCGCCGCCAAACGCGTCTGCTTCCTCTACATCGCTCAACACCACCAGGTCTGGCACAGCCTGTCGGTGGCCGTGGCCATGGCGCGCCGCTGGCCGGGCGTGAAGGTCGAGATCGCCGCCACCACCCCTGCCCTGCTGGACTATGTCGAAGGCCTGCTGGCCGATCTGGGCGGCGCGCCGATCGAACTCGTCCTGCTGCCGCCGACCTGGCTGCGCCACATCGGCCGCGGCGCACCGCCCAAGGCGCCGATGCTGATCGCCAACGCCCTGCGCCTGTCGCGCTACGACGCGGTGATCACGCCCGAGCGCACCACGGCTCTGCTGCGCCGCATCGGCGTGCGCCATCCGCTGCTGGTCTACACCCAGCACGGCGCCGGCGACCGCGAAGGCCCGTTCGAGCCCCGCCTGAAGGTGTTCGACATCGTCATGGCCGCCGGCCGCAAGCAGCGCGACCGCATGGTCGACGAGGGCTGGGTCAAGCCCGAGGACTGCGCCATGGTCGGTTATCCCAAGTTCGACCTGGTCGACGACCTGCCCCAGCGCCCCGCGCCGCGCTTCGACCGCGAAGGGCCGGTGGTGCTGTACAATCCGCACTTCCACACCCAGCTCGGCTCCTGGCCCAAATGGGGACGACAGGTGCTGGAGCATTTCGCCGCCAACGATCGCTACAACCTCGTCTTCGCCCCGCACATTCGCCTGTTCGAGACGGCCTCGATGGAAGAGCGCGCGGCCTTCAAGGCCTTTGCCGAGCATCCGCGCATCCACGTCGATCTGGGCGGGCCGGCGGCCGCGGACATGACCTACACCCGCTCGGCCGATCTCTATCTGGGCGACGTCTCCAGCCAGGTCTACGAGTTCCTGCGCGCGCCCAAGCCGTGCCTGTTCCTCAATTCCAGCGGCGCGACCTGGTGCGGGGACCCCAGCTTCCATCACTGGCTTTTCGGCCCTGTGCTGGAGGCCATCGAGGGGCTGGGCGACGCGCTCGACCAGGCCTTCGCCACGCACGAGGACTATCGCCAGGCCCAGGTCTGGGCCATCGGCGAGACCTTCGACATCAGCAATACGCCCGCCTCGGTGCGCGCCGCCCGCGCCATCGTCGATCGCCTGGAACGCGCGGCATGACCGACGCCCCAGCGGCGGCAAAGCCCGTCTCGCCCTTGAAGAAGGTGCTGGCCAACGCCGGTCAGCTGCTGAGCGGCCGGGTGGTCAACGCCGTCGTCGGTCTGGCCTATATCGCCTTGACCGCCCGCAGCCTGGGCCAGGAAGCGATGGGCGTGGTCGTGCTGGTCAACGCCTTCGCCCAGTTCCTGGGCGAGGTGGCCCACTTCCAGTCCTGGCAGACCCTGATCACCTACGGCACCGGGCCGCTGCTCGAGAACGACAAGCCCAAGTTCCACCAGGTGCTGCGGCTGACCCTGCTGATGGACCTGATCAGCGGCGTGCTGGGCGTCATCCTGGGCGTCCTGGGCGCGTTCTTCTTCTGGAAGGCGCTGCAGTGGCCCGCCGACGTGATCGGCTACGGCGCGCTCTACGCCCTGTCGATCGGCGTGATGACCTCGGCCACGGGCGTTGGCCTGCTGCGCCTGTTTGACCGCTTCCGCTATCTGGCCGGTCAGCAGGCGGTCAGCTCGCTGGTGCGGATGGCCGGCTGCGCGATCTGCGCGGTGCTGCACGCGCCGATCCAGTGGTTTCTGCTGGCCTGGGCGGCCGGCACCTTCGCCTCGTTCTTCTACATCGCCATCATCGCGATCCTGGACCTCAACAAGCGCGGCCTCCTCAAGGGCTTCACCCTGGCCGGACCGACCGGCAAGGGCCTGCCGGGCGTCTGGCGCTTCGCCATGGCCACCAATTTCTCCAGCACCCTGGACGTGGGCTTCACCCACGTGCTGACCATGATCGTCGGCGCGATGCTGGGCCCCTCCCAGGCGGCGTTCTGGCGGATCGGCAAGCAGGTGGCCGATGGCATGGCCAAGCCGGCCCGCCTGATGGTGCCCGCGCTCTACCCCGAACTGGCCAAGATGCGAGCCGCTGGCGGCCAGCAGGCGATGACCAAGCTGGCCCTTCAGATCGGCCTGATCGGTGGCGCGGCGGCCGGCGTATTGTTACTGGTCAGTCTCGTCGCCGGACGTTGGATATTGACCACGGTCATGGGAGAAGGCTACGGCGCAGCGGCTGGTGTGATGAACTGGCAAGTCGCGGCCGCCGCCATCGGGGTCATGACCTTGCCGCTGGAGCCGATGCTGGTCTCGATGCGCGCCGCCGGCGCGGCCTTGGCCGTTCGCCTGGTGGTCGTCATCGGCTACCTGGCAGCGCTGGTTCCGCTGATCACCACGTTCGGCCTGACCGGGGCGGGCGCCGCCCTGGTGGCGTCGGCCTTGGCGATGGCCATCGGCATGTATTTCATGGCGCGCCGCCGGCTCGCTAGACTCGCGGCGGAAGAAGGCTCCGCCCGCACCGACAAAGACGATGAAGGCCCAAGCCATGATTACGCCCACGGCGTCTGACCGCACCGTTCGGTTCGCCGACTTCCCGACCCTGACCCAGGCCCTGGACTTCGCCGCGACCGGCGAGACCGGGATCAACCTGTATTCGCTGCGCGGCGAGCTGGTCGAGGCCCTGCCCTACGTCAAGCTGCGCGAGGACGCGATCGTCCTGGCCCGCCGCCTGCTGGCGACCGGCGCCAAGGTCGGCGACAGCGTGGCCCTGCTGGCCGAGACCGACGGCGACTTCGTTCGCGCCTTCTTCGCCTGCCAGTATGCCGGCCTGCTGCCCGCGCCGATGGCCCTGCCCACCCCGCTGGGCGGTCGCGAGGCCTATATCGAGCAGATCAGCAACCTGGCGAAGTCCGCCCAGGCGCGCATCCTGATCGGCCCGGTCGGCCTGAAGGACTGGGTGGCCGAGATCGGCCAGCGCGCGGGCCTCGACTTCGCCGGCGTCCTGGCGGACCTGCCGGAAGACGGCGGCGCCGCCTTGCCGACCATCACGCCCGAAGACCCCTGCTATCTGCAGTTCTCGTCGGGCAGCACCCGCACCCCGACCGGCGTCCTGGTCCTGCATAAGGCCCTGATGGCCAACTGCGTGGCGATCACCCGCGACGGCCTGCAAGTCGTGCCCAGCGACCGCGCCATCTCGTGGCTGCCGCTCTATCACGACATGGGCCTGATCGGCTTCCTACTGGCCCCGCTGTCGTGCCAGATGACGGTCGACCTGCTGCCCACCGGCGCCTTTGTGCGCCGCCCGCTGCTGTGGATCGACCTGATCGGGCGCAACGGCGCGACGATCGCCTACAGCCCGACCTTTGGCTACGAGCTGTGCGCACGTCGCGTGCAGGGCCAGCCGCTGGACAACTACGACCTCTCGCGCTGGCGCAACGCCGGCCTGGGCGGCGACATGATCCGCATGCCGCCGTTGAAGGCCTTCGTCGAGGCCTTCGGTCCCGCCGGCTTCTCGCCCAAGGCCTTCGTGGCCAGCTACGGCATGGCCGAGGCGACCCTGGCCCTGTCGATGGCGCCGCTGGACCAGGGCCTGCGCGCTGAGACCCTGGACGTCGAGCGCCTGGAGCGCGACAGCCTGGCCGTCGACGCCCCGGAAGGCCCCGAGCGCGCCCGCGACTTCGCCCGCTGCGGCCCAGCCCTGCCCGACCACTTCCTGGAAGTCCGTGACGAGGCCGGCGCAGTCCTGCCCGAGCGCGGCGTCGGCCGCATCTTCGCCAAGGGGCCCTCGATCATGAGCGCCTATTTCGCCAATCCGGAAGAGAGCGCCCGCGTGCTGTCGGCCGACGGCTGGCTGGACACCGGCGACCTCGGCTTCAAGATCGAGGGCGAGATCGTCATCACCGGTCGCGCCAAGGACCTGATCATCCTGAACGGCCGCAACATCTGGCCGCAGGACCTGGAGTGGACTGCCGACCACGAGATCGACGGCCTGCGCAGCGGCGACGTCTGCGCCTTCGCCATCCCCGCCGAGCCGGAAGACCAGATCGTGGTCCTGGTCCAGGCGCGCGGCGGTGACGCCGACACCCGCGCGGCCCTGGTCGAGAACGTCACGACCCTGCTGCGGACCCGCCATGGCGTCGACGCCAAGGTCAAGCTGGTCGGCGCCCACGCCCTGCCCCAGACCTCGTCGGGCAAGCTGAGCCGCTCGAAGGCCAAGACCGCCTATCTGGCCGGCAACTACGGTGACTAAACCGGTCGTTGCCGTCACCGGCGCCACGGGCTTTCTGGGCCGTCACCTGGTCCGCGCCCTGGCCCGGAACGGCTGGACGCCGCGCGTCCTGGTCCGCCGCGACCCGATCCACCCCCTGTGGCGGGACATCGAGGTCGAGATCGTCGCCGGCGACCTGAAGACCCCCGGCGCCCTGGATCGTCTGTGCCGGGGCGCGGACGTGGTCATCCACCTGGCCGGCCTGATCAAGGCCGCGACGCTGGACGACTTCAACGCCGTCAATCGCGATGGAGCCCGCGCCGCCGCCCTGGCCGCCAAGGCGGCCGGGGCGAAGTTCATCCTCGTCTCCAGCCTGGCGGCCCGTGAACCGCAACTGTCGAACTACGCCGCCAGCAAGCGCGCGGGCGAGGACGCCGTCCTCGACGTCCTGCCGCAGGCGCTGATCGCGCGACCGCCGGCGATCTATGGGCCGGGCGACACAGAGACGCTGGCGCTGTTCGAACTGGCGGCGAAGAGTCCGCTGCTGCCCGTGCTGTCGCCGGACTCGCGAATAGCGATGATTCACGTGCACGACGCCGCAGCGAAGCTTGTCGACTACTGCAAAACACCCGCTTCAGGTGTTGTCGAGCTCTCGGATGTGCGGCGCGGCGGATACACCTGGGCGGAAATCATGCATGCGGCGGGGGCGGCGATGGGCCGCAATCCAAGCCTGGCAAGGCTTCCCGACGCCTGGCTGCTGGCCGCCGGAGCCCTTGCGGATGCTTGGTCTTCTGTGGCCCAAACGCCTCTGGTCTTCGGCTCAGGCAAGGCGAGGGAATTGATTCACGCCGATTGGACCCTATCTAGCGCTCCGAAGGCGGAGGGAGTACCCAGCGTGTTCGGCCTGATTGACGGATTTCAAGACACCGTCGACTGGTACCGAGCAGAGGGCTGGTTGCCAAAAAACATCGCCGCCTAAGCGAATTGGGCGGATATCTGACAGACTCGCCGTTACAGTAGTGTCACGGGTGGGGCTCCCGGAGGTTTGATTTAGTATGGAAACGGTGACGGATCTCAGCTTGCGCGAGATCGGGGTAGCGACGAGCAAGGTTCTGGGGCGGCCCGTAGAGGTGCACGCAGAGTCGCATATCGGCCGCGACCTCGCCGTGGATTCCTTGGCCCTCATGAACATCATCATGGAGCTCGAAGACACCTTCGACATCTCCATTCCGCTCGATCGCCTGGCCTCTGTCGAGACCGTCGGCGACCTTTCCAAACTGATCAACGATCTCCGGACTAGGGCTTAACTAAATGGGGCTATTCGATAAGCACCTGGCCTATCGCGACGCGTACAAGGCCATCCAGGACGCCGGGGCCGACCCGTTCAAGGTCCGCTTCGACGCCGTCACCTCGCCGACCGAAGGCGTCGTCGAAGGCCGCCGCACGATCCTGCTGGGCACCAACAACTATCTGGGCCTGACCTTTGACGAAGAAGCGATCGCGGCTTCGGTCAAAGCGGTACAGGAACGCGGCACCGGCACGACCGGTTCCCGCATCGCCAACGGTTCGTTCGAGGCCCATGTCGAGCTCGAAACCGAACTGGCCAAGTTCTACGGCCGCAAGCACGCCATGGTCTTCACGACCGGCTACCAGGCCAATCTGGGCGTGCTGTCGACCCTGGTGGGTCGCGGCGACCATCTGATCCTGGACGCCGACAGCCACGCCTCGATCTATGATGGCTCGCGCCTGGGCCATGCCGAGGTCATCCGCTTCCGCCACAACGACCCCGAAGATCTGGCCAAGCGCCTGCGCCGCCTGGGCGACGCGCCTGGCGAACGCCTGATCGTCGTCGAAGGCGTCTATTCGATGATCGGCGACGTCGCGCCGCTGAAGGAAATCGCCGCCGTGAAGCGCGAGCTGGGCGGTTACCTGCTGGTCGACGAAGCCCACTCGATGGGCGTGCTGGGCGCCACGGGCCGCGGCCTGGCCGAAGCGGCCGGCGTCGAGGACGACGTCGACTTCATCGTCGGCACCTTCTCCAAGAGCCTGGGCGCCATCGGCGGCTTCTGCGTCTCGAACATGGACGATTTCGACGTCATGCGCGTCGTCTGCCGTCCGTACATGTTCACCGCCTCGCTGCCGCCGGCCGTGGTCGCCTCGACCGTGACCGCCCTGCGTCGCATGGTCGAGCAGCCCGAACTGCGCGACCGCCTGAACCGCAACGCCCAGCGCCTGTACGACGGCCTGACCGGCATGGGCTTCCACACCGGCCCGACGGCCAGCCCGGTGGTCGCCACGACCATCCCGGACCAGGAACGCGCCATCGCCATGTGGAACGGCCTGCTGCAGGCCGGCGTCTACCTAAACCTGGCCCTGCCGCCCGCCACGCCGGACAGCCGTCCGCTGCTGCGCGCCAGCGTCAGCGCCGCCCACACCGACGAGCAGATCGACGCCGTCCTGAACGCCTTCGCCGAAATCGGCGCGGCCTTCGGCGTTATCGAGCCCCTGAAGCGCGCCCGCGCCTAGGGCTTCCGCCTCGCTGGAAACAGAAACGCCCGGAGCGGAAGAACCGGGGGTGTTCGTTTGAGCAAAACAACTCCTCCCCCACAGGGGGAGGAGAGTTCCAGTCTCAGCGCCGGCTGCGCCAGACCTTCCATAGCACCCCCGGCGCCGCGAGCACCGGGAAGCGCTCGCGCCAAGGGGTCAGCTCGACCTCGACGCCGGTGTGGCGCTGGATCTTCCAGGCGGCGTAGCGGGCCGCGCCCTGGAAGGTGAAGGACGCCTTGATCAGCCGCGCCACGTTCAGCGGCTTGCCCAGGGCCTTGCGGACGCTCCAGGCCTTCAGCAGGCGGGTTCTCTGGCTCTCGGCCATGGTCGAGCCCTCCTCGCCCTGCATGGCCTGCATGACACGCTCATAGCGGCCCGGATCGTAGGTCAGGATCGAGACCTCGCGGCCGGCCTTCTCGACCCGCAGCTCGGCCTTGTAGGTCTCCTGGAACAGCGCCGTCCACAACGCCAGCGGCGCGCCGCCGATGGGACCCAGGGCGATGGCGAAGCGGGCGGCGGTGCGGCAGGCGGCGGTCACGGCGTCGACCACCGTCTCGCGCGCGCCCTCGGCGGCCCAGATCAGCGCGCAGGGCTGGACGAAGCGGGCCCAGATGGTGGTGTCGATCCCCTGCCCACTCGTCGCCTTCTGGAACTGCGCCAGGGTCATCGACGCGACCTTGGCCCGCAGCACCTCGCCGCCATGCTCCAGCTCGTGATAGCTGACGTCAGGCCACAGGATGCGGGTGAACAGACCCCGCCAGCCGGCCGGCGGCCGCTGCGTCAGGACGTAGTAATCCAGCACCCCCGACAGGTCGCCGGTGCGCAGGATCGAGCCGTAGAACAGCACCGCCCGGGCGCCCGGGAACAGCGTCGTCAGATGCTCGGCGAAAGCGGTGATCGGCTTGGGCGTCGGCGTGGACAGCTCGGCCGCGACCAGGTCGCGAAGGCCGTTCATCCGACCAGGAACCGCAGCGACGGCCCCAGGCCTATAGTCAGGTCGCCGCCATCGAAGATCTCGCCGTCCAGCACGAACGGCGCGCCGCCCGACAGGGTCACGGTCAACGGGTCGCGGCGGCGATAGCCCATGCTCTCGAGCTTCGGTTCCGCCTTGCCGCCCAGGACCAGCGGCAGGGCCTTCAGCAGGCGTTTGGGCGGGGCGTCGACGTCCAGGATCTTCAGACCCTCGCGCGGCTCGCCGAAGGGCTTGAGGCCGAACGGCAGGCGCTTCAGCGCCGTGGCGACCACCGCAAAGCGCTCGCCGCCGGGTTGGGCCTCGCCATCCAGGGCCAGGCGGGCCGGCACGCCTTCGCGCCATTCGTCCCGGGTTCCGCCGAACAGCGCCCCCAGGGTGGCGGTAAAGATGGTCACGCCGACAGCCAGATTATGGAAGAAGCCGACCTTGTGGACTCGCTGCGACAGGCTGGTGGCCTTCACCGGCGCGCCGACTCCGAAGAAGAAGCCTTGCAGGCACGGGCGTTCGTCGGCCCAGCTGACCCGCAGTGGCGGCCGCGACTTGATGCGTGGCTCGGCCTGGCGGGCGGCGACCAGCGCCTCCCCCAGCCGCCAGTCGCCGGGGGTGCCCCGGTCGATCGCCACGACGTTGGGCTTGCCCGAGGGCAACACCGCCAGCAGTGGCAGGTCCTCGCCGAAGGTGTGCGGCAACAGGCTGATGACGTCGCGGACCGTGCCGTCGCCGCCGTCGATGATCAGCAGGTCCAGGCCGTCCTTGGCGAACTCCTCCAGGGCCAGCTTCAGGGCCTCGCGTCCGAAAGGCTCGACCAGGCGCACGCCCTCGGGCGTCGGCCCTGGGGGGTGCACCCGGTTGCCGTGGCTCTTCGGATTGCGAACGACCCCGATGCGCGTCATTTCGCCAGCCAGGACTGGATGGAGCCCTTGGGCGCGAGCAGGCCCTGCAGGATCTGCACCGCGTGGACCACCAGGCAGATCGCCGTCCAGATCGCCACCAGGGTGAAGCCGACGTCCGGACGACCGACCAGGGCGGCGCCAGTCAGCAGGATCAGGTTGGGATTCCGGCGCGCGGTGATCAGGCGGAAGAAGCTGTCGAACGGCCGCCAGGCGTGGACCTCCAGCTTGAAGAGGGCCAGGAAGACGCCCTCCTCCACCCGCTGCAGGACGTATCCGCCCAAGACGATCGCCAGGCTGAGGCCCGCATAGGGGATGTCCTGCCCGACCGCATAGACGCCGACGAACCAGGCCCACCACCAGAACGGCGGATGGACCAGGTCGATGCCGTGGTCGAAGACATTGCCCCACTTGGACGAGGTCAGGGTCACGCGGGCCAGCTTGCCGTCGACGGTGTCGAGGAAGGTCATGATCCAGGCGCAAACCAGGCCCCAGCCGAAGTGGCCCGTCCAGAACAGGTACATGGCCGCCAGCACCAGCAGGAAGCCGATGCCGGTCACCTGGTTCGGGGTCATCTTGGCGATGGCGGCCCAGCGGGTGACGACCCGGGCCGGCGCGGGCCAGACATACTTGGTGACGAGGTCGGTGACGCCCTTGTACGAGCCCTGGAACAAGCGCTTCTCGACCGCGCGGACGGTTTCCGGCGTCAGGCGCTCCAGCACCGGCGGCTCGCGCTTGCGAAGGGCGCTGTTATAGGCTGAGCCCAGCTCCAGCGCGGTCAGGCGCGTAAGGCGTGGATCCAGGCCAGAGGGATCCTGGCCGGCGTGCAGCGCCTCGGTAGCGGCATAGGCCAGCCCGGCCGGCGCGTGGACGGCCACGGCGCGGCCGGCGTCGTCGACCAGCACCGCGCCCTCGCGGCCCGCCAGCGCCTTGATCAGCGACTCGTCGAACACCCAGCCGGCATCGACGGCGACCACGGCGTTGGACAGGTCGACGGCGGGCGTCTCGACCAGGCCCAGGCGGCGATAGATGCGCGACAGCCGCTCGCTCGAGGTCATGCCCCAGATGCGGCCTCCACCTTGACCGACGGTGACCGCGCGCGGCCCGCTTTGCATTTCGCTACTCAAAGACAGATAAACCCCTTCAAACCCACGCCGCTTGATAAGCGGCTTCGCCCGCTTCGACCAGAACGACACGAACCGCCTTGTCCATATACCGTATCGCGCACCTCTCCGACCCCCACCTGCCGCCGCCCGCGGGGGCTTTCGGCTGGAAGGACGTCTTCACCAAGCGCCTGCTCAGCCGCGTCGCCTGGCGCAAGAAGCGCAAGGTGCATCGGCCCGAGATTCTGGCGGCCCTGGTCGCCGACCTGAAGGCCGCCGCGCCCGATCATGTGGTGATCAGCGGCGATCTCACCAACTTTGCTTCGCGTACGGAAATTGACGCCGCGACGGCCTGGCTCGAGTCTCTGGGTCCGGCGCGTGACTTCACGGTCAGTCCCGGCAATCACGACGCGCTGGCGGGCGTCGGCGGACCCGAGCGCTTCGCCCCCTGGACGCCCTGGCTGGGCGACGCCGGCGAAGCCGTCTTCCCGCAGGTGCGCGTGCGCGGGCCGGCGGCGATCTTCAACCTGTGCTCGGCCGTGCCGACCGCCCCGCACCTGGCCACCGGCCGCCTGGGCGAGGAACAGCTTCAGCGCCTGGACGCGGCCCTGGCCGATCCGGCCTATGCCGACCTCTTCCGCATCGTCGTGCTGCACCACCCGCCGCACAAGGGCGCAGTGTCCAAGCGCAAGGCGCTGGACGACCAGGAGGCCCTGCGCGCGGTGCTGGCCAAGCACGGCGCCGACCTGATCCTGCACGGCCACGCCCACGAGTCGCTGGTCGGCTCGGTCCCCGGCCCCAACGGCTCGGCCATCCCCGTGCTGGGCGTGCCATCCGCCTCGGCCAAGCCCAGCGGCCATTCCCCGGCCCGCTGGCACGCCATCGAGATCGAAGGCCGTCCCAAGGGCGGTTATCAGGCCCGCATCGTCGTGCGCGGCATCGAGCCCGGGCGCGACGGCCTGGCGGAGCTGGGCCGCTACAGCCTGGCCGATCTCACCTAGCGGGGTAGCGGACCTTGACGCGGATCGTGGTCTCGCCGGGCTTGACCCCGAAGCGGACCGCGTCGAAGGCCGGCGCGCCGAACTTGGTGGGCGCGTCGTTGGAGAAGCCGTAGCCCTCGGTCGGCATGCCATCCGGGCTGCGGGTCAGGTCGCCGTTGCCGTCGGCGTCGTGATAGACGACCACCGCATAGGCGTCGGCCTGCGAGGGCAGGAAGAAGCAGGCCTGGCTCATCGGGGCCGAGGTCTTGATCTTGGCGCGGCCCACCTTGCCCTTGGCGGTCATGAAGCGGCTGGGGTCGCCCGGATAGACGGTGATGATCACATTGCCGGCGTTCGAGCGCAGCGCGCCGACCTGCACGTTCAGGCGCGTGGGCGTCTTGCGGCCCACGCACTCCCTGTCCGTCAACGCACGGGCGACGCCCTCGGCCCGAGCGCCTTGGGTTGCGGCCGGCGCCGTCGCGACCGTCGCGAACATCGCGGCGACGAGAACGGATCGTGCTTTCATCTAAAACGCCGCATCCCTATTGTTAGCCCAAGGCGACATTTGCCCGAAGTTCCCGGCTTTCTCATGACCAATCCCACCGCCCTGGCGTTCGGCTATCCCGCTTCGAAGGTCGCGGAAACCGCTCACTGGCTGATTCTGGTTCGTCCCAAGCAACCGACATTTGGGTCCTTGGTGCTGGTGTGCAAGGAAGCTGTCCAGGCGTTCTCCGAACTGAGTCCCGCCGCCTTCACCGACCTGCAGGTCGCGGTGGCCGGGATCGAGCGTCTTTTGAAGGCTGAAGTCGACTACGAGAAGATCAATTATCTGATGCTGATGATGGTTGATAAGGACGTCCATTTCCACGTGTTGCCCCGTTACGAGGGCGTGCGCGAGGATGATGGCGTGACCTTCCCCGACGCCGGCTGGCCCGCCGCTCCGGCGCTAGGCGCGACCGTCGAACTTTCTTCCGAAGCCGTCGCGCGTCTGGCCGACCGCTTCGCCAAGGCCTGGACCCAAGCGTGAGCGCCAAGGACCTGACCGCCGGCCCGCTGCGGCTGATCGACCGCTATCTGCTGCGGCTGCTGACGTGGCCGCTGGTCGGCTGCCTGGGCGTGACCGTCGTTGCGCTGCTGCTGGAACGCATCCTGCGCCTGCTGGACGTGCTGTCGCAAAGCAGCGCCCGCTTCGGCTACGTCGCCCAACTGGCCGCAAACCTCGTGCCGCACTATCTGGGCCTGGCCCTGCCGGTGGCGTTCTTCGTGGCGCTGTTCATCGTCATCTCCAAACTGTCGGACGGCTCGGAGATCGACGCTCTGCTGGCCAGCGGCCAGTCGCTGGAGCGCATCGCCACGCCGTTCCTGGCCGTGGGCGCGTTCCTGGCCGTCTTCAGCATCGTCGTCTTCGGCTACATGCAGCCCTATAGCCGCTACGCCTATCGCGCCGTGATGCACGCGGCCGTCAACGCCGGCTGGAACGGACGTCTCGCGGGCGGGGCCTTCATCGACGACAAGGGCTCGCTGCTGACCGCCGACAGCGCCGACATGGCCGGCCAGCGCCTGACGCGGGTGTTCATTCGCCGTCTGGACTCGCGCGGCCAGGAAGAGATCATCACCGCCGCCTCGGCCGACCTGAAGATGGACGCCGGCGGCAAGACCATCACCATGGACCTGAAGGATGGCCGTCGCATCGGCCACGATTCCACCGGGGCCTATCGCAACCTGGCCTTCGACAGCCTGACCACCCAGACGCCGCTGGCGGCCGCCGCCGTGCTGGTGCGCGGCCGTGGCGGCGACGAGCGCGAGCTGACCCTGGGCGAGCTGGCCCGCCAGGCCAAGTCGCCCAACCCCGTCGTCTCCAAGGCCACCCTGGAAAGCGAACTCTACGGCCGCCTGGCCCGGGCGCTGTTCCTGCCGTTCCTGCCGCTGCTGGCCTTCCCGCTGGGCCTGGCGTCGAAGCGCGGCAACCGCGCGCCAGGCCTGGTGATGGCCGGGGTGATGCTGCTGGCCTTCCAGCACTCGCTGCTGCTGGGCCAAAGCCTGGCCAAGGCGGGCAAGATCGCCGCCCTGCCCGCCATCTGGATCCCGTTCTCGATCTTCGCGGGGCTCGGCGTCTGGCTGTTCATGGGCAGCCGCACCCGACCGGGCGACACTCCGGTCTCGCGCACGGTCCGCCGCATCAATCGCCTGGTTGCGCGCATCGTTCGCGCCCTGCCCCTGCCGAAGAAGCGACAAGCCGCATGAACCTGCAGCTCTATGTCTTCAAGACGGTCGCCACCCGCATCCTCGGCGCGGCGCTGATCCTGATGTCCATCCTGCAGATCCTGGACCTGCTGGACGTGACCACCGACATCCTGGACCGCGGTCTGGGCCTGGCGGGCGTGTTCTTCTACGCCGGTCTGCGCCTGCCGCGCCTGTTCGAGCAGGTCGCGCCGATCGCCGTCCTGGCCGGCGGCCTGTTCGCCTTCTCCGGCCTGGCCCGCGAGAGCGCCGTCGTCGCCATGCGCGCCAGCGGCGTCTCCGGTTATCGCATCATCGGCATGGCCATTCCGGCCGTGGTCGGCGTCATGCTGCTGGACGCCCTGTGCGGCCAGGTGCTGGCCCCGCGCGCCGATCCGGCTTTGGCCGACTGGTGGAAGAACACTACCCCGGTCGCCGAGCGTAAGGAGGCCTCGCCCCGCACGTTCCGGGCTGGCGCCGACCTGATCATGGCGACCAGCGCCTCGGCCGACGGCCGCCAGATCAGCGCCATCACCATCTTCCGCCGCAACGACAAGGGCATACTGGTCGAGAAGGTCGAGAGTCCCGCCGCCCGCTTCGACGGCCGCGCCTGGGTGCTGGACCAGCCCAAGACCACCCGCTTCACCGGTGATCTCGCCCAGACCTCGACGGCGGCCTCGACGACCTGGGCCACCGCCCTGCGTCCCAACGACGTCCAGGGCCTGTTGGGAGACGACACCGCCCCGACCGCCGCCTCGGCCCAGCGCGCGCTGCAGAACGGCGGCTCGGACCGTCCCGAGAGCTTCTACGCCACCCATCTGCAAGCGGCTTTCGCCAGCCCGTTCGTGTCGCTGGTCATGCTGCTGCTGAGCGCGCCCGTCGCCTTGGCCAACTTCCGCAGCGGCCAGGGCGCGGTGCTGCTGACCGGCGGTCTGGCGGCCGGCCTGCTGTTCCTGGTGGCCAACGGCATGATGACCGCCCTGGGCGAGTCCGGCGCGCTGTCACCCTTCTTGGCCGTCTGGGCCGCCCCCGCGATCTTCGGCGCTCTCGCCGTGCGGACTTTCCTGGCCCTGGAGGGCTGATGGCCTTCGATTCCACCAATGCCGACCTGTCGGTCATCCCGGTCAAGACGCCCGAGGAGCTGAAGCGCTTCATCGCCCTGCCCGCGCGCCTCAACGCCAAGGATCCCCACTGGATCACGCCGCTGTTCATGGAGCGGACCGAGGCCCTGACGCCCAAGACCAATCCGTTCTTCGCCCACGCCGAGGTCCAGCTGTTCCTGGCCACGCGCGGCGGTCGCGATGTGGGCCGGATCAGCGCCCAGATCGACCAGTTGACGCCCCAGCCGACGCCGGGCCGCCTGGACGGCCACTTCGGCATGATCGCCGCCGAGGACGACCCGGCCGTGTTCCAGGTGCTGTTCCGCGCCGCCGAGGACTGGCTGCGCGCCCGCGAGCGCACCCACGTGGTCGGACCGTTCAACCTGTCCATCAACGAAGAGGTCGGCCTGCTGGTCCACGGCTTCGACACCCCGCCGATGATCCTGATGGGCCACGACCCGGCCTATGCCGGCAAGCGGGTCGAGGAGCAGGGTTACGCCAAGGCCCAGGACCTGTTCGCCTACCGGGCCGACGAGACCGGCGACATCCCCGAAATCGCCCAGCGCCGGGTCAAGCGCGGCCTGCCCTCGGGCGTGGTGCTGCGCCAGCTGGACATGAAGCGCTACGACCAGGAAGTCGTCACGCTGACCGAGATTCTCAACGACGCCTGGTCGGACAACTGGGGCTTCACCGCCACCACCGAGGCCGAGACCGCTCAGCTCGGTAAGGCGTTGAAGCAGGTGATCGACAAGCGCCTGATCTGGTTCGCCGAGATCGACGGTGAGGCCGCCGGCGTCGTGGTCTTCCTGCCCAACGTCAACGAGGCCATCACCGACCTCAAGGGCAAGCTGCTGCCGTTCGGCTGGGCCAAGCTACTATGGCGACTGAAGGTCAAGGGCGTGAAGTCGGCCCGCATCCCGCTGATGGGCGTGAAGAAGAAGTTCCAGGCCACACAGCGCGGTCGCATGCTGCCCTTCTGGATGATGAAGGCCAGCCGCGATACCGCGATCGGCCTGGGCTACAACCGCTTCGAGATCTCGTGGGTGCTGGAGGCCAACAAGGCCATGTGCCACATCGCCGAGAACGTCGGCGGCACGCACTACAAGACCTATCGCGTTTACGAGAAGGCGCTTTGAGCCTGCCGTTCAAGGCTCTGATCCTGGCCGGCTCGCGCGGCGGCGAGGTCGATCCGGCCGCCGCCTACGCCGGGGTCAGCCACAAGGGCCTGATCACGCTGGAAGGCCGGACGCTACTGAACCGGGTGCTGGGCGCGATCGAGGCCGCGGGCCCCGAGACCATCGGCGTCGCGGCCAATGACGAGGCGATCAAGATCGCGCTCGCCGGCGTCAAGGTCGTGGTGTTGCCCACGGCGTCGGGTCCCAGCCAGAGCGTCGAGAACGCCGCGCGCGACCTCGGCTTCCCACTGGTCGTCACCACGGTCGACCACGCCCTGCTGAAGCCCGAATGGATCACCCAGTTCCTGGCCGACACCCCCGACTGGGCCGACGTCGCCGTGCTGCTGGCGTCCGAGGACCGCGTCCAGGCCGCCGCGCCGCAGACCAAGCGCACCTATCTGCGCTTCCAGGACGGCCGATATTCGGGCTGCAACCTCTTCCTGCTCCGCAACGAGAACGCCCTGAAGGTGGTCGAGGTCTGGCGCAAGGTCGAGGCGCTGCGCAAGCAGCCCTGGAAGATCGCCGCCATGCTGGGGCCGAGCTTCCTCATCCGCTACCTGCTGAACTGGCTGACCCTGGACCAGGCCGTGCTGAAGCTGGGCAAGCTGGCCGGCGTCAAGGCCGCCGCGGTGCGCGCGCACGACGGGCTGGCGGCGGTCGATGTCGACAAGCCGTCGGACCTGGATCTGGTGCGAGAGATCGTCGGCGAAGTTTGAGCCGCTAAACCTCGCCCCTCGACAAGCTCACGGTGAG
>CAZRPD010000102.1:0-18254 GCA_964601775.1 uncultured Caulobacter sp. | reverse complement strand
TCGACAACCTTGTCTTCGTAGATCGGCGCGCGCAGGGCGGCCTGCAGGTCGGCGGGCTGGCGCGGCTCGTCGCAGACCTGCTGGGCTTGCGGGCCGTACTGGCGAGCTTCGCGCATGATCGCGTCGGTCAGTTCCTGGTCGGTGACGACCACGTCGTTCTTGCGGCCGATTTCCGCCAGGACCAGGCCCAGGCGCACGCGGCGCTCGGCGATCTTGCGGTACTCGTCCTTCAGGGTGTCTTCCGACTTCTCGGCGTCTTCCGGCGGCAGGCCGCCACGGGCCTTGTCGGCCTCGACCTGTTGCCAGATGCCGCCGAACTCGGCTTCCACCATACGCGGGGGCAGCGGGAAGTCGTGCTTGGTGTCCAGCACGTCCAGCAGGGCGCGCTTCAGCTTGAAGCGCGAGGAGTTGTCGTAGCGGCCGGCCAGGTTCGAGCGCAGCAGGTCGGTCAGGGCGGCCAGGTCCGACAGACCCAGGCGCTTGGCCAGCTCGTCGTCGGCCTTGCCGTCGACCGGCGCGCGGACCTCGGTGACCTTGGTGGCGAACTCGGCGTCCTTACCGGCCAGATCGGCGGCCTGGTAGTCTTCCGGGAACTTCACCTTCACGACGACGTCGTCGCCAGCCTTCGAACCGACCAGTTGCTCTTCGAAGCCCGGGATGAACTGACCCGAACCCAGGACCAGCTCGGCGCCTTCGGCCTTGCCGCCGGCGAACTCAACGCCATCGATCGTGCCGACGAAGTCGATGACCAGCTGGTCGCCGTCCTTGGCCTTCGCGGTCTTGCCGGTGCGCGGCTCATAGGTGCGGGCCTGCTTGGCCAGCTCTTCCAGAGCCTCGGTCACTTCGGCGTCTTCGATCTTGTAGACCGGCTTGACCAGCTCGATGGTCGACGGGTCGATCGGCTCGAATTCCGGCATCACTTCGACGGCCAGGTCGAAGACCAAGTCTTCACCGCCGTCGATGACCTTTTCCATGTTCGAGGTCGGGTTCAGCTCGGGCTGACCGGCCGGACGCAGCTTGTTCTCTTCCAGAACCTTGGTGGTGGTCTCGTTCAGAGCCTGCTCGACGACTTCGCCCATCAGGCCCTTGCCGTACAGGCGACGAACGTGGGCCGTCGGCACCTTGCCCGGACGGAAGCCCTTCACGTTCATCTGCGGAGCGACTTCGGCGATGCGCGCTTCCAGGCGCGTGGCCAGTTCACTCGCGGGCACCGTGACACCGAAAACGCGGCTGAGGCCTTCGCCCGACTTTTCAACGATCTGCATCGACATTCTTATTTCTCGGGTCCGGGACGCCGCGCGCCCAAGCTCCGCCCTGGGGGTCCAAAAGATCGACGCCGCCCGCGAGAGCCGGGGGCGGCGAAAGAGCGCTCTTATGTCACGACGTTCGCGTGCATCCAAGAGCAGCGGCGATAAAACTCGCGAGCGGGCTTGAGCCCTGCAAGAAGAGTGGTGCGGATGAGAGGACTCGAACCTCCACGCCTCTCGGCGCTAGAACCTAAATCTAGTGCGTCTACCAGTTTCGCCACATCCGCGTGGGTCGTGGGCTTACGGATTTCGGCGAACGCACGCAAGCCCGCTGTCGAGCTCAGCGCCGCGCGTAGAGTTCGGCCAGGATCGCCGGCGCCAGGCCCGGAAGATCCTCGGCGATCAGCCCCGGACCATGGCGCGCGCCGCATTCGGCGTGGATCCAGGCGCCGGCGCAGGCGGCCTCGAAGCTCTCCATACCTTGGGCGATCAGGCCGCCGATAAAGCCGGCCAGCACGTCGCCTGAACCGGCCGTGGCCAGCCAGGGCGAACCGTTCAGCGACACCGCCGCGCGGCCGTCTGGCGCGGCGACCACGGTGTCGGCCCCCTTGAGCAGCACGACAGCCCCTGCCCGCCTGGCCGCTTCGCGCGCCGCGGCGATCCGTTCGGGCGAGCGTCCCAGCAGACCGGGAAAGATTCGCTCGAACTCGCCCGGGTGCGGCGTGAGAACGTCGTCGCGGTCCAGGCAGGCGAACAGCGCGTCGGGGTCGTGCCGAAAGCTGGTCAGGGCGTCGGCGTCGACCAGGAGGGCCGCGCCCGTGCGGGCCAGGGCCTGCAGATTCTGCGCGGTGGCCTCCCCCACCCCGGCCCCCGGGCCGATGATCACTACGTCGGCGTCCTCGGCGGCGACGGCCAGATCGGCCTCCGTCCCGAATGGGGCCAGCATGACCGCCTCCAGATGGGCGGCGTTGACCGCCAGGGCCCCCGGCGGCGACAGCACGGTCACCGCGCCCGCGCCGATCCGCAACGCGCCACGCGCCGCCAGCCGCGCCGCGCCAGTGCTCCACATCTCGCCGCTGACCACTTTCAAGCGGCCGCGCGTATGTTTGTGAGCGTCCGGCGCCGGCCACGGGAAGCGCTGCCCCCACAGGTCGGGGTCGTTCTCGAACAGGTCCGAGCCATCGCCGGACGAAAGGCCGATGTCGGCCACGACGATCTCGCCACAGGCCTTGCGGCCCTCAATCAGCCCATGAGCACGCTTGCGGCGATGGAAGGTCACAGTCAGGTTTGCCCGGAAGGCAACTTCGCCGAGCGGCCGGCCTGTGTCGCCGTGGATCCCGGACGGCGCATCGACGGCGACGATGCTGAGCGCTCTCTCGGCGCTGGCCCGCGCCAGTTGCGCGACCTCGCCTTCAAGCGGGCGTGAAAGGCCAGCCCCGAACAGCGCATCAATATAGAGCGTGCCGGCCGACAGCTCGGACGACAGCGGTCGCACCTCGCCCTTCCAGCGCTTGGCCGCCTGCCGAGCCGCGTCCGTCGCCGGCGGATAGGCCGCCTCGACCACGACCTGCCAGCCGCGCCGGCGCAGATGGCGCGCGGCGACATAACCGTCGCCGCCATTGTCGCCGGGGCCGCACCAGATCACGACGGGCCGATGAGCGTAGCGCGTGCGGATGGCCTGGGCCACAGCCTCTCCCGCTCGCTCCATCAGGACCGACGTTGGCGTCCTCTGTTCGACGGCCGTGCGATCGGCGGCGGCCATTTCGGCGACAGTCAGGATTTCACGCGGCACGCCCATATCCCCGAAACGCTAAAGCACCTGACTGTGAGCTTCGCGCCCCTTTCGCGCCAGGATCAAGCGGTCGCCGTCGATGTCGAACACCGTAAGGGAGCAATGATCGGGCCGGAACGCCGCCACCTTCGGATCGCCGGTCGCCGCCGACACTGCTGCGTTCAGGGCCACGAAATGGCTGAACACCGCCGCGCCGGGATGCTCCGCCAGCGCGTGGGCCACGCTCTTCGTCCAGGCCACATAATCCAGATCACCGACCACCTCGTCCCAGCGCCCGTCGAACGCCCGGCGCAACCACTCGGGCCGCTCGGCCGCCGACAGCGCCGCCGGGGTCGGGATCTCGCCCACCCGCGCGTCGATCTCGACCGTCACGCCCAGGGCGTCGGCCAAGGGCTGAGCGGTCTCGCGGCAGCGGCGCAGCGGTGAGGACACCACCCGGCTCGGTCGCTCGCCTTCGGGCAAGGCCAGGATCTCTCGGGCGACGGCCTGGGCCTGGGCCCGGCCCTCGTCATCCAAGCCCGGATCCTCGTCCGCGCCGCCCCAGGTCGAGGCCGGACGCCCATGGCGGATCACATGCACCCGGCTCACGCGCCCGCTCCGCGCATCGTCTCCGTCGTCAAAGCTTCACGGTCGGCAAGAACCAACCTCGTTCGCGCGCCATCCAAGGCCGTGCGTTCCGCCGCAAGTTTCAGCAATTCTCCAGAACAAGGCCGTTTTTCCACAAAAACCCTTTCATGAAACTGGCCCCTATCGAACACGCAGGGCGCCTGATGACGCGGTTTCACCCCGGTTCGAACGAGCGTTCGACGCGATCCTAGGCGCCGAACCGCATGCTGCAAGGCCATTTGGCGGCCATTCCGGAAATGCGCATTTCTAGTGCGACAACTGCACAAATCTTGATCACATGCCTGGAAGTCGATCTTTCGCCCGCCTTTGTCGCACCGGCTCGCTTGCGGCGCTCCAGGCGGCGTGATGGGTGCGCTTCAGCAATGGGCGGTTCGCCGCCGACGGGACCGAGTGGAATCGATGAAGAAGATCGAAGCCATCATCAAGCCGTTCAAGCTGGATGAGGTGAAGGAGGCCCTCCAGGAGATGGGCGTCCAGGGCATGACCGTGCTCGAAGCCAAGGGCTACGGCCGCCAGAAGGGCCACACTGAACTCTACCGCGGCGCCGAGTACGTCGTGGACTTCCTCCCCAAGATCAAGGTCGAGGTCGTCGTCGAGGACAGCCAGCTGGACGCCGCGCTTGACGCCATCACCCGCGCCGCCCGCACGGGCCGCATCGGCGACGGCAAGATTTTCGTCTCGGATATCGCGGAAGTGGTCCGCATCCGAACCGGAGAAACCGGCCCGGCCGCCGTCTAAGGCCAGGTCGCCACTAGCTACAGAGACTCTACAAGGGGATTACGGAATGAGCACCGCCAAGGAAATCCTGGACCTGATCAAGGAAAAGGACGTCAAGTACGTCGACGTGCGCTTCACCGACATTCACGGCAAGATGCAGCACGTCACGTTCGACATCGATCTGGTCGACGACGAGTTCCTGAACGACGGCACCATGTTCGACGGCTCGTCGATCGCCGGCTGGAAGGCCATCAACGAGTCGGACATGAAGCTGCGCCCCGACCTGTCGAGCGCGATCATCGACCCGTTCTATCAGCAGACCACGCTGGCGCTGTTCTGCGACGTCGTGAACCCTGACACCGGCACCCCCTACAACCGCGACCCGCGCTCGATCGCCAAGGCCGCGCTGAACTACGTGAAGTCGGCCGGCGTGGGCGACACCGTGTACTTCGGCCCGGAAGCCGAGTTCTTCATCTTCGACGACGTGCGCTGGTCGACCGCGCCGCACGACACCGGCTACTCGTTCGACTCGAGCGAACTGCCGGTCAACTCGAGCAAGGCCTATCCGGAAGGCAACATGGGCCACCGCCCGGGCCCCAAGGGCGGCTACTTCCCGGTCAACCCGGTCGATAGCGCTCAGGACCTGCGCGGCGAAATGCTGGCCGTCATGGGCGAGCTGGGCATGAAGCCGGAAAAGCACCACCACGAAGTGGCCCCGGCCCAGCACGAACTCGGCCTGAAGTTCGACACCATGGTCGTCATGGCCGACCGGATGCAGCTCTACAAGTACGTCATCCACAACGTCGCCGCCGCCTACGGCAAGACGGCCACCTTCATGGCCAAGCCGATGTTCGGCGACAACGGCTCGGGCATGCACGTGCACCAGTCGATCTGGAAGGACGGCAAGCCGCTGTTCGCCGGTGACAAGTACGCCGGCCTGTCGCAGGACTGCCTGTACTACATCGGCGGCATCATCAAGCACGCCAAGGCGATCAACGCGTTCTCGAACTCGACGACGAACTCGTACAAGCGCCTGGTGCCCGGCTACGAAGCCCCGGTGAAGCTGGCCTACAGCTCGCGTAACCGCTCGGCCTCGATCCGCATCCCGCACGTCGACAGCCCGAAGGCCAAGCGCATCGAAGCCCGCTTCCCGGACCCGATGGGCAACCCGTACCTGACCTTCGTCGCGCTCCTGATGGCCGGCCTGGACGGCATCGCCAACAAGATCGATCCGGGTCCGGCCGCCGACAAGAACCTGTACGACCTGCCGCCCCGCGAGCAGAAGAAGATCCCGGAAGTCTGCGGCTCGCTGCGCGAAGCCCTGGAAAGCCTGGACAAGGACCGCGCCTTCCTGAAGGCCGGCGGCGTCATGGATGACGATTTCATCGACAGCTACATCGAGCTGAAGATGGAAGAAGTGATGCGCCTGCAACTGCACCCGCACCCCGTTGAGTTCGAAATGTACTACAAGTGCTAATCGCGTAAGCGCTTAGAACAACGCGAAGGGCCGGAGAGCGATCTCCGGCCCTTTTTCGTTCCGATACGGAAGAAACACGCGCTTCAAGTAGAATGATTTATTACTTATGGCGCGGACGATGAACAAAAATGTCGCAAGTCCGCAACATAAGTGACGCAATCGCCCCCCTCGACCTGAAATCGCGCCGCCCGAGATATCCGCGAAGCTGAAACTGGGCTTATCGCAGCCCCAACGAGGTCGCCGCCAACGCCCCGGTTTCAGAGTTGGCGACGCGGTGACCGGCCACGACAGGATCTCTCGCCATGCCCCACGCCCCCCGCACCCTTCGTCGCGCCCTGACGCTTTCCTGCGGCGTCGCCGCCCTCGCCTCGGCGCTGGCCGCCGCGCCGGCCGCCTTGGCCCAGGAAGCCACGGTCGGCGAGATCGTCGTCACCGCCCAGCGCCGCAGCGAAAACCTGCAGGACGTCCCCGTCTCGGTCGCCGCCATCGGCGGCGAGAAGCTGCAGGCGACCTTCGCCGCCGGCGATGACATCCTGGCTCTGTCGGCCAAGGCTCCCGGCCTGTATGCCGAGTCCTCGAACGGCCGCGTCGCCCCGCGCTTCTACATCCGCGGTCTGGGCAACGCCGACTTCGATCTGGCCGCCTCGCAACCGGTCTCGATCATCCAGGACGACGTCGTGCTGGAGAACGTCGTGCTGAAGAGCTCGCCGCTCTATGATCTGGACCACGTCGAAGTGCTGCGCGGCCCGCAAGGCACGCTGTTCGGCCGCAACACCACGGCCGGCATCGTCAAGTTCGACACCATCAAGCCCAGCGAACAGATCAAGGGCCGCGCCTCGGCCTCGTACGGCAGCTTCAACACCTACACCTTCGACGGCGGCGTCGGCGGCGCCATCGTCCCCGGCAAGGTCGCGGCCCGCGCCTCGGTCCTGATCCAGCACCGCGACGACTGGATCGACAACACTTTCAGCAAGCAGAACGACGCCCTGGGCGGCTTCGACGAGAAGGCCGCGCGCCTGCAGGTGCTGTTCACCCCGACCGAAAAGCTGAGCGCCCTGTTCAACGTCCACGGCCGCGACTTCGACGGCACCGCTGCGGTGTTCCGCGCCAACGCCCTGACCAAGGGCTCCAACCAGCTGAACGCCAGCTACGACCGCGACAAGGTCGCCTACAACAATCCGGCCAACAATCCGCAAAAGTACAAGGGCTACGGCGCCTCGGCCAACATCCAGTACGACCTGGGCGGCGCCAAGCTCACCTCGATCACCGCCTATGAGAACACCCACGGCTACAGCCTGGGCGACATCGACGGCGGCAATCCGGCCGGCCCGGGCTTCATCCCGTTCCAGTCGGACACCCAGGACGGCATCCCCAACCTGTTCCAATGGACCCAGGAAATTCGCCTGGCCAGCGACACCGACGGTCCGCTGAGCTGGCAGGTCGGCGGCTTCTACTTCGATACGAAGTACGCCATCGAGACCAACCCCTTCTTCATGCCGGCCACGCGCCTGCAGCAGAAAAACAAGGCCTGGGCCGTGTTCGGCCAGGCCTCCTACGCGGTCAACGACCAGCTGACCCTGACCGGCGGCGTGCGCTACACCGACGACGAGAAGGACCTGAAGGTCCTGTTCGGCAACGCCGCCCCGGCGGTGTCGGTCTCCGACAATCACGTCAGCTGGGACGCCGCAGCGTTCCTGAAGCTGGACGAGGACGTCAGCGTCTACGCCAAGGTCGCCTCGGGCTTCCGCGGTCCGTCGATCCAGGGCCGCGACATCGCCTTCGGCTCGCCGGCCTCGACCGCTCGCTCCGAGACGATCATGTCCTACGAGGTCGGCCTGAAGAGCGAACTGCTGGACCGCCGCATCCGCCTGAACGGCGCGATGTTCGCCTATACCGTCGACGATCCGCAGTTCAGCGCCGTCGGCGGCGGCAGCAACTCCAACCGCCTGATCAACGCCAAGAAGGGCGAGGCCTTCGGCATCGAACTGGACAGCGAGTTCGTGATCACCCCGAACTTCGTGGTCACGGCCGGCTACAGCTTCGCCCAGACCAAGATCAAGGACAGCACCCTGGCGGTCGCGCCCTGCGCCGCCTGCACCGTCACCGATCCGCTGAACGCCGCCGGCCAGGCCCTGGTCAACGGCAACCCGTTCCCGAACGCGCCGCGCTACACCTTCGACTTCACCGCGCGCTATTCGTACCCGGTGGCGTCGGGCGAGCTCTTCGCCTTCACCGACTGGAAGCGCCAGGGCTACACGAACCTGTTCCTGTACCAGTCGAAAGAGTTCTACTCGAAGAACGACTTCGAGGGCGGCCTGAAGCTGGGCTACGCCAACAAGGCCGGTGGTTGGGAAGTCGCAGCCTTTGCGCGCAACATCACCAACGAGCACAACATCAAGGGTGCGATCGACTTCAACAACCTCACCGTATTCGTCAACGAGCCCCGCGTCGTGGGCGTCTCGGTCGACGCGCGCTTCTAGGGCCTTCGGGGCTTCGAAACGGAAAGGCCGCGGAGCGATCCGCGGCCTTTTTCTTTGGGTCTAGATCTTCAGGCCGTGGCCGATGACCGGCGTGGTCTCGAAGCGCTGCGGGAAACCGGCGATCAGCGGCCGACCCTTGGCGATCGCGGCCTGCACGGCCGGCAGCTTCAGCGAGGCGGCGTGGGCGTCCTTGTCGGTCCAGACCTCGGTGATCCACAGGGCGTCGGCATTGGTCGGGTCCTTGGCGATCACGTAGGACAGGCAGCCGGGCATGTCGCCGGTTCCCTCGCCCAGGATGGCGAGTAGTTCGTCGCGCTTGCCGGGGGCGGCCAGCATCTGGCCAATCAGTCCGTACATAGCCTTGGTCTCCTGAGCCTGGGCGGTGGATGCGAACGCGGCGACAGCGAGGCCGCCGGCCACGACATCGCGCCGGTCGATCGTCGTCACGCCTTGCACTCGCCCTGGGCCGCGACGCTGACCCCGGCGCCGGCCGCCTGGCAGGCGTTGCCGTAGGTCTTGCCGTCGCAGCCGCAGACCGGCTGGTAGATCATCGGGCACATGTCGGGCTTCTTGCGGCAGACGCCAGCGGCGTCGGCGACCGTCCGGCACTGGCCGGCCTTCATCTCGCAGGTCAGGCCCGACTGGCACTGGAAGCCGGCGAAGCCGCCGCACATGCCGCCCTCGGCGACCGGGGTGCGAGGACCGCTGGACGACGGCGGCGTGGACTGTCCCGGCGCGCTGCACGCGGTCACCAGGATCAGAGCGAGGCAGGCGAGCAGACGGCGCATGGGCAATCTCCGATAGCGAGTTCGACTTGATAAGCCGGTTCTTTTCGTCTGTCCTTCCCGCCTCTTCGAGAGTCGGGGTTTTTCATGATGAGATGGCGTTCCGTGGCGATGGCCACGAGCCTGCTGGCGATCGGGCTTTCCGCCTGTGCGACGACCAGTCCTTCCGCGTCTTCGGCCAAGCCGGCCGAAAAGGCCGAGGCCAAACCGCTGCCCAAGGGCCTGGACGGCCAGGCTTCGAGCGGCTTCCCGTCGACCTATCAGCCCCTGCCCTCGCGCCCGACTGCCTTCGTCGGCGCCACGATCCTGACCGCAACCGGCCAGCAGATCGACAACGGCGTGATCTTCGTCTCGGGCGGCAAGATCACCTCGGTCGGCGGCCCTGATACCCCGATCCCGGCCGACATCGCCGTGATCGACACCAAGGGCAAGTGGATCACCCCCGGCATCATCGACGCCCACAGCCACCTGGGCGTCTACCCCTCACCCGGCGTCTCGGCGCGCTCTGACGGCAACGAGGCCACCGACCCGAACACCGCCCAGGTCTGGGCCGAGCATTCTGTGTGGCCGCAGGACCCCGGCTTCAACCGGGCCCGCGCCGGCGGCGTCACGACCCTGCAGATCCTCCCCGGCTCGGCCAACCTGTTCGGCGGCCGCTCGGTGACGCTGAAGAACGTGCCGGCCCTGACCATGCAGGGCATGAAGTTCCCCGACGCGCCCTACGGCCTGAAGATGGCCTGCGGCGAGAACCCCAAGCGCGTCTATGGCGGCAAGGGCCGCTCGCCCTCCACCGCGATGGGCAACGTCTTCGGCTATCGCAAGGCCTGGATCGATGCGGCCGACTACAGCCGCAAGTGGGACGATTACCGCGCCAAGCAGCAGAAGGGCGAGAAGGGCGACGCCCCCAAGCGCGACCTGCAGCTGGAGACCCTGGCCGGCGTGCTGAAGGGCGAGATCCTGGTGCACAACCACTGCTACCGCGCCGACGAGGAAGCGGTGATGGTCGATATCGCCAAGGAGTTCGGCTACAAGATCACGATGTTCCACCACGCGGTGGAGAGCTACAAGATCGCCCCGCTGCTGGCCCGCGAAGGCATCTGCTCGGCGACCTGGTCGTCGTGGACCGGCTTCAAGATGGAAAGCCTGGACGGCATCGACGCCAACGCCGCCATCCTGTGGAAGGCTGGCGCCTGCGTCGTCATCCACTCCGACGACCCGATCATGACCCAGCGGCTGAACCAGGAAGCCGCCATCGCCATGACGGCTGGCGCCAAGCTCGGCTACGATATTCCGCGAGCCGAGGCGATCAAGTGGATCACCGCCAACCCGGCCAAGTCGATGGGCATCGACGGCAAGACCGGTTCGATCGAGCCCGGCAAGGCCGCCGACTTGGTCATCTGGAGCCGCGACCCGTTCAGCGTCTACGCCCAGGCCGAGCAGGTCTTCGTCGACGGTGCCCTGATCTACGACCGCAAGGACAAGCGCTTCCAGCCCAAGTCCGATTTCGAGCTCGGCCAGCCCGGCCAGGGAGCGTTCAACTGATGATCCGGTCACTGCTTCTCGCCAGCGCCGCCGTTGCGCTCGCCCTCCCCGCTACGGCCGAGACGATCGCCATCGTCAACGCCCGCATCGAGCCGGTCTCCAGCGCCGGCATACCGGCTGGAACCCTGGTCATCCGCGACGGCAAGATCGCCGCCGTCGGCGCCAATGTCCCGCTCCCGGCCGGCGCCAAGGTCATCGACGCCAAGGGCGGGGTCGTCACCCCCGGCCTGGTCGCCCCTTCCTCGAACCTCGGCGCGTCCGAGATCGGCGGCGTGCGCGAGACCCGCGACGACGGCACCGGCAACGCGCTCAGCGCCGCCTTCGACATCGCCTATGGCGTCAATCCGATGTCGCCGATGATCGGCCTGGCCCGTGACGGCGGCATCACCAGCTCGGCCGTCACGCCTGTGCTCTCGGGCAGCGGCGCCGGCGCTCACGTCCATGCCGACGACGGCGAGGTCGAGGAGATGACCGCCGGCAAGGACGGCGCGGGCGATCCGCCGCTGTTCGGCGGCCAGGCCGCGTTCATCCGCCTGAAGGCCGGCGCCCCCGACATCGTCGAGGCCTCCAAGCTGGCCGTCACCGTCTCGCTGGGCCAGACCGGCGCTCGGGCGGCAGGCGGTTCGCGCGGCGCCAGCCTGATCCTGATCCGTTCGGCGCTCGAGGACGCCCGGGCCTTCGCCGCCCGCCGCGCCGCCTTCGAGCAGGGCGCGACCCGCGACTTCGGCCTTTCGCGCCTGGATCTGGCGGCCCTGATCCCGGTCGTGCAGGGCAAGGTCCCGCTGCTGATCCGCGTCTCGCGCGCCGCCGACATCCGCCAGGCCCTGAAGCTGGCGGCCGACGAGAAGATCCGCGTCATCCTGGAAGGCGCCGAGGAAGGCTGGATGGTCGCCCCGGAGATCGCCAAGGCCGGCGTGCCGGTCATCGTCGACGCCCAGGCCGACCTGCCGGACAGCTTCGAGACCCTGGGCTCGCGCCTCGACAACGTCGCCCGGCTGCACGCCGCCGGCGTCTCGGTGGCGATCAACGGCTCGCGGGACTTCAACAACCTGCGCCAGGAGCGGCTCAACGCCGGCCTCGCGGTGGCCAACGGCCTGCCCTATGCGGCCGCCCTGGCCGGCGTGACCCTGATCCCGGCCAGGATCTGGGGCCAGGACGGCAAGATCGGCTCGCTGGACGTGGGCAAACAGGCCGACGTCGTGGTCTGGAACGGCGATCCGCTGGAGACGACCAGCTGGCCGCTGAACGTCTTCGTCGCCGGCGTCGGGCAGCCGCAGGACAGCCGCCAGACCCAATTGCGCGACCGCTACGCCAGTGGAGATCAGGGCGGCTACCCGGCCGCCTACCGCTAGACCCGACCTCCGTCCCCGGCTCGCGCTGGGGGCGGATTTCGCTTTTCAGTGGAAGCCGCTCGCCGCATACGAGGCCCCCGCACCCGAATCGCCTAGACTTCCGCTGATGTCCTCCGACAAGCCCCCCTCCCTGTTCGACGACGAGGCCCTGGCGCCCGTCCCCGCCGCGCCGTTCCAGGCCAGCGTGGAGCCGCACGTCGAGCCGACGCCGCGCCCGATCCCGCCGCCCCCGCCGTCCAAGGAGCCGCCTCCGCCCCCGCCGGCCGGCAAGACCAGCGCGCCCGGCGAATACTCGGCCGCCGACATCGAGGTGCTGGAAGGGCTGGAGCCCGTCCGCAAGCGCCCCGGCATGTACATCGGCGGCACCGACGAGCGGGCGCTGCACCATCTGTTCGCCGAAGTGCTCGACAACTCGATGGACGAGGCCGTGGCCGGCTTCGCCAAGACCATCGAGGTCAAGCTCGACGCCGACGGCTATCTTTCGGTCAAGGATGACGGCCGCGGCATGCCCGTGGACCCTCACCCCAAGTACCCGGGCAAGTCGGCGCTGGAGGTCATCATGACCGTCCTGCACGCCGGCGGTAAGTTCACCGGCAAGGCCTATGAGACCTCCGGCGGCCTGCACGGCGTCGGCGCCAGCGTCGTCAACGCCCTGTCCGAGCGCGTCGAGGTCACCGTCTGGCGCGACGGCTTCGAGCACCTGCAGGTGTTCTCGCGCGGCAAGCCGCTGGGCCCGATCGAGCAACTGGGCCCGTCGCGCAAGAAGGGCACCATGGTGCGCTTCAAGCCCGACGACGAGATCTTCGGCGAGGGCGTCGGCTTCAAGCCGGCGCGCCTGTACCGCATGGCCCGCTCCAAGGCCTATCTGTTCCGCGGCGTGCAGATCAAATGGTCCTGCGATCCCTCGCGGATCCATGACCAGACCCCGCCCGACGCGGTCTTCCACTTCCCCAACGGCCTGGCCGACTTCCTGGCCGAGCGCACCAAGGGCCTCAACACCGTCACGCCCGAAAGCTTCTCGGGCCGCATCGAGCGCCAGGGCGAGGCCGGCGCGGTCGAATGGGCCGTCAGCTGGACGCCCCAGGGCTTTGGCGAGCACGACGGCTTCATGCAGTCGTACTGCAACACGGTTCCCACCCCCGAAGGCGGCACCCACGAAAGCGGCTTCCGCGCCGCCCTCACCCGCGGCCTGAAGGCCTATGCGGAACTAAAAGGTGAGAAGCGGGGTGCGATCATCACCGCCGACGACGTCGTCGCCCAGGCCGGCGCCCTGATCTCGGTGTTCATCAAGAACCCGGAATTCCAGGGCCAGACCAAGGAAAAGCTGTCGACGACCGAGGCCCAGCGCTTCGTCGAGGCCGCGCTGCGCGACCCGTTCGACCTGTGGCTGACCTCCAGCCCCAAGAACGCCCAGGCCCTGCTGGAATTCGTCATCGAGCGGGCCGAAGAGCGCCTCAAGCGCCGCAAGGACAAGGAAGTCACCCGCGCCAGCGCTACCCGGAAGCTCCGTCTTCCCGGCAAGCTGGCCGACTGCGCCGGTGGCGCGGTGGACGGCGCCGAACTGTTCATCGTCGAAGGCGATTCGGCCGGCGGCTCGGCCAAGCAGGCCCGCGACCGCAAGTACCAGGCCATCCTGCCCCTGCGCGGCAAGATCCTCAACGTGGCCTCGGCCAGCGGCGAGAAGTTCACCGCCAACAAGGAGCTGTCGGACCTGATGCTGGCCCTGGGGGCCCAGGGCGGCAACAAGTATCGCGAGGAAGACCTGCGATACGACCGCATCATCATCATGACCGACGCCGACGTCGACGGCGCCCACATCGCCAGCCTGCTGATCACCTTCTTCTATCGCACCATGCCGGACGTGATCCGCCAGGGGCACCTCTATCTGGCCCTGCCGCCGCTCTACCGCATCGCCCACGGCGGCAAGAGCGAATACGCCCGCGACGACGGCCACAAGGACGAGCTGCTGGCCACGGTCTTCAAGAACAAGAAGCCCGAGATCAGCCGCTTCAAGGGCCTGGGCGAGATGATGGCCTCCCAGCTGAAGGAGACCACCATGGACCCCAAGAAGCGCACCCTGGCCCGCGTGACCCTGCCGCGCTCGGAAGAGGCGGTCGAAAGCCTGGTCGAGACCCTGATGGGGCGGAAACCCGAGCTGCGCTTCCGCTTCATCCAGGAAAACGCCGAGTTCGCGTCGGCGGATCTGGATCTCTGATCAAGATGCTCCCCCGCGATGCGGGGGAGCTGTCGCGAAGCGACTGAGGGGGCTAATGCGGCCTCGCTCCAGCTTGCCCCCTCCGGCCCTCTGGGCCACCTCCCCCGCATCGCGGGGGAGGATCTTGCAGGCATGGCTCCGCCGCCTCACGCGGCCAGCCGCTGAAGGTCGTGAAAGGGACACGGAGCGCCCGGGCGACGCCCGGAGTGTGAGTAGTGATTACCGTTTCGACGAAGCCAGAGCGCTCCGCGTAGCCGTTCTCCGGTGAGCCCTCGACGCGCGGGGTCTTAACCCGCTTCCGAAAGAGGCCCCAGACGGGCGGGCCGAGGCGACGAACCCCGGTCCCGGAACACCCGGGCGATTTCAGCCCGGGCCTGCTGCGTCCGCCGAACCTCCACCGCCAGGGCTTCGTCCCGATGTTTCAGGGAACCTGCCGCTGGATCGGTCGCGAAGGCGCTTCCGAAGAAGCCCCGACGAGCGCTTCCCGCTCGACCACCCCTGACAGCCGTCACGATCGCCGGCCGGACGTCCCTTCCAAGCCGTCAGGTGAGAAGAGGATAAGCCAGGTTTGCAAGCCGAGGACGAAACGGCGCGAACGCTCGTCAAACACCCCTTCTCCCCTTGCGGGAGATAGGCCTTTTCCAGCGTGTTGATTTATCGCGAGAAATCGCGCTGGAAAAGGCCTGTGCATCACCTGTGTAGGATATTCACTTCCGAGGCGTCGTGAGCCTACGCAATACGCGATCGAGATTTGTCGCGTTCATATCTAACTCGGCGCCAGCAGTGCAACGGCCTGCTCGATGTACGGCGCCCCCGGTTCACTAACCTCCTCGCTTCCCGTCGCTTCACCATCTGCGGCCTGAGCCGTCAGACGCTTAAGCGCCGCCTTCACGATCGTGCTCTGGTCGGAGAGATAGCCAACTCGGGCGTAAGCCGCCTTTAGGCCGCCAAGCCGCCGCCGAAAGAAGGTGCTGGTCGGTACAGTCGGATCAGAGTCGATGACATCGACCGACAGATGGCCGTGACGATCCATCAACCGACGCAGGTGATCCAGAAGCTGTTCATCCGTGATGCGGCTTCCGTCCTCGTTCAAACGCACGGTCGATCGCCGCTGGCCCCGGTTATGGCGTTCGCTCTGGTTCTTCAATGAGGCTTTGCGGCGGGCTGTCGAGTTGTCCTCGCCAAAGCCCGCCAGATGGAACGCATTGGTCAGACCGCCGAACCTGCGAATAAAATACCTGGCGGTTGGCGATTGAAGGTCCTGATTGATGAGCGCGGCTGTCACAAAGCCATGCTCGGCGTTGATGCGGCGCAGCTCGTTGAGAAGATCCTCGTCGGTGTAGGGCTTGCCCTCGGCATTGAGCTTCCACCGTGTCGGCATCTCGTAGCCGACCGACAGATAGGCCGCGTAGAGGCTTCCGTAGCGCTTTCGCAAAGTCTGGGGCAGAGGCAGATACGGGCAGTCATGCACGAGCGAATAGGTCAGCCGCCCATGCTCCTGATAAAGCCGCGTGAGGCGCTCATGAAGCTCGGAATCATTGACGTGCAGGCGGGTGATTTCCTTCAGCCGTCGCCCCGCCGCCCGGAACAGTTTCACCGGGATGATTGGCTCCATCATGTCCGATCGCGACCACGTTTCAGGTAAGGTCTGGAAAGGGCGGCCTAGATTGTTGAGCCGCCGCCCGAAGACATACCGACCGATATAGATTTCGTTGGTGAGCAGGTGGCGGATGGAACTGGTCGTCCAGTCACCGCCATGGGCGAAGGTGCGCCCCTCTAACGCCAACGCCTTTTCAATCTCACCAAGCCGCATCTTCCCATCGACGAACATCTCAAAGATACGGCGAACAAGGTCGATTTCCTCCTTTGGGCCGTGGGTCAGGGTGACCCGGTCCGTGACGAGGGCTTTGCGCTCGCCGGGCTCCAGGATCATGCGGCGGACGCCGTCCTCGTCGATCAATTGCCGCCTAGTCCCGTAGGGAGCATCGCCACCCTGCTTGAAGCCAAGTCGGGCCTGTTGACGTTGTGCTCGCGAGACCTTGCGCGATAGCTCCCGGCTATATTCCGCCGCCATGACGCGCTTGATCTGCTTGACGATGGCAGACGTCGCGCTGCCGTCGTTTTCGAAGGCTTCCGCGCAATAGGCGACCGAGACGCCGGCTTCCCGGCAGAGAAACTCATAGTGGGCGGACTGGTCTACGTCCTGAAACCTCCCCCATCGGCTGATGTCGAGAACGAGGATAGCCTCGTAGGGAGCCTTGCCGCCCATGACGTCGCTGAGCAGTTGCTTGAGCGCTGCCCGTCCGCGCAACGACAGACCGCTGCGTCCGGCGTCCTTGTAGGTCTGCACAACCTCATAGCCGCGCGACTTGGCGTAGGCCGCGATCCCTGCGCTCTGGTTGTCGAGCGAATAGCGCTGATGTTCGGTGGACATGCGAATGTACTGCGCCGCCGGGATCGGCCCGGTGCGTGCGACTGGAAGTTTCAAAGCTACTCTCCTCGGGAGCCGGCGGCGCGCGATGCGCCAAAGCGCCGCTCCGTTCACTGGCGCGCATTGGTCGCGCCAGACCCTTCAATCGTCTGAATGGGCTCGGCGCTTTGAGGCTGGGAGGCGAGCCTGTCTCACAGTCCTTACCGCGCCGCCGCCCAAAGCGGCGGCGCGCCGCACCAAGAGTCGCTATTGCCGCCGCCCTGGTCGGGCTCCACAGCGCCGGCCATGCCGCCGTCCAGAATCACGTGGTCAGCGCGCCCAGAACACGTGAACTTCGTTGTACGCCGTCCCGATGGTGAAAATGTCGCCGTTAAGCTCCGCGTCCTTGGCCATCGCGTCGTAGTCAATATAGAGCCGCAGACTTTCGGGGATTTCTACGGTCTCTTCGGTCAGCTCCTGGAAGCAATCGGCCGGCCTCTCGAAGACTCCCCGATAATTGTGGTCCAGGGCTTCGACCGCCGCGTCGATTTCGCCGTCCAGGTGCTGAAGCACCAAGGCGCCCAAGGTCCCGCGCTCGCGCAGGAATCCGGCAATCTCGACCACGCGGTCGATGGCGGCGTATTCGGCGATCTCGATCCCGCCGAAGCCCTCATAGTCATGAATGGCGTGCTCTTCGGCCAGGGCCACTGGCGAAGCCTTCAGCATCGCCTCGATCCTCCCCCAGACCGCCTTGGCGTCGTCGCCGACCTCGATCCAGGTCCCATGAAGCCGGCCGTTATTGTAGGCGGCCAGACAGACCACATAGATGCGGGGCTCCAGGGTTTCTCCGGTCTTTCCCATGGTCCACCTCCTTCAAGGCTGGGGTTCGTCATCGAACCCTTGCCCTTCGGCGAGAATGGGGGTGCAAGCGGAGTGGTCGCTTTCGCGGGGACCCGGCTGCAAGGAGCCGAAGGCGACTGAAGCTGGGCGGAAAGCGATCCGCAGCGCGCTCGGGGCAACGCCCCAAGTTCTTGTCTCCTTACATCTTGCTGCACACCAAATCGCGGCAAGCTGAGAACGCGCAAATAACTGAGCAAAAGCTTCAATGATGCAGTATAGGCAGTATCGATTCCAACAGTGAGAAGACCCCATGGCCGACGCGACCGACAACATCACCCTCACCGCTGACATCGTGTCAGCATTCGTGGGCAACAACACGGTCGCCGTGGCGGATCTCCCAGCCCTCATCAAAGCGACCTACGCGGCACTGAACGGCATAGGCGTTCCCGAGGTCGCGGAAGCCGAGGCGGTAAACAAGCCGACTACCGCTCAGATCAGGAAGTCGATCACGCCGGACGCGCTGATCTCCTTCGAAGATGGTCGGCCCTACAAGACGCTCAAGCGCCACCTGACCACGCACGGCATGACTGTGGCCGAGTACAAGGCAAAGTGGGGCCTGCCGAACGACCATCCGACGACGGCGGCGGCCCACAGCGGGGCCTCCTCGCTGCTGCGCGGGCGCCGGCGGGCGGGGACGACCCCGGAGGCGGCGTCGAAGGCGGTCTCGACGAAGAGCTTGGAGAAGGCAGGATGGCCATCGTCGCCGCCGC
>CAZRPD010000101.1:0-18325 GCA_964601775.1 uncultured Caulobacter sp. | reverse complement strand
GTGAACAGATCCGGGCCTGTGCCGCGGCCCGCAGGCAGCGGCCGGAAGGCGAAGGGGAAAACCGGCGGTTTACCATCCTTGTTCTCCGGGGCGGCCCGGGGCCCCACCCCCCGTTTGGCCCCCCCCTTCTCTTCGGTGACCCCCGCCAGTCAAAACCAACGAGCCCGGGCGCTGCGACCCGCCGGGCCTTCGTCGTTCTGGAGCGATCGCGGTTCCCGGTCGCGGGGCGATCGATCCTTGGCGTCTGGCGATTTGAGGCGCAAGTCGGGCGCCATCGACGACCATTAGCGACAACGGGGGGCTAAAGCTCAGGAAACGCCCGAGAACTGCGGCGCAAATCACTAGACGAGAGACGTCCCGACCGGCTGGCTTCCAGGTGACAAGGCCCATGGGCGTGACGACGTGAGGGTCTGGCGTCCAATTCCCCTGAAGCGGACCGATATCTGCGATCCATTCTTCACGGACATCGGACGCGCTGCTTCATTCGCGGACGCAATGGAAGCTGCGAAGGGTTGTCAACGATCCGATGCGTGAGAGCGGCAAAGAAACGTTGCGCCCAACAGACGCTAGGTTGCGACGAACTTAGGGAAAGGCCAAGCCAGCATCCGTGGCGACCTTGGCAATGAAATCCAGGTGAGCGTCGACACGCGTATAGATTCCGCCGTCTCCGCAAGCATGTACCGATGTCTCCGTGGCTCTCGACGTCAGGCCGACAAGCGTCCTGGCGCCGGGGCCTTGAAGATAGACGGGACCGCCACTGTCGCCATTGCAGGTGTCGAACCCGTCGCCACCGGCCACGAATTCGTAGTCAGACTCATAGCCTAGGCGCTGTTCGTCGCCGTCGAGGGCGTCATCCGGGCCACGCCTCAGGCTGACGATGTCGACGCTGACCTCGCGCTTGACGCCAAAGCCCTTGGTGCTGTTGACGTCTTCATTGCCAAATCCGACGAGGGTCACATGCTGGGCGGCGTTCAGCCGCGCTGCTGGCGCGATCTCCACATGCGGCGTCGCCGCCGGCGTTCGCAGAATCAGGACCGTCATGTCGGATAGCTGATGGGTTTCCTGATAGCGCGGGTGGACATGCAGCCGCCGGACGTTCACGAGCTCGGCCTGGCGCAGGTCGTTCTGGTCCGAGGCCCCCAAGGCCACCACGTTGACCTTGCGATCCGGAACAAGACAATGGCCAGCGGTCAGGACGATCTGCGGGTGAATCAGAACCCCCGTGCAGAACCAGCTGATCGTGCCGTTGGGATAACGTCGGCCCACCAGGCAGCACTCAGGATAACTCGTCGTTGGCTGCCCGCCTACGATGCGGGCCAATTCGCGGCTCAGGCCGGCCAGCAGGGTCGTGCGGTCCTCGACCGCCAGGGCGGCGCGCTCGGGTCCGCTGGTATGGACCACGCCGGCCATGAACCGTTGCATGACCGCCGCCAGCTGCTCGTTCTTGAGCGCCATCCGGTTTAGCGCCAGACGGGCGTCGAAGTCTTCCTTGCCCCCGCAGGTGGCGCACTGCTGTTCGCTCATGGCTTTGCTCCCTAGTGGACGGACCCCATGCCTTGAACGCGCCCTCGCGGGTGGCGCGCTTCGGCCGAACGCGGCGTGGTGAGGGTCAGGCGCGTGGCCGGCCCGAGATCGGGTTGCAGCGCGCGGGTCCGCGGCGCCTTGGGCATGGGACAGCCCTGATCGATCCAGTCTGTCACCACCTGGCGCCAGCTCTTGCCGCCGGTATTGGGAGCGATGGCTTTGAAGGCCGCGCCCATCGCATTGCCGGCCGCCACATATTTGGTGAGGAAGGGGCTCTTGGCGCTGGATCCTGGCGTGATCAGCTTGTTGGCCGGGTCGGCCAGGACCGCCATGAACCGGGGCGTGGGTTCATCGAACCATCGGGCGACCGACTGGGTGATGGCGTGACCCGGATTGGCGGGGTCCTCGCCGGTCAAGTTCATCCCGGCGTGAGCGGGGACGCCTTCCTGCTGAGACCGGAGAACGTCGATGCAGGCGGCCATGAGCTTGGCGGGGTCAGTTTCGACCGGACTCGGCTTGTCGCCGCCGCTCAGCGAGAAGGTCCACAGCTTGAAGGCGTCAAGCTCATCCTCGGTAAAGACCTTGTACATTGGCCCCTCGAAGCTGGTGAGCTTGAAGAACCGGCTCAGATCGGGCCGGCCAGGGGTGATGTAGCCGCCATCGACCAATGCGTTGCGGAAGGCGGCGGGGTCTTCGAAAAGATGATTGATGAACTGGCCGTCGGCCCGGCGCGATCCATGATTGAGGGACCCGTACTTCTTCTTCTGGAGCATGATTGCGTCGACCCGGTCGCTGGCCTGATCGATCTGATGGCGGCGGGCGTCGAGCAGGTCCCTGAGGTCGCCGCCCAGCGTGCCCGTGGTCGCGAAGGCGGCATAGCCGTCCCAGATACGGCGCCAGACCGCCTGGACCTCCGCGTCGCCGCCCCGGCGATAGGCTTCATCGAGGAAGCGCACCACGGCCTCGCGCGCCTTGGCGCCATGGCCGTTCGCGGCGTTGTCGATGCCGATGTGGAGCTCGTAGAAATGTGAGTCCAGCTCGAAATTGCGGAGCAGCTTCACCGTCGGCCACAGCGCCAGCACCTCCCATTCCAGCTGCAGAGTCATGCCCAAGATTTCGGGATAGTAGGTGTCGGTGAACTGGGAGATGGCCAGTTCGAACATCGGCACGGTAAATGCCGAGTCCAGGAACTTGGGATCATAGACGTAGTCGGCGGTGTTGATCGGGGCCAGCTGCAGGCCGACCGACTGCATCAGCCGGGTATAGACATTGGCGTGGTTCTGATCGGGGTCGCCGTCGCCGACCTCGTCCATCCAGACCGAAAACAGCAGGGCGCCGACCTGGTCGATCGGCCCGGCGCGGCCGACGTTGCGCACCCAGGCGCCGTCGAGCTGATTGAGCGGCGCGAACTGCCGGATGCGCTCGACCATGTCGTCGCGCGACTGGAACGGGTTGTCCGGATCGTCGAGCGGGTCCAGGGCCGCCTGGGCCTGGTAGAAGCCGTAGATCTCGTCCAGGCGCTGTTGCAGCGCCTCCTTGGAGTAGGGGAAGCGACGATACATGTCGTCGATCGCGCCGGGCGTCGGGTCGGCGAGCCGGTCTCTGGCCTGGCCCAGGAAAAGCTCGGCCAGCGCGCGCGCCTTGGGCAGGAAGTCGGGATAGGTCTCGATGTTCAGCAGGTAGAAGAAGTAGTCGCGATCACCCAGGCCTTCATAGCAGCTGCGGCCGGTTTCCACGTGCAGGACCTCGCCCGCATCGGTGCGCATCGGCGCCACGAACCCCAGCGACTTCCACTTCTCGACCATATCGTTGTCGCCGGGCAGTGCGGGCCGCGCATTGGGCGGTAGATCTGTCTCGCGATCGACCCAGCGATCGCCGACGCCGCGATCCCAGCGGATCCGATCGGTCGAGGCCCGCGCCAACTGACCTTCGCGACGATCCTCGGGAAAGGCTTCGGCCAGGCGCCGGTAGATGTTCTCGTTGAGTACGTCGTCGGGGCGCTGGGCCGGCCACCAGTGGATCTGGCATTCGAAGAAATCGGCCTGCCACGGCACGGCCATGCGCTGGGTAATCAGGCCAGGCTTGAGCTTGATGGCGTCGAAGCGAAGGGGCTCGCTGTAGAGTTCCGGAAAGCGAGAGAAGTAGGTGATCTCAATGCCGGGAAAGAACGGGCCGCCCACGCAGGGTTCAAGTGCGGCCAGGTCCAGAGCTCTGGGTTGTAGGCCCACTGCGCGGCTTTCAAGCTTGGTCGGTGGCAGGACGGCGCCTGGCCAGTCGGGCTCGAAGTTACCGTCCTTCCAGCGTCGGAGGGCCTCGAACATGCGGGGCGGCAGCGACAGCCAATGGTCGGGCGCGCCCACCTTGCAGTCGCCTTCGTCGCCGGACAGCAACGGCATGAAATTGTAGTTGGCCTGCGCCGGATCCTTCGAGCCCGGCTCGCGCAGGTGCGCGAAGACGGTCGCGCGATAGGTGGCGTTCTGCTCGGAGTTGTCGTTGAGCCGGTCGATGGTGGCGGGATCGCGGAAATTACCGGGCCTTTGCGGCCCGTGGCCGCGCAGGGCCATGCCATTGACCCACTGCTGGTCGGCGAAGGCCGCGAAGTGGGGGTAGATGTCGTCGGTGAACGACAGGGTCTGGGGCAGGGCTTCCCCGCCGGCTTCCAGCATGATCTCCGACAGCGGCACGGTGTTGCGGATAAAGGGCGCGAACTTGGGCGGGGCGACGATGACCCAGGACGGGGCCTTGAGCGGGATATCCCGGCCACCGATCGCGACGCTGGCGCTGACGCGGCCATCGCAGGTGTCGTCATGCCAGCCATCGTTGTCGGCATACTGCGTCAGGGGGCGCGCGCCGGCGATCGCGGTCGAGGCGCCGCGGCCGCCCAAGAAGACGAGGCGGCCAGCGTCATCGGTGCGCAGCTCCCCCAGATAGACGGCCCGCCCGGCGAAGGCGCCGTCGCTGAACGCATACTGATCGCCTGACTGGCTGACGCCCGCGATCGAGCGCAAGCTGGGGGTGATCTCCAGCGTGCCGCGATCGCTGACCTGGCGATTTCGCAACTGCTCGGGGGAGTCGGGACCGTCCCACGGCCGCATGTCGTGACGCACGCCGCTAAAGCGCACGCCCGCGGCCTTGAGGTTCGCGACCTCCACCGACCAGCGGACCGTGACGGCTTCTGTGAGGCTGTTGAGTTCGGCGACGATCTGGCCCGCGGCGTTGAGGCCAAAGATCCTGAAGCGGGCGGCCTGCCGGCGGATTCTGCCGACCGCGTCCTTGTAGACGGCGGTTTCATCCGGATGGAGGCCAGGCGTCTCGGGGCCGATGAAATAGCTGTCGGGACTGTCGCCGACCCGCGCGATACCGATGGCGGGGTGGATTTGGCACGCAACGATGTCTTCGAGAGCCATGGGTTTCTCCTCAAGCCGCGTTCAAGCGAGGTGTGGGGGATCGGCGTCGCCAGAAAGGATGCGCCTGGTAACGGCGTTCGCGCCCGTAGACGGCCGCGCGCGCGTCCAGATAGGCGGCCGCCAACCGCCTGTGATCGTCCGAATAGGCGTCCAGCCGGCCCGACAGCCAGCGCTCGGCGGCCAGCTCGGCTAGAATGATAGCGTTCGACAGGCCGCTGGCTGAAAGTGGATCGACGCTCAGCGCTGCATCGCCCACAGCCAGCCAGCCCGGTCCAGTCGCCTGATCCAGGGCGCCGGACGCCGCCGAGAACGGCTTTTCGCTGGGCCCAAGTCGCCAGCCCATCGTCGCGGTGGTCTGGCGGGCCAGCGTTCCAAGTTCGCCACGCGCGGCGGCTAGATGGCCAAGGTCGCCATCCGTGAAGTAGATGGCGAAGTTGCCTTGCGCGCCGGGTCCGGCATACCACCAGCCGCCAGGCGCCGCGACGATCCGCACGCCCGTGTCCGGCTGGGCTGTTTCCAGGCGGGGGGCGGTGATTCCGACCAAGCGGTCCAGTTCACGCCTGCGCGCGCCGAGGCGGCGCGAGACAAGGCCGCGCCGACCGGTGGCATCGACGAGGAAAGCCGCGCTGACTTGCCGTCCGTCAATCTCCGTGGACCAGATGTCGTCGCGTCGAACAGGCGTGGGCGCTAGCCCCTCGAGCCCCAAGGCTCCCTCGGCGATCGCAAGTTCACGAAGCGCCGCGTCGAGCCGCGATCGGTCCACGAACCAGTCGGCGCCATTGGGATTGAGCAAGGCGGGCCATGTGACTTCCTCGCCTGCGCCCCAGAGGGCGCGGTGCTCGGTGCATCGCCAAGCCAAGGCTGCCGTTGGCGTGGCCGGGACATGTTTCGCGTCTAGAGTCTCCAAGAAAGGCCGCGCGACGTCCGGACGATGGACCAAGATTGTCGATCGGCCGGCGGCGGCTACACGCCGGGCGAACGTCGCGCCGGCGACTCCCGCGCCGATGACGAGGATTTCGCAGTGCAAAGGCGGGGGCGCGGAGCGCTGCGCTGCCGGATATTGACGGAATACAACCATTTTGCCCCCGATGGTTGTATTAATCGGTGACACACCTTCTTATAGAAGGCAAGTGAGATAACGACGTTCTTTGTTGTCGGCCGGGTCAGCGTTTCCTATTTGTACCTGGTCCGTTGCGGCGCCTTTCAGAGTGCATCTGCGACATCCTGCGTTGCGGCGGGAAGTTTGCCCCCGAACATTTCGGCGCGAAGCCGGCGACAGTTTCAGCCGAACGGTCGCTTTTGAACCTAAACAAAGGCTAAGCCCGCGCGTGAGGCCATAAGAGACGAAGTCGGGCCTGCTTCCGGGAGCCGCGCCGCTAAAAATGAGCGGGCGATTTCCCTCGCCCTCAGGCTGTTTCCGGCCTGCTTCCGAGAATTCCTGGGCCCGAGGCTCGGCTCGTGGTTCCAATCAAGTATTCAATTTTATTGAGGTTTTGGCGCGCAGATACGGATGCTGCGGAGAACTATGAGTGGCCGCTAGCGATCTAGCCCGGCATTGCGGGACGCCTAGTTCAAGAATTGGCCTCTCGATTTCCCGAGAGGCCATTTTCGTTTCTAGGCAGGTTTCGGCGCCTGCAACCGCCTACAGCCTTGGGTCGATCGGCTCGCTCTCCAACGCCAGGACGGCGAAGACGCACTCATGCACCCGGCGCAGCGGCTCGCGGGCGACGAAGCGCTTGAGGCCTTCGTGGCCGAGGGCGAACTCACGCAGAGCCAGATTGCGCTTACCGGCCAGGCCGCGCTCGCGCAGGCGCTCGAGGTGCTCGGGCGCGTCGTATTCCGGCCCGTAGATGATCCGCAGATATTCGCGGCCTCGCACCTTCAGGGCGGGCTGGATCAGGCCCTTTTTGCTGCGCACCACGAAGTCGCGCGGCTTGACCACCATGCCCTCACCGCCGGCGGTCGTGAGGGTTTCCCACCACAGGGCCGCATCGGCGCAGGCGGCTTCGTCGGCGAGATGAACCTCGCGCCAGCGTGTCGGCGCGATCACCGCGTCGCCCGTCGCGCCCAGCCGGTCGGCCAGGCCCATGTGCCACACGTGGTCGCGGTCGAACCAGACCCGGCCTTCGCTGGCCAGCAGGTGGAAGGGCGCGACCTTCAGGTCGTCGACGCCCGACACCGGCCAGACATAGGGCTCCCAGGCGTGGGCGTATAGCTCGGCTCGCGCGCCGCGGTCCTGAAAGCGGGCCAGCAGGTCAGCGACCGGCGCGCCATGGGCCGCCGCGCGCGTCATGGCGTCCGCTGCGGCAGAGAGCCCTGCCTTGGCTGAGGCCGCGACCGGCGCGTACTGAGCGTCGATCAGCGCACCGGCCTTGGCCGACCAGGGCATGATCTCGGCGTCTAGCAGCAGCCAGTCGGTGGATAGCTCGTCCCACAGACCCGCCGCATCGACCGCGCCACGCAGCCGGGCCAGCAGCCCTTCGGTCGTGGCGCTGTCGTTGAAGAACGCGCGACCCGTGCGGGTCCAGATCGCGCCGGTCTCGCCGGCTGACGCATCGAACCGCGCCTGGGCGGCGGCATGGTCGCGGCACAGGGCGATCACCGCCCGAGAGCCCATGTGCTTCTCCTGACAGACCACGCTGGCGACGCCGCGTTCGCGATAGTGAGAGAACGCCTCTTCAGGCCGCTCCAGCCAGCCTTCCTGTGCGCTCGTTTCGCTGGGCGACATGGTCGGCGGCAGATAGGCCAGCCACTGGGGAGCCAGGGCAAAGCGGCTCATGACCTCTATCGCGGCCGAAGCGTTCTCCTCGGCCACCACAACGCGACCACGGAATTCGGTGTCGATCCAGCGACGGCCGCTGACGTCTTCCATGTCGAGCAGATCGTCGGCCAGGGCTTGGTTGGAGCGACCGCCATCGCCAGGCGCCAGCGGTCGCACGGGCTCGCACCACACCTGTTGGGCGGGTACCTCGACCAGGGTCTTTTCGGGCCAGCGCAGGGCCGTCAGCTTGCCGCCGAACACGCAGCCGGTGTCGATGCACAGCGTGTTGTTCACCCACTGCGCCTCGGGCATGGGCGTGTGGCCATAGATCACCGCTGTCTCGCCGCGATAGGACGCGGCCCAGTCGGCGCGCACGGGCAGGCCGAACTCGTCGATCTCGCCAGTCGTCTCGCCATAGAGGGCGAACTCCCGCACCGCGCCCGAGCCCCGGCCGATCATCTCGGCCTTCAGGCCGGCATGGGCGACGGCCAAGCGGCCGCCGTCCAGCCAGAGGTGGCTCCGCAGATCGTCGAGAAAAGCCGGCAGGGCCGCCTTGAAGCCGCGATCGACGCCGTCCAACTGGTCGATGGTCTGCTGCAGGCCGTGGGCGATGGTGACCTTACGGCCGTCCAGCCAGCGACCTAGCTTGCGCTCGTGGTTGCCCTGCACGCAGTAGCCCGTGCCGGCCGCCACCATGCTCATGGCGATCCGCAGGGCGTCGGGCGAGTTGGGGCCGCGATCGACCAGGTCGCCGAGGAAGATCGCCTTGCGGCCCTCCGGAGGTGTGACCATCACCGACCGCTCGCCCAGAACCTCGCCCCAGGCCACCTGGTAGCCCAGCACGGTCAGCAGCTCTTCCAGCTCAGTCGCGCAGCCGTGTACATCGCCGATGATGTCGAAAGGCCCGTGGTCATCGCGCTTGTCAGTCCATAGCGGCTTGCGCTCGACGGTGGCGGCGTCGATCTGCGACTCGCTGGTTAGCTTCCAGACGTGGCGGAAGCCCTCGCGCTGCAAGCCCCCCTGACCCTTGCGGATCTCAGAGACCATGCGCTGGACGACGTTGGCGCCGAACGGCCGGTCGGGCCGCGCGCGGTTGCGCTCGACGCAGACGTCGATGCCCGGATCGACAACCACGGCGATCGGCAGGGCGTGCCAGCGGCGAGCGAGCTCAACCCAGGCCTTGCGATCGGGCATGCGGACATTGGTGGCGTCGATCACGGTCAGCTTGCGGTGCTTCAACCGCTTCTCGGCGATGGCCCGAACTAGCTCGAACGCATCGGCGCTGACCGACTGGTCGGTCTCGTCGTCGGACACCAGGGCGCGGCAATGGTCCGACGAGATCACCTCGGTCGGCGCGAAATGCTTGGCGGCAAAGGTCGACTTGCCGGAGCCTGAGGCACCGATCAGTACAACGAGAGCGAAGTCGGGAATTTCGAGGGTGGTCATGCGAGGCAGATTTCACGCGGAAGGTACAAGGAAGGTTGCAGGTCTCGAACGATTTGGTCGCATCCGGACACCCAAGGCAGGAGTCCTTGCTGCGCGCCCGGCCAAAAGAGCTGGAAACCGGTCAAGTCGTCGCGGCCCGTGCGATATCTCCGATGCCAGATGGCCGTGCCAAAATATTCGGGGATCCAGGTGGGGTGGACAGGACGCGACACGCAGTCAAAACCGCCGAGCAAGTCGCTCCACGACGCACCGTCCGCCAGAACCGCACCGGCTTTGAGCTGATGGAACATCTCCCAGAGCATGTTGTGCATGAGGTCGCGACGCAGACCGAAGATGATCACCTCCGGCGCGCCAAGAGTTTCCTCAAAGCCGACCGAAAAGGTGAACGCAGGCAGACCGTCCTCTTCCGGGATATGCAGGCCTTGGAAGCCATGCTCAGCGATGTCGTCGAGCAGCTTGCGATCGGTGTCGTCGAGCGTCACGCATCACCTCGCGTGAACACGGCCATCTGCGTTGGCGCGCCCAGCGCCTCGTCCGTCTTGCCGATGCCGTCGAACACGGCGGTGTAGCCCCAGGCGGATTCAATCGCCGCCGCCCAAGCGCGGAACTGCTCGCGCGTCCACTCGAAGCGGTGATCAGGGTGACGGAAGGCGCCGGTCGCGAGGTTGGGAAACAGCGCATTGTATTCGGCGTTCGGTGTGGTCACGACCACCGTGGTCGGGCGCGCAGCGCCGAACACCACCTTTTCCAGGGCCGGCAGGCGATCCAGGTCCAGGTGCTCGATCACCTCCACCAGGGCAGCGGCGTCCACCTCTTCCCAGCGCCGGTCACGATAGGTGACCGAGCCGTGCAGCAGGGTGACGCGACCTTCAGGCGGTCCGCCGACCATATGCAGTTTCAGCCGCTTGGCCGCCCATTCCAGATCGCGGGCAGCGGCATCGACGCCGATCAGCCGCTCGACCCAGCGCTCCTTGAGCAGCCGGGCCAGCAGCTTACCCTCGCCGCAGCCCAGGTCGGCGATCGCCTTGGCGCCGCTGGCGCGCAGGGCGTCGACCACTGCGACCATCCGCTCGTCGTTCAGGCGTAGCGGTGCCTCCAGCGCATCTTCGGGCGCGGGTTTGCGAGCGGCGGGCTCGACAGCCTCGTCGCGAGTCTCGGGCGCCAGACGCTCCAGTGCATCGCGCGCCAGGGCTCGGCGGTGGATTAGGTAGCGTTGGACGATCAGGTCGCGAGAGGGATGGCCCTCCAGCCAGCCTTCGCCACGCTTCATCAGCTTGGTGATCTCGTCTTCTCCGACCCAGTAGTGCTTGTCGTCGTCAAGTACCGGGATCAGCACATAGAGGTGGTTGAGCAGGTCGCGCAGCCGCGCGGTCCCGGTAAGTCGAAGCGTGACGTAACGAGACGTGTCGGAGTCGACACCGGGGACGGGATCGATGCCGACGGTCCAGCCCAGGGGCTCGAACAGCGTCCGAACGAGCTCGGCTCCGCCGCCGCGAGCCGGCAGCGGCGTGACGAGGACTTCCAGCGGGATCGCTTGCTCGGCCAGTTCCGGCCGCTCGCGCGACGTTCCGGCCATGGCGGTACGCAGAGCCCGTGCCATTGCGACCGACAGGAAGGACGACGCGGCGTAGGGGCGGTCGTTGACGTACTGGTCTAGCAGGCCGTCGGCGCGACCCTTGCCGCGCACCAGCGCCACAGGATCGATATCCAGAACCAGCGCCGCCTCACAGCGCGCCTCTGAGACTTCCGGGTAGAAGACGTGCGCCTTGCCGAACGGCAGCTCCGTTTCATGGGCGCGGCCGGGGTGCTTGTGCAGCAGGAAGCCCAGGTCGGTCGCCGGCTGGTGAGTGGTCGCGATGGACAGGTACATGGAAAGCTTTCGGAGGCATGCCCTAAGGCTTTGCCTCGTTACGCGACGGTGCCTTGCACTTCCACCCTCCTCCGCCGATCAATTCGCCGCCCAGTGGCGGCTTACAAGCCGCCGCCGAGAGGGACGGCAGCATACCTCGGGGCCGGTCTGGGATACCCCAGCGTAAAATAGCGTAGGTGCGCAGATACGGATGCTGCGCAGAATGAGTGGCCGCTGGCGATTTAGCGGACCAAACGAGCGGCAAAGGCTGGAAGGCAAACCTACGGTCGATCCGGTCTAAGCCCGTGCGTGGGCCGCGCCTCGTCGTAGTCGAAGACGCACAGATCAAAGGCCAATCCAAGACGCCCAAGGAGGATTACGCTGTCCAATCCGAGCCCTCCAGATTCCTGCCAAGGGGAACCTATGATCGGCGCGCAAAGCCGCAACCAAGCTGACCCTGGCGCGACTTGATCCCGGAGCTGGCGCAGCCGTTCTTCCCCGCCTAGCGCCATGACGATCCCGGCGATCCCATAGTCCCAAGTGTCGTCGTTGAAGATCGGGAAGCGCCACGTGATCCGATTATCCGGCGAAGGCCGACGGCCAACAATGTCGCCAGCCCGCACCAACGTCACATCCTCATAACCCGCTGTCAGCGCGATCGCGTCGGGGTCAGCCGCAACCTTGTGGAAGATAATCGCGACATGTCGGTCATGGTGCTCTGTCATTCAACTAACCTCGCCGCTCGGGCTGTTAGCGACAAGCGAACCTTTTCAACTTCGCTTTAAGGGTGGAGAACCCCGCCCGCTTGCTCCCTCGGCCAGCTCAAGTAAAAACCTAGCGTGGCCATTCACCTCCGCTTCGTTGTCAGCCAGCTCGATCCCGACTCGGGACGACGCCAAGGGCTGTTTCAAGCCGCCGCTTCCCTCGAAGATCGCGGAGCTCTCGCTGTCCATGAAATCGGCGACTACAGGGAGGTCGTGAACTGGTTCAGGGAGAACCTGGCAAAGCCTGACCGGTTTTCCATCTCAACTCGACCTCACGCCAGGGCTCAGGCGTTGAGTTGGTTTAAAGCTGACAGCGCAGCTCACATTGCCAAGATGCGCGCTCTCCAGCGTATCCTGGAGGCCCACGATGTCGGTGTGGACGTCCTGCGTACAGAGCGACCAGGCTACATCGTCTACGAAGACGAGCACCAAGTCGCGGCCTACCCGTTCGCGGACACGCCGACCTAACTAGTTAGATATCTTCAGGCAAAGGCTGCTGAACTGTGGCGATTGTGAAGAAGCCGAAGAACGCATACTTGGTGACCAGCGCACAGCTTTGCCTCGACAATGGCAGCAGACTTCTTGAACACAAATACGACCTCGAATTCCGCGAGCCGAGTTCGACTCGTTTTTATATGGCGATGATCGCGCAGGAGGAGTTCGCGAAAGCGTTTATTTTACTTCTCATCCGCGACGATGTGATCCCGTTCAGCTCGCCCGTCGTGAGAGCGATGAATGATCACACCTGCAAGCAGCTTGTCGGTACCCATCCGGTGAAGACCGCCCCTGGATCTAAGCGGCGCGTCCGACCGTGGCCACAGGCCGCCAGTTCCAGGGCAACAGATCATCGAGCTGCTGGCTGGGATGCTCTGCGATCCTGGCCAGGACGTCGGTCAGCCAAGCCTGAGGATCGACATCGTTCAGCTTGGCGGTGACGATCAGGCTGTACATCACCGCCGCGCGCTGGCCGCCGCGATCGGAGCCGCAGAACAGCCAGGACTTGCGCCCCATGGCGACGCCGCGCAGAGCGCGCTCGGCGGCGTTGTTGCTCAGGCAGACGCGGCCGTCGTCGAGGAAGCGCGCGAACGCGGCCCAGCGCTTGAGCATGTAGTCGAAGGCCCGGGCCAGGTCGTGGCCGCGTGAGAGCCTGGCGCGCTGCTCGCGCATCCAGATCTCCATCTCGGCGACCAGCGGAGCGCTGAGCGCCTGTCGCGTCGCCAGGCGCCGACCGGCGTCCTGGCCGTTGATCCCCCGCTCGATCTCGAACAGCGCGTCGATCCGCTGGACCATGTCCAAAGCGATCGGCGAGATCACCGCCGGCGCGGCGCCGCGAGCCTTGCGGCGGGCGTTCCTCTCCAGGTCGGCCAGCACGAAGAACGGCCGGCGCGCATGCGCCCAGCAGGCCGCCTCAAGGATGGGCCCCGGCGTTCGACCGGGCTCATAGAGCTTGCCGTATCCGCCATAGGCGTCGGCCTGGAACAGGCCGGCATAGCCGGACAGATGCGCCTGCGGATGCTCGCCGCCCCGATCGCGCGAGTAATAGAACACCGCCCCCGGCGGGGCCGATCCGGCGAACGGCTTGTCGTCGCGCACATAGGCCCACAGCCTGGCGGTGTCGGTCTTGCCCTTGGCCAGCACCGGAACCGTGGTGTCGTCGCCATGCAATCGCTCGGCGGCCAGCACGTGAGCCTCCAGTCGCTGGAACAGCGGCGCCAGCACCACCGTGCAGGCCCCGACCTGGTCGGCCAGGGTCGATAGGCTGAGCGGCACGCCCTCGCGGGCATAGCGGTCGGCCTGGCGATTGAGCGGCTGATGCTGACCAAACTTCTCGAACAGGATCATGGCCAGCAGGCTGGGCCCCGCCCAGCCCCGGGCGATCACATGGAACGGGGCCGGCGCCTGGCCGATGGTCTCGCAGTCGCGGCAGCTAAACTTCTCGCGCACATGCGCGATGACTTTCCAGGATCTGGGCACGATCTCCAGGGTCTCGGTGACGTCCTCGCCCAGCTTCGAGAGCCGCGCGCCGCCACAGCAGGCGCAGGCGGTCGGACCCGGCACGATCACCCGCTCACGCGGCAGGTGCTCCGGGAAGGGCTGGCGCGAAGGCCGCTTGCGGCTGAAGGCGGCCACCGTCGTGGTCCGGGTCGCCGCCATCTCGGCGGCCAGCTCATCCGCCGTCGCCGAGGCCTCCAGCTCCTCAAGCTGCAGCTCCAGCTGATCCCACAGCCGGGCCGTGCGCTCCGAGCCGGGGCCGAAGCGCTCACGATTGAGCTTCTGGATCTGGAGCTTCAGGTGGGCGATCAGCGCCTGGTCGTCGGACTGCCGGGCCCGAGCCATGGCGACCTCGGCCCGAGCGACCAGGAGCGCCGCCTTCAGCGCTTCGATATCGTCCGGCAGGGCTGCGAGGTCAGCGTCCATGACCGCGATGGAATCATAAATTCCGCCGCTTGTGGCGCCCCTAAATGCAGGCCGATCCGACTATTTTCGACTAACCGGCGCTGGCCGGACGCCAGGTGTGCTGGGGGTTTCGCCAGTCGATGCCCTCCAGCAGATACGACATCTGCCCGGCCGTCAGGGCCACGGCGCCCTCGACGCTGAGCGGCCACACGAACCGCCCCCGATCCAGCCGCTTGGCGTAGAGCGACAGCCCCAGGCCGTCGTGCCACAGCGCCTTGATCAGCGAGCCGCCACGCCCCCGAAACACGAAGACATCGCCCGCGAACGGATCGCGGCCCAAGCCCTCCTGCACCAGCAGCGCCAAGCCTTGCATACCTTTCCTCATGTCCGTGTGTCCGGCCGCGATCCACACCCGTACCCCCGAGGCGATCGGGATCATCGCAGGGCCCGCAGCGTCGCCACGACCAGGGCGGGCGGCGCGGTGGCGCTGATGCTCACCCGCGCGCCGCCGGCCAGCTCCACGACGATCGCCGACTCCGGGCGCAAGGCTCGCGGCGCCGAGTCATCGACCAGCACGGCCGGCGCGAACGCCGGTCCGCCGCCAGCCTCGGCCAGCGCCTCTCTGCGCCACTTGTAAACCAGGCTGGTCGAGACTTCGAACTGGCGCGAAACGTCGGCGACCACGGCCCCGGGCGCAAACGCCGCCGACAGGATCCGCTCGCGGTCATGCTGGCTCCAGCGACGCCGGCGCTCAAGCCCCGTCATCAACGTCATCTGGCTCATGCTGTGCAGCTATGCGCGCTCATAAGGTCTCCTTACGAGCGCAGCATCCCCGCCTGGTCACCGCGCGACAAGGCGGCCTTCACCGGAGGGGTACGCTTGTCGGGATGATCATGGATTACGCGATCATGCACTATGAGGAGACTGAAGAGTTTGTGGACATGCTCGCAACCGACAGCGCTCTTGGCGAAGACCGCTTCCCCGAAGAGATCGGCAGTGCGCTTGAGCTTCTCCGATACGAAAAGATCGGACGCTGGGAGAGTCGGACCTGGGTGTGGGGCGAAGATCCTGGCTACGACAAATCTGCCATCGCCATCGCCGAAGGGAGAAGGGACCGCCTTAAACAGGACGCCCTCTATGTCCGCGTCGGAAAAGACGGCCGTGTCGTCAGCACGCCAAATAGCTGTCGCCTCGAAGATACTAAGGCCGAAGAAGATCGAGCCTGTCGCTATTCCTGGCTAGTGCAGAGCGCTCTTGAAGGCGGCAGCCAGACCTACCGCTACGACCGGATTGTAAAGGCGCTCAAATTGCTGTTCGAGCATAAGCTCTAGGCGATCTTGCCAACCGGCGGCCCTTCGAGCGCCTTGCGATCTTTCTCCAGTTCTTTCGCGCGAGTGGCGAGCGCCTGTCGGTAGGCGTCGATCGAGGCGAGATCCTTCTTCATGTCTTCTGGTGTGGGTGTTGCGACCTGTTTGCCGGCCGCGTGATCGTGGCCGGAGAATTCAGACACCCGTTTCATCGCGAAGAAGACGGTCTTGTGGTCTTCGGAGGTGACGGTGATGCCGCGAAGGCTTTGCGTCCGCACATCCGAGCTGTACCGCTCGACGACCTTGCCGAGGAGCAACTCCTCGACGAGGCGCTCCCATGTCTCGCGAAGGTCCGTGTAGAAGTCCTTCGCGGCGCGCCGGTAGAGTTCACCCTCGTGGTCGGCGACACCCTCGATGACCTTGGCACGCTTGCGGAGTTCCTCGATGCGGGACGAGACTTTCTGGGCCGACCACGGCTCGGCCTCATCAGAGATCAGGCCAAAGCCCCCGGCATTGGTTTTCGTCACGACCCGCCGAACGGTTGGAACGGCGGGGGATGCGGAGGCCGCGAGATGGAGCATCTCGTTGTAGAAAAGAAGGTTGTGAGTGAAGACGATGATCTGCTTTCCCTTGGCGGCTTCCGCGACAAGGCGGGCCGCGACCCGGCGGATGCGCAGGTGATCGAGAGAGGAAACGGGATCGTCAAAGACGAGGCCGTGATTTGCCTTATCCGCGCCAACTTCGGCGAGGAAGCAGGCGAGCGCCAGCGCCCTTTGCTCCCCTTCGCTGAGAATCTCCGCGTTGGCTGGAGCGCCGACAGCCGCCTTGAGTTTCACCTCGAAGAAGCTGTTCCCGTCGCGGCTGCGGTCTGAGACCTCGAACGGCATGTAGTTCAGGTCAAGCGCAGCGATTTCTTCCCTGATCCTCGTGTCGAGGCCTTGGGTGACAAGCGCCCGGCGGATGGTCGTAATCTGGGTCGAGACCTGCGCGGTCGATACGAGCTTTGAGCACTCCGACGCGTGCTTGATCGCATGCAGCGTCTTCAGGCGCTCAAGAATGGTCGGCAGTACACCGCTCAGCCATTTCCGGTCGGAGAGCACCTTGTACCGCTCGATGTCCGCAGCTTTTTGCGTATCGAGCTTGGCTTGGTCCTTAAGCGACGCCGCCCCCGCCTCCAGTTCTTTGATCGCATCAGTGACGAGGCCGGAAAGCCCTGCGAGGGGATCGGCGTCGAGTTGGAAGTTGCCGCTTCCGACGGCTTCTTTGAAGCTTGCACGCCTTACATGGGCGGCGACGAAGAAGGCGACGACCTTTGCCGCTAGCGAGGCCTGAGCTTCGTTCAAGGTCTTCAGCTCGGCGAGCTGCTGTTCGACGAGCACGCCCGTCGCGATGACCAGGGCGTCGAGGCCCGCGATAAAATCGGTGAGTTCCTGGGCGGCGAGTGTGGCGGACTTCGTGGCTTCGCCAGCGATGAAGCTGTTGAAGCGCCCCACGCGCTCGGCCGCGTCCTGTGACAGCGGCTGCTGGCACAAGGTGCAGGGGTCGCCTGCACCGGCAGGCAGGTCATCGAACCCAAGCGAAAGTGCATAGTCTCGTGCGTAGCGATACATAAGGCTCCAGGGCCCCTTGCCGACGTCCTTCAAAGGCTCGCCTGCAAACTGCTCGTTCGCTGCGAACTCGGCAGCTTTCCGTGCCGCGGTCGCCGTTCCCCATTTAGCTTCCAGCTCTTTCGCCTTCGTCTCCGAGAGCGCATCTTCGGCCAGCGTCATCTGTTCGAGCAGGAGCTTCAAGACGGTTGCCCCCCGCTCAAGGCGTGCGGCGATCACCTCTGGGTCCTGGCCCAGCGCGGTCGTCAGAGCCTCAAGCTCTTTGGCGTCATCATCTGAAAATGCGCCGAGCTTTGACACCTCTTCGCTCGTCGGCAGATTGGCCTCTTTCGGCGTGAGCTTGGCGAAAAGCTGCGCTACTGCCCCACCAGGCCCGAAGCCGACCGGCAGCGCGGTTTTGCAGGCCGCTTCGTGGTCTTTCTTTTCTTTCTGGAACTTCGCGTCCATCTCGCTTCGATGGGCCGCGTGGCGCTCCAGCAGGGAGATCTCTGCGGGCAAGAAGCCGATGCGATTGTCCTTATCGACATAGAGACGCGCATTGCTCGTGTCGAAAACGGAGATGCTTTTCACCGCCTGGGGCGGGTCTTCGCCATCTGTCCAGTTGACCCCGACGGGTTCACCGACGCCTCCCGGCATGAAGCGGATCAGCGCGGTGGCCGGCGGCTTTTCGCCTTCCGCAAAGACGTTGCCCTGGAGGGTGTCGGTGGTGAGGCTGCGGCAGAGCTTCTTGGTCACGCGGCAATAGCCGCTCTTGCCGCTGCCGTTATCGCCGTAAATTAGGGTAATGCCGTTTAGGCAGAAGCTCAGCTTTTGTTCGCCAGCCAGGCGTCCAATGTTTTCCACGGGCCCAAGTGAACAAAGGAGCGCGCGCTCTCCCTCGACCGGGCCGAACGCGATGTGCTTCGCTTCAATCGGCGCATGGTCAAGCGGCTTCTCAAAAGCCGCTCCCGCTGCGTTACGGACACGAGAGATGATCTCGTCACCATCGGCAGCGCTCAGGACGTGATTTGGCGACTGAGCATGGCGACGGAGCGCATCACGCGCCCAATCGACCTGCTTGTCGGCCCATTTCAGAAGTGGATGCCCCTCAGTCATAACCATACTACACCACCATAAGGCGCAGCTTGGTAGGCACCAACGCGATCGCCTCTAGCTTTTGGGTTGGTGCGGCTTGCAGTCACACTGCCGATTCCGACGGCCATCATCGCGTATGCGTCCGGCCGCTGCACGTCCGTCAGGTGTTGACGTGATTTCCGCTCTTCC
>CAZRPD010000100.1:0-18584 GCA_964601775.1 uncultured Caulobacter sp. | reverse complement strand
CGCAGTGGGCGCAGACCCTGGGCATGACCTTCTCGATCATGCTGTGGATGCCCTCGTGGGGCGGCATGATCAACGGCCTGATGACCCTGTCGGGCGCGTGGGACAAGCTGCGCACCGACCCGGTCGTCCGCATGATGGTCGTCGCCATCGCCTTCTACGGCATGGCCACCTTCGAAGGCCCGGTGATGTCGATCCGCGCGGTCAACGCGCTGAGCCACTACACCGACTGGACCATCGGTCACGTCCACTCCGGCGCTCTGGGCTGGAACGGCTTCATCACCTTCGGCGCGATCTACTGCATGGTGCCGTGGCTGTGGAAGAAGAAGGGCATGTACTCGACCAAGATGATCGAGTGGCACTTCTGGATCGCGACCACCGGTATCCTGCTCTACATCTCCGCGATGTGGGTGTCGGGCATCATGGAAGGCCTGATGTGGCGCGAATACACGCCCCAAGGCTTCCTGGCCTACAGCTTCATCGAGACGGTGTCGGCCAAGCACATCGAGAACGTCATCCGCACCGTCGGCGGCCTGATGTTCCTGACCGGCGCGCTGATCATGATCGTCAACATCTGGAAGACGATCGCCAGCCCCGAACTCGATCTGGCGGCCACCGACCAGGGTGAAGACACCCCGGCCATTCCCGCCACCGCGAACGCCTGAGGTCCCCGATGTCTCTCTGGAAACACCACGCAAAGTTCGAGCGGCACTCGCTGCTGCTCGTGGTCGGGATCGTCCTGGTCATCTCCGTCGGCGGTCTGATCGAGATCGCCCCGCTGTTCTGGCTGCAGAGCACGATCGAGAAGGTGGATGGGATGCGTCCCTACACCCCGCTCGAGCTGGCGGGCCGCGACGTCTACGTCAAGGAGGGCTGCTACGTCTGCCACTCGCAGATGGTCCGCCCGCTGCGCGACGAAGTCGAGCGCTACGGCCACTACAGCCTGGCCGCCGAAAGCATGTACGACCACCCGTTCCAATGGGGGTCCAAGCGCACCGGGCCTGACTTGGCCCGGGTCGGCGGCAAGTACTCGGACACCTGGCACCGCGACCACCTGATCGACCCGCGCTCGGTCGTGCCGGAGTCGGTGATGCCGCCCTACAAGTTCCTGGCTGAAAAGGAACTGGACTACAGCGACATCGTCGCCCGCCTGAAGACCCAGCGGACCGTCGGCGTGCCTTACACCGACGCCCAGATCGCCAACGCCAAGAAGGATCTCGAGGCGCAGGCCGATCCCTTCTCGACGGACGCGGTGGGCCTGCGCGAGCGCTACGACGCCAAGGTCGTCAATCGCGACTTCGACGGCAATCCCGACAAGATCACCGAGATGGACGCGCTGGTGGCCTACCTCCAGATGCTGGGCACCCTGGTCGACTTCAAGACCTACAAGCCCCAGTCGCCGGAGAACCAGCGATGAGCGGCCCGTTCTTCGAAACCGTGTCCTACGAAACCGTGGCGCAGTTCGCGCAGCAAGGCGGGCTGATCTATTTCGGCCTGATCTTCCTCGCCGGCTGCGCCTACGCCCTGAAGCCTTCCAAGAAGGCTGAATTCCAACACGCCGCCCGCATGCCGCTGGACGACGAGGAGCTCATCTGATGGCTCACGAGAAAGACACCGACGAGATCACTGGCGTCGACACCACCGGTCACGAGTGGGACGGCATCAAGGAGCTCGACAACCCGCTGCCCCGCTGGTGGCTGTGGATCTGGTACGCGACCATCGCCTGGGCGATCGTCTACTGGGTGCTGATGCCGGCCTGGCCTGGCGTCAGCGGCTACACCAAGGGCGTTCTGGGCCAGTCCGACCGCGTCGCGGTCGGCAAGGAACTCAAGGCCCTGGACACCCAGCGGGGCGAGGGCGCGGCCCTGCTGCGCACCGCCAGCCTGGAGCAGATCGAAAAGGATCCGAAGCTGAGCGCCTACGCCCAGCAGGTGGGCCAGTCGATCTTCGGCGACAACTGCGCCACCTGCCACGGCATCGGTGGCACGGGCGGCAAGGGTTACGCCAACCTGCGCGACGACGTGTGGCTGTGGGGCGGCAAGCTGGAGGACATCCAGTACACCATCACCCATGGCATTCGCAGCAGCGACTCCGAAACCCGCTTCTCGGCGATGCCGGCCTTCGGTCGCGACGAGATGCTCAATCCCGCGCAGATCGACGACCTGACCGAGTTCGTGGTGCAGCTGTCCGGCCGCAAGGCTGACGCGGCCGCTGTCGCCCGAGCCGTCCCGGTCTTCGAAGCCCAGTGCGTCGCCTGCCACGGTGTCGACGGCAAGGGCGTCGTGGAAATGGGCGGTCCGGACCTGACCGACGCCGACTGGCTGTACGGCGCCGACCGCGCCGACATCCGCAACCAGATCTTCGCAGGCAACGGCGGCGTCATGCCGGCGTGGGGCGGCCGCCTCAGCCCCGAAACGATCAAGGCGCTCTCCGTCTACATTCACGCCAACGCGGGTGGTCAGTAAGGGCTATGCCCACGCTTATCGACAATACGAGTCCTAAGCCTGAGTCCGGTCAAAAGCCTGAGTCCGGCCAAAAGCCTGAGCCCGGGAAGGCGGTTTCCGCCGCCGCCCGGGCGAAGGGCAAGGGCGACGCCAAGGGCGGTCTCTACAAGCCGCGCCAGCCGATCTACCCCAAGCTTGTCCATGGCAAGTGGCGGGCGGTGAAGTGGGCGCTGCTGATCGCCTGCCTGGCCGTCTACTACATCACGCCGTGGATCCGCTGGACCCGTCCGGACGGCTTTCCGCAGCAGGCGGCGCTGGTCGACTTCGACGGCCGGCGCTTCTACTTCTTCGACATTCAGCTGTGGCCCCAGGAAGTCTACATCTTCACGGGACTTCTGGTCATGGCCGCCTTGGCGCTGTTCCTGGTGACGGCGCTCTTCGGCCGTCTGTGGTGCGGCTATGCCTGCCCGCAGACCGTCTGGACCGACCTCTACATCGTGGTCGAGCGCCTGTTCGAGGGCGACCGCAACGCCCGCATGCGCCTCGACGCCTCGCCGACTTCGTTCAACAAGATCTGGCGCAAGACCGGCAAGCATCTGGTGTGGCTGGGCATCGCCTTCGGGACCGGCGGCGCGTGGATCTTCTACTTCCACGACGCGCCAACCCTGATCCGCACGTTCTGGACCGGTGAGGCGGCGATCACGGCCTATGTTTCGTGTCTGCTTCTGACCTGCACCACCTACATCTTCGCCGGCTGGATGCGCGAACAGGTCTGCGTCTACATGTGCCCATGGCCCCGCATCCAAGGCGCCATGCTCGACGACCACTCGTTGCAGGTGACCTATCTGGGTTATCGCGGCGAGCCGCGCGGTCCGCACAAAAAGAACCAGACCTGGGAAGGTCGCGGTGACTGCATCGACTGCCACCAGTGCGTCGTGGTCTGCCCGATGGGCATCGACATCCGCGATGGCGCGCAGATGGAGTGCATCAACTGCGGCCTCTGCGTCGACGCCTGCGACGAGGTGATGGTCAAGATCAACCGGCCGATCGGCCTGATCGCCTATGACTCCGACGACGCCGTCGCCGCCCGCACGAAGGGCGAGCCGGCCAAGTATCCGATAATCCGCTCGCGCACGGTCTACTATGCCTTGGCGATGAGCATCGTCGGCGGCCTGACTCTGTGGTCCCTGATGACCCGTCCGGAGGCCGACCTGAACGTCATCCGCGATCGCAATCCGACCTTCGTGCGCATGCACGACGGCGCGGTGCGCGACGGCTACACGCTGAAGATCGGCAACCGCACCTTCGAGGCGCGCCGCTTCGAGGTCGCCTTCGAGGGGATCCCGGGCGCCAGGCTCAGCCAACCGGGCGAGACCGATCAGGTCGTCAGCGTCATCGTGCCGGCCGACCAGGTCGCGGCGGTGCGCGTTTTCGTCACCGCGCCGGCCGAGGCCGAACTCGAGCCCAGCGTGCCCGTCCGCTTCGTCATCCGGTCCGGTGATCTCACGACCGAGACCAAAACCGTCTTCCTCTCAGGAGCTGCGAACCCGCAATGACCGCTGCCGCGCATTCGCTTCCCAAGCCGCCGCCGCCCGTTAAGGGCCGCATCACCGGCTGGCACGTCCTGATCGGCATGGTGCTGTTCTTCGGCATCGTCATCGCCGTGGACACGCTGTTCATCATGAAGGCCTACAAGACCTTCTCCGGGCAGGTGGCCTCCAACCCGTACGAAACGGGCCTGACCTTCAATCGCACCCTGGCCCAGCGCCAGAAGGAAGCGGCCCTGGGCTGGAACGCCGGGGTCGAGACGCCCCGAGACGAGAATGGCGGGACCTCGGTGATCGTCAGCCTCGAGGATCGCGACGGCCAGCCGCTGACCAAGCTGTCTCTGACCGGCACGCTGGAGCGCCCGTCCACCGAGGTCGGCCGCCAGGTGCTGAACTTCAAGCCGCTGGGCGATGGCCGCTACCAGGCGTCCGCGCGCCTGGACGGGGCCTGGGACCTGCGCGCCTCGGCCCGTGACGCCAGCAATCTGTTCGAGATCGAGACCCGTCTCGTGGAGCGTCCGAAATGACCCAGAGCCTGGCTCTCAACCGTGATCTGGAGGCCTTCGTCCGCCGCGACGCGGAAGGGCTGGGCCGCCTGGAGCTGCTGGTCAGCGGCGCGCGCTGCGCGGCCAGCACCAGCAAGATGGAAAAGGCCGGGCGCGAGGTCCCGGGCGCCGACGCCGCCCGGCTGAACCTGACGACGGGCAAGCTGGCCGTGCAGCTGCGCGGTCGCGAAGCCGATCCCGGCCGGGTGGTCGAGACGGTCGAGGGGCTGGGTTATCGCGCCTGCCTGTTCGATCCGGGTGAGGCCAACGCCGCCCAGGACCGCGAGGGCCGGGAGCTGGCCGTGGCGCTGGGCGTGGCCGGTTTCGGGGCCGGCAACGTCATGATGTTCACCGTGCCCGCTTGGGCCGGCATCTTCGGCCAGGAGCTGAACGGCTCGACCCTGACCCTGATGTACTGGATGGCCGCCATCGTCGCGACGCCGTGCGCGCTGTTTGCCGGCCGGCCGTTCTTCCGCTCGGCCTGGGCGTCGCTGAAGCGCGGCAAGGCCAATATGGACGTGCCGATCTCGATCGGCGTGATCCTGACCCTGATCGTCAGCTTCTCCGAGACGATCCTGCGCGGCCAGCACGCCTATTTCGACGCGGCCGTGACCTTGCTGTTCCTGCTGCTGATCGGCCGCTACCTGGATCATCGCCTGCGGGCCAGCGCCCGCTCGGCCGCACGCGACCTGCTGGCCCTCCAGACCCCGGTGGCCATGCGCCTGGTCGACGGGGTGGAGCAGGGCGTGCCGGTGGCCGAGGTCAAGATCGGCGACCATCTGGTTGTCGCGCCCGGCGACCGCATTCCCGTCGACGGCCTGGTCGAGAGCGGCCAGTCAGAGATCGACAACGCCCTGATCACCGGCGAGACGGCCCTGGCCCCCGTCGGCGTCGGCGCCAAGCTGCACGCCGGGGCCCTGAACCTGTCGGGCCGGCTGGTGATGAGCGTCACCGCCCGCAGCGAGGACTCCACCCTGGCGGCCATCGCCCGCCTGATGGAGGCCGGCGCCCAGACCCGCTCGGCCTATGTGCGCCTGGCCGACAAGGCCGCCGCCCTCTATGTGCCGATCGTCCATACCGCCGCGGCCCTGACCTTCGTCGGCGGCTGGGCGCTGGGCCTGGGCCCGCGCGAGGCGCTGCTGCGCGCCGCCGCCGTGCTGATCGTCACCTGTCCCTGCGCCCTGGGCCTGGCGGTGCCGGCCGTGCAGATCGCCGCCAGCAGCCGCCTGTTCCGTCGCGGCGTGCTGGTCAAGTCGGGCGCGGCGCTGGAGCGGCTGTCCGAGGCCGATCACGTCGTCTTCGACAAGACCGGCGTGCTGACCGAAGGCCGGCCCAAGCTGATCGACGCGCCTGAACACCTGGTGGCCATGGCCGCGCCGCTGGCCCGCGCCTCGCGCCACCCGCTGGCCAAGGCCTTGGCGGCCGAGGCGGGCCTCGGTCCCGTCGCCACCGACTGCGTGGAGACGGCGGGGCAGGGCGTCGAAGGTTTGATCGACGGTCGCCGCGCCCGCCTGGGTCGCGCCGCCTTCGTCGGCGTCACCGGCGGCGACGTTCGCGAGACCGAACTGTGGTTCGGCTTCGAGGACAGCGTCAAGATGCGCTTCGTGTTCGAGGACCGCCCGCGCGCCGACGCGGCGGCGACCATCGCCCGCCTGCGCAACATGGGTCTGTCAGTCGAGATCCTGTCCGGCGACCTGGCCGGTCCGGTCCGCGACATCGCCCGCGCTGTCGGCGTCGATCACTGGCGGGCGGGCCTGACCCCGTTTGACAAGGCCGCCATCGTCGAAGGCCTCAAGGCCGATGGCCGCAAGGTGCTGATGGTCGGCGACGGCCTCAACGACGCCGCCGCCCTGGCCAAGGCTCACGCCTCGATGGCGCCGGGCGCGGCGGTCGACGCCGCCCAGAACGCCGCCGACCTCGTCTTCACGGGCGAGGGTCTGGAGGCCGTGGTCGAGGCCATCGACACCGCCGTCGAGGCCCGCCGCCGAGCGCTGGAAAACTTCGCCTTCTCGGCGCTCTACAACCTGGTGGCCACGCCGGCGGCGATGGCCGGCCTGATCAATCCCTTCATCGCGGCGCTGGCCATGGCCGGCTCTTCGATGGTGGTGCTGCTGAACGCGGCCCGTCCGCGCATCAGCCTGAAGAAGGTTTTGGGGAGGCGTCCATGAACATCGTCCTGCTACTGGCCCCCATGTCGATCGGCCTGGGGGCCATGGGCCTTTTCGCGTTCTTCTGGACCATGAAGTCGGGCCAGTACGAGGATCCCAAGGGCGACGCCGAGCGGATCCTCTACGACCACCTGGACGACAAGCCGCCTGTCTGACGGGGGCTGACCGATTGATCTAGATCAGGGCGGTTGCACGGACGGCGGCGCAATCACGGGGCTCCAGGAGAGAGTCCATGACCGCCGAGACTGTCCAATGCGCCGCCCAAGCCGCGCGCCGCGATCTGCTGGCGCGCTATGACAGCCGCGCCCCGCGCTACACCAGCTATCCGACGGCCCTGCAGTTCTCGAACGCGGTCGACTCGGAGCTCTACGGCGACTGGCTGGCCGCCCTCGACCCTCGCGAGCCGGTCTCGCTGTACGCCCATATCCCGTTCTGCGACCGACTGTGCTGGTACTGCGGCTGCAACACCCGCGTGGTGAAGAAGCGGGCGCTGATCAGCGAGTATGTCGAGCACCTGGTCGATGAAATGGCGCTGGTCGAGGCTCGGCTACCCGGCAAGATCAAGGCCGGGGCGCTGCACCTGGGCGGTGGCACCCCCAACATGCTGTCGCGCGATGATCTGGTCCGCCTGTTCGGCGCGCTGAAACACGTCTTTCCGTTCGCGCCGGGTATCGAGATCTCCGCCGAGCTGGATCCTGCCGTCCTGACCGAGAGCTGGGTGCAGGCCGCGGCCTTCCATGGCCTGACCCGCGCCAGCCTGGGCGTCCAGGATCTGGCCCCGCACGTGCAGGAAGCCGTCAATCGCGTCGAGCCGTTCGAGGTGGTGGCTCAAGCCGTCCGCTGGCTGCGCCACGCCGACGTGGCGTCGATCAATCTTGACCTGATGTACGGCCTGCCCAAGCAGACCACCGACGACGTGGTCTCGACCCTCGATACCGTTCTGACCCTGCGCCCCGAGCGCGTGGCCCTGTTCGGCTACGCCCACGTGCCGTGGGCCCGGGCCAATCAGAAACTGATCCGCGACGAGGATCTGGCCGACGCCCAAGGCCGCCTGGAGCAGAGCGAGGCCGCCGCCGAGCGGTTGGTGCGCGCCGGCTATGTCGCCATCGGCCTGGATCATTTCGCCCTACCGAGCGACGAGCTGGCGATCGCTCTGGAAGCGGGGACGCTGCGGCGGAACTTCCAAGGTTACACCACCGATCGTCACAGGACCCTGATCGGCCTGGGCGCGTCGTCGATCGGGCGGATGCCGGACGGCTACGTCCAGAACCTGACCGCTGAAGTCGCCTGGCGCGACGCCATCGCCGCTGGACGTCTGCCGGTCGCGCGGGGCGTGGCCCTGACCGACGACGACCGCCTGCGGTCCGACGTGATCGAGCGGCTGATGTGCGACTTCGCCGTCGACTACGCCGCCATCGCGGCGCGCCATGGCGTTTCGCCAGCGGTGTTCGCCCAGGACCTGCCCAAGCTGGACGCCTTGGTCGCCGACGGCCTGGTGGCGCTGGAGCCCGGCGCCGTGCGTGTCACCGAAGCCGGCCGTGCTTTCGTGCGCCTGGCCGCCCAGGCCTTCGACCATCGCTCGGACGCGAAGGAAGGTTTCTCCCGCGCGATCTAGATTTTTCGAAACTGATCGAGGTCAAGGTCGAGCGTTCGGGAATCTCGCAAAAGAACATCGCGACGCAAAACAGACAGTCGCACGATCTGGGGATAGATGATGAAGACCGTTATTCTCTCGGCTATCGCGGCCACGGCTCTGGCTGGTGGCGTTGCTCAAGCCCAGGACTTCTCGCCCAACGCCAAGGGTGACTTGATCGTCCACGTGCGCGCCACGCAGGTCGCGCCGGCCGACGATGCGGCCATCCTGACCGCCGCCGGCGCCAACTCGGGCTTGAAGGCCCACGTCAAGAACGACGTGATGCCGACCCTGGGCTTCACCTACTTCCTGACCGACAAGGTCGCCGTCGAAGCCATCCTGGGCACCACCCAGCACGACATCCGCGCCCAGGGCCCGGGCACCGACGCCCTGGTCCGCAAGCAGTGGGTCCTGCCGCCAGTGGTGACCCTGCAGTACCATCCGCTGCCGGCCGCCAAGATCAGCCCCTATGTCGGCGCCGGCATCAACTACATGCTGTTCTATAGCGGCAAGAACAAGAACGGCTTCAAGGTCGAGGTCGACGACGGTTTCGGCTACGCCCTGCAAGCCGGCGTCAACATCAAGCTCAAGGGCGACTGGCTCCTGAACGCCGACATCAAGAAGGTCTATTTCAGCACCGACGCCAAGATCAACGGCGGCGCCCTGAAGGCCGATGTCGACCTGGATCCGCTGGTCTCGTCTATCGGCTTCAGCCGCAAGTTCTAGGCTTTCGAGCTTAGGCAGAGAGAACGCCGTCGGTTTCAGGACCGGCGGCGTTTTCGTGTCTGCTATGCGCCCGCGTGCTGGCGCACCGCCGCGGCCAGTTGGTCGGCGGTGAAGGGCTTGGCGACCATCGGCACGCCTTCGGGCACGCTGTCGAGGTCGGCATAGCCGGTCAGCAGCAGCACCGGCAGGCTCAGGCCCAGCGGCCGGATGCGCTGGATCAGCTCGGCGCCGCTCATGCCCGGCATGGCGAAATCGACGATCGCGAAGTCGGGCTTCAGGCCGCCCGACAGCTGGGCCAGGGCGTCGGCGCCGCTTGAGGCTTCGGTGACCTCGTGACCCTGGTCGCGCAACAGGCCAACGGTAACCTGGCGGACCGAGGTCTCGTCGTCGACCACCAGAATGGCCAGGGGGCGTACGGCGTCGCGGGTCACCGTGCCATCTTCGGCGACGATGGGAACCTCGGCGTCGGCCGCGGCGCGCGGCAGGTACAGCGTCACCTTGGTGCCGACCCCGACCTCGCTCTCGATGTCGAGCGCGCCGCCCGAGCGTTGGGCGAACCCATAGGCCATCGGCAGGCCAAGGCCCGTGCCCTTGCCGACGGGCTTGGTGGTGAAGAACGGCTCCAGCACGCGGACCAGCACGTCGGGACGGATGCCCTCGCCGTGGTCCTCGACCGTGACGGCGACATAGTCGCCGGGCGACAGGTCCAGATTGGCCGGCAGGGCGTCCGGGCCCAGGTCACGCGCCCGCACGGTGATCGCGCCGCCTTCGCCCATGGCGTCGCGGGCGTTGATGCACAAGTTGAGGATCGCCATTTCCAGCTGGTCGGCCTCGACCAGCGATGGCCACAGCTGGTCCGGCACGTCCCAGGCTACGCTGGCCGTCATGCCCAGGGTGCGAGTCACCAGCTCGTCCATGCCGCGCAAGGTGCCCGCGATGTCGGTGACACACGGGTCGCCGTCAGTCTGGCGGCTGAAGCCCAGCAGCCGCTGGGTCAGCGAGGCGCCGCGCCGGGCGGCCAGGGTGGCGTTCTCCAGGTAGCGACGTACGCGCTCCTGATCCGGCAGGCGGCGCGAGGCCAATTCCAGAGAGCCCAGAATGGCCGTCAGCAAGTTGTTGAAGTCGTGGGCGACGCCGCCGGCCAGCGTGCCCAGAGCCCGCAGCTTGTCGCTCTGGCGCAACTGCTGCTCGGCCAGCTTCTGGGCGGTGATGTCGCGCTCGATGACGATCAGGGCGGCCGCGGAGTTGTGGGTCGGGATGCAGGTCGTCTCCAGCCAGGCCGGGCCGACCTCGCTGGCCGTCTCGACGACACTCTGAACCACATCACCGCCGGAGAGCGCGCGGCGCTCCAGCTTGGCGCCGGCGCTGCGGATCTTCAGGTCGTTCTCGCTGTGGCCGCGCGCAGACCCGGCGTCGACGCCCAGGGTCCGGGCCTTGCGGGCGTTCAGGGCGATGAAGCGGCCCTGGGCGTCCTTGAAAGACACTGCCGCAGGCACGTTCTCCATCAGGCCTTCCAGCAGGGCCTGGTGCAAGCGCAGGTCGCGCTTGAGGCCGAAGCGTTCGGCCGCCCCGGCGATCATGGCGCGCAGGGCGTCCGGCTCCCATGGCTTGGGGGCGTAGCCGACGATGCCGCCGCTGTTCAGGGCCGCCGTGACGGCGTGCAGGTCGGCATAGCCGGTCAGCAGGATCGCCTCGGCCGTGCTGGTCCGGCGGGCCTCCGTCAGGAACACGTCGCCGGTCATTTCCGGCATGCGCTGGTCGGAGACGATCACCGCCAGGTTCGGCTCACGCGCGACGCGCTCAAGGGCCTCGACCGGCGAGGTGAAGGCCAGGATGTCGTATCGGTCCTCCAGCAGGTCCTGCAGGGCCACAAGGATGTCGGGCTCGTCGTCGACGAGCAGGATCAGCGGACGCGCCATCACGGTCGGGCGCCTTTCGGCAAGACGATACGGAAGCGGGCGCCGCCGAGGGTTGAGTCTTCTATCACGATCTCGCCGCCATGGGCGCGCACGACGCTATAGGCGATGGCCAGGCCTAGCCCCGTGCCCGAACCCACCGGCTTGGTGGTGAAAAAGGGTTCGAAGATGCGGTCGCGGACGTCTGCGGGCACGCCGGGACCGGAGTCGTCGATCTGGATGATGTAGTCGCTGTCGGTGCTGAGCGTTCCGATGGCGATCACACCCTGGCCCTCCAGGGCGTCGGCGGCGTTGGCGACGATGTTCATGACGACCTGATTCAGCAGGGCCGGCGTGCCGTCGAAGGTGCGCTCGCCGGCGAAGTCGCGGCGCACGGCGATGTCGCCCAGCTTGGGCTTGAGCAGGGCCAGCACGATCTCGATCGCCTCGGGCACGTCCAGCACCTGGCGCTCGGCCTCGTCCAGGCGCGAGAACTTCCGCAGGTTCAAAACCAGGCTCTGGATGCGCTGCAGGCCCACGCGCATCGAGGCCAGGCGATCGCGGGCCTTGGAGAGGCCCGCCGACGGCGCGTCGGCCTGCTCGGCCAGCACCTCGCCGACTGCCCGCTCGACGGTGGCGTGGTGGCCCAGGATGAAGGCCAGGGGATTGTTGATCTCGTGGGCGATGCCGGCGACCAGTTCGCCCAGCGAGGCCATCTTGGCCGACTGGACCAGTTGGGCCTGGGCGTCGCGCAGCTGCTGGTTGGCGGCGGCGAGATCGGCATTGGCCCTTGCGAGGGCGTCGGCGGCGGCGGCCTTGGCCTCGGCGGCGGCCATGGCCCGCTCGCGCTGAAGGGCCTCGGCTTCGGCGCGGCGAGTCTCCTCCACCACCTGGGCGCGGCGGGTGACGGCGCGGATGCGCATGCGCAGGACGTCGTCGCCGACCGCGCTGGGGGCGACCTCGTCGGCGCCGGCCTCGAAGGCGGCGGTGACGTCCGAGCCGGCGGCGGCGATGGGGACGATGTGAAAATCCATGGCCTCGTGCTGGCGGCGGCGATCCAGCGCCCGGCACAGGGCGAAGCCGTCCAGGCGCGCGCCGGTCAGCGGCAGGACCACGCAGTCGATGCCGTGGGCGACCTGGGCGGCGGCCACGGTGGCGTCGTCGGTGACGGTGACGTCATAGCCTTCCTGGTCCAGCAGGTGGCGCAGGCGCAGCTGGGTGGTCGGGCTGTCGTGGACCAGCAGCAGCTTGGCGCGGCGGAACTGCTGGCCGCCTTCTCGGGTGGGCGTCGCACCCCGCCGCAGCAGGGCTTTCAGCCGCACCAGCATCATGTCCAGGTCGGCCGACTTGGCGACATAGGCGTCGACGCCGCTTTCCAGGCCCTGGCGCTCCAGGTCCTGCTCGCGGGCGCTGGTCAGCATCAGGACGGGCAGGGCGCGGGTGCGGCCGTTCTGGCGGATCTGGCGCGACAGCTCCCGGCCGTCCATGCCCGGCAGGTGGAAGTCGGCGACCACCAAGTCGGGCAAGGGGCCGTTCAGCAGTTCCAGCGCCGCCTCGGCGCTGTCGGCGCGGGTGACCGCAAAGCCGTCCTTCTCCAGGGCGCTGCGCAGCAGCAGCGCCTGGGTGTCGGAGTCCTCGACGACCAGGATGCGGGCGCCATCGGTCATGCGGCCTCTCGCGACAGCTCGACGATGCGTGGGCCGATGGCGTCCAGCGGCAGCACATCACGGGCAGCGCCCAGCTTCACCGCGGCGGCGGGCATGCCGTAGACGACGGCCGAACTCTCGTGCTCGGCGATGGTGTGGCCGCCGGCCTTGCGCAGCTCCGCCAGGCCCTGGGCGCCATCCTCGCCCATGCCTGTGAGCAGTACGCCCAGGGTGCGCGCGGGCGCGGACTTGGCCAGGCTGGAGAACAGCACGGTGGCCGAAGGGCGCTGGCTGCGGACAGGCGCGGCGCTGGTCAGGCGGATGACGCCGCCGGCGGTGACGGTCATGTGCCGATCACCGGGCGCGACATAGACTCGGCCGGGCAGGGCGACCTCGCCCTCGCGGGCCAAGGCGGCGCGCAGCGGCGAAAGACTGTCCAGCCAGCTGGCGAAGCCCTCCATAAACGCCGCGCCCATGTGCTGGACCACGAACACCGGCGCGCCGAAATCGGCCGGCAGGGCGTCCAGCAGCTTGGCCAGCGCCGGGGGACCGCCGGTCGAGGCGGCCAGGGCCAGGAAACCGACGCCGCGGAGGGGCGGATCATTGAGGTTGGCGGCGACCAGCGGCTTGCCGCGCTCGCGGGCCAGGGCGCCGCCGATGCTGCGCCGGCGGATCACCGGCACGCTGCTCATGATGTAGAGTTGAGTGCAGAGCGTATCGGCCAGCAGGTCGTGATTGGCCGTGGCGACGCCGACCGGCTTTTCGACGACCGTCAGGGCGCCAGCCCGCAGGGCGTTCATCGAGATCTTCAGCGAGCTGTCCTCGATGGCGTCGGCGAAGACGACGATCGGGGTTGGACGCTCGGCCATGATCCGGCGGGTGGCCTCCAGGCCGTCGATGCCGGGCAGGCGGATGTCCATCGAGATGACGTCGGGATTGACCCGATCCAGCTCGGCCATGGCTTCCTCGGCCGAGGGCACGGCGGCCACGACGGTGAAGCGTGGATCGCGACCGACGATGTAGGCCAGGAGCTGGCGCACGACGAGCGAGTCCTCGACGATCATCACGCGGACCGGACGCTTGGGAACCGACGTCATAGAACGCGTCCGATCGTCGCCAGCAGCTCGCGCTGATCGAACTTCTGCTTGGTGATGTAGGCCTCCGCGCCCAGATCCAGACCCCGGCGCACGTCCTCAGGATCCGACCGTGAGGTCATCAGGATGACGGGCAGGGAGGATAGGGCGGCGTCGGCCTTGATGGCCTGAAGCAGGCCGAAACCGTCCATGCGCGGCATCTCGATGTCGGCGACGACCAGGTCGATCACCGCCTCGCCCGAGCGCAGGGTGTTCAGGGCGTCCAGGCCGTCGACGGCCAGGATCACGCGATAGCCCTGGGCTTCGAGAATGCTCTTTTCCAGGGTGCGGGTCGTGATCGAGTCGTCGACCACCAGCACCGTGCGCGCGGCCTTGGCCTCGGCGTCATGTTGTTCGGCCAGACCCAAGCCCGCATTGGCCAGGCGACGATGGTCGCGCAGCCAGCGGTCCATCAGGGCGTCGGGATTCAGCACCACGACCGGCGTCTCGTCGGCCAGCACGGCCGCGCCGAAGGTCAGGGCCGGATCGACGCCGGACAGCGCGATGGTCTCCACCACGGCGGGAGCGACGTCGGTCAGGGCGTCGACGGCCACGGCCAGGCGACGGTCGCCACGCGCCAGCAGGGCGACATGGACTACGCCGTGATGCACGGGCACGGCGGACGGAGCGTGGGAAAGCAAGGCAGTCAAAGGCACGACAGGGGCGACAACGCTTTGCCCCTGCAGGTCGATCCGCGCCACGGGGTGTCCTTCCACCGTTTCGAGTTCGGTGGCGCTCAGGCGCAACAGTCGCAGGCTGGCGTCGGAAGGCAGGGCGTAGAGCGCGCCATCGGCCTCCAGCTGCGCCAGCGCCCGGCGCGAGGTGGTCAGCGGGACCGACAGCACGACCTGCGCCCCGAAAGGCTGCGCCGGCGACAGGCGGGCCGAGCCGCCGAGAGCGCGCACGGCTTCGGCCACGACCGACAACCCTATGCCGCGGCCCGAAAGCTGATCGACATCGGCGGCCGAGGACACGCCGGCCTCGAAGGCCAGAGCCAGGATTTCCTCGACGCTGGCGGGCGCGGCGTCGTGGCCGCGCGGCGGGACCAGGCCACGGGCGACGGCGGCGGCCTCGATGCGGGCCAGGTCAGGACCTGGGCCATCGTCGGTGACGCGGACCTCCAGGCGGCCGCTTCGCGCGGCGATCGAAAGCGAAATGCCGAGAGCCTCGGGTTTGCCGGCCTTGCGGCGCCTGGCGCGCGACTCGGCGCCGTGGCTGAGCGCATTGCGCAGCAGGTGGCTCAGCGGATCCTTCAACGCTTGCAGCACCCGGCGTTCGGCCTTGGTCTCCAGGCCGGCGACCTCGACCTCCACCTCGACGCCGGTTTCACGCGCCACCTGGCGGATCATGCCGGGCAAGGTTCCCAGGACCGCGTCGGCCGGGGTCATGGCGATGCGCTCGGCCTGTTCGCGTACGCGCTGGGCGGCCTGGCTGGCCGACCAGACGGCGCGGGCCTGGCTCTGGCCGATCGCGCGTAGCTCGCGGCCGAGTTCCTTGAGGCCATGGTCGAAGTCGCGCGCGCGCAGCGACTCCCGGCCGCCCTGCGCGTGCGGACGAATCTCGCCCCACAGCCGCTCCAGGCGCAGCGCCTCGCTCTGCAGCCGTCGCAAGGTCGCCAGGGCGCGGTCCTGATCGGCTAGGCTGGAGGAGACTTGGTGGGCGGCTTCGCTGAGTTCGGCCAGCTCCTCGGCCTCGACGCGCAACAGATCGGCGCCGCGCGCCTTCTGCGGCTCGGCCGTCTCGAGGACTTCGGGCTCCGGCTCGCCGCCCGCCGCCAGGGCCTCGATGGCGTCCAGGGTCTCGCGGATCGTCGCCAGGGTCGGCTTGTCGAACGCGCCACCGGCGTCCATCTGGCGGGAGAACACGTCCTCCAGCTTATGGGCGAGCGCCTCGATCTGCGGCAGGTCCACCGCTCGGGCCGCGCCTTTCAGGCTGTGGGCGCGTCGGAAGATCTCGCGCAGGTCCAGCGGCGCCTTGGCGGCAAACGCCTTGCGGATCGCGTCCAGATGGTCGCGATGCTCGACCTCGAAGGCCGCCAGCAGCAGTTGCCGGATGTCGGTCACGCGCGGCGGATCCTAGGTGCGATAGCGTTCGGCCAGGCCCAGCAGCTGGCGCGACAGGCCGTTCAGATTGGCGGCGGCTTCATCCAGCTGGCGGGTGCCGGCGGCGGTCTGCTGGCTGGCGTCGCGGATGTTCTGCAGCGCGCCCATCACCTGCTCGATGCCCAGCTGCTGCTGATTGGTCGAGGCGACGATCTGCTGGAAGGTCTGGACGCTCTCCTGCACGCGAGCGGTGATCTCGGTGATCGTGCGCTGGGTGGTGTCGGTGCGCTCCTTGCCGGCGGCGACGCGCTTGACGGCCTCTTCGGTCAGCATGACCGAGGCGTTGATGCCGCGCTGGATGTCGCCGAGGATCGAACGGACCTGGCCGGTGGCGTCCTTGGCCTGGTCGGCCAGCATCTTCATCTCGGCGGCCACGACCGAGAAGCTGCGGCCGTTCTCGCCGGCGGCGGCGGCTTCGATCGCGGCGTTGAGCGCCAGCAGGTGCGAGCGCTCGGAGATGTCGTTGACGGTCATGATGATGTCGCCGATCGCCTGGGTCTTTTCCGACAAGGCGACGATGTTTTCGGCGACGGCCTCGGCCTGCTCGCGGATCGAGTCCATGGCCTTGGTGGTCTCGTCGACCGCCCGCAGGCCTTCGGTCGAGGTCTGGGCGGTGGCCTGGGCCGAGGCGATGACCTCTTGCGCCCGCTTGCCGATCTGGACGCCGGAATGAGTGATCTCGTCGACCGTGGCGGCGGTTTCCTGCACGGCGGCCAGCTGTTCCTCGACGCTGGCGGCCTGTTCCTGGGTCGAGGCGCGGATCTCGGCGGTGGCGGCGTTGAGGTTCTCGGTCGCCTCGCGGCTCTGGCGGGCCAGATCCTTCAGGCCGTCGACCATGGCGTTGAGATTGCCGCCCAGTTTGCCGATCTCGTCCTGGCTGAGGTCGGCGGCGCGCTGGGTCAGGTCGCCGTTCCCGACGCGGTCGACGAAGGCCATGAAGGTGTCCAGCGGCCCCACGATCGAGCGCCGGATTGCCCAGGTGACCGCGCCTGCCAAAACACAGACGACCAGCAGCGCCACAATGATCGAGACGCGGCTGGTGTCATAGACTTCGTTGATCCGGCGCTGACCGACCAGGATGGCGTCGTCCAGCACGGTCTCGGCGGTCTGCATGCCGCGGCCGAACTCACCGCGGCGCTGCACCAGGGCGGTCTGGGCGGCGGCGACGCCGCGTTCATCGCTGGTGCGGATCGCCGAGAACAGCGCTTCGGTGTCGGCCCGGCCCTGGCGCGAGGAGGCGGCGGTCTGTTCCAGGCTGGTCTGGATCTTGGTCCAAGCTTCGGCGCGTTCGGCGCTTTGAGCTGTGGCCTTGAAGTCGCGGGCCGAGGTGATCGCCTTGGCCAGGGCCGCGTCCATCTCGACGCCCTTCTGGCGCCAGCGGGCGATCGGGTCCTCGTCCGACTGGCCGATGCCGCCGGCCGAACGCGACAGATAGCTGGTGATCACCGCGTCGCTGGCCGCGCGCATCTCGTTGGCGTTGTTACGGATGGCGGCGATGTCGCGCAGCACCGCCATGTCACGCGTGACGATGGTTTCCGTCGTGCTCTTGACCATGGAGATCTGGTTCAGGCCGTACAGCCCGATGCCGATGGTCAGCAGGATGACGGCGGCGAAGCCGACGATGATGCGGTTGGCGATCGTCACGAGTGGGGCTCCGGGAGCGGGAACAAGGTTTCTAGGGACAGCGGGGTGGCCAGGCGGTCATGCAGCGGCCCGCCGTCCAGGCGGAGATGGTCGTCGTCCTCGGCGGACGCGGCGAGGGCGACCTGTGGGCGCTTGTCGAGACGCAGGGCGGTCTGACCGCGGCGCAGGATGACGAGGTAGCCCTCGGCCTTGCGGGACGGCGGGGCTAGGTTCAGGCGGGCGGCGAGATCGAAGACCTGCAGCACGCGGCCGTTTTGGGCGGCAAGGCCGATCAGGCTGGGGTCGCTGGACGGCGGTGTCGCACCCAGTCGGACCAGCGGCGTCGTGCGCACCACGTGCGCCAAGGGCAAGGCGTAGAGGGCCTCGCCGATCTCGCAGATCAGCCGCTGATCGTGGTCACGAGCGGGTTCAGGGACGGTGAGGCGGACGGCGAGACGGCGCGCCCGATCCTCCAGCACGCCTTGGCGCAACGCGGCGTCGGACGGCGCCGCTTTTCCGCGACGCGCGCTGGTTCGCGCTGCCTTGGCCATACTGACGCCCCCAATGCCCCAGACGCGCCTGAAAACTCTCTAGAAGTGCAGGCGCGCCAACTCGCGCAGCTCACCGGCGGTGAGGCCTGCGCCTTCCTGCAAACGCGCATCTGCGGCCAAGGTTCCCGCCATGCTGGCTGCGACGGCAATTGCTTTTCGTCCGGCGGCGGAATGCCCACGCGCCAGGCGGGCCAAGCCCAGGTGATAGCGGGCCATGATGAAGTCAGGCTCCAGATAGAGCGCCTTCTGGAAATTGGCCTCGGCCTTGGCCGGATGCTCGCACGCCTGGTCGATCAGCCCGCCATAGAAATGGAGCAGGGCGTTCTCGGGTGCGATCGCCAGGGCCTCGATGCGCTTGGCGTCGGCGCCGGCATAGTCGCCGGCGTCGGCGCGGGCGCGGGTCTGTTCGATCAAGGCCTCCCGCGGCGCGGCGGGGGGGGCCAGCGGCGGGGGCTTTGGCTCCAGCCGAGCACGTGGCGGGACTGGAGCGGCCGGGCGCGGCGGCCCTGGGGCGGGGGGGGGGGCCCGCCGCCGGGGGGGCCGGGGGGCGGCGCCCGGTCGCCTCTCCCCCCCC
>CAZRPD010000099.1:0-18592 GCA_964601775.1 uncultured Caulobacter sp. | reverse complement strand
CCTTTCCTGGGGCGGACTCTAGTTATTCCTGGAGGAGTTTCAGGGGGTCACGTCAACAATAGAGAACATTTTCCATCGGCTTCGGGAGCTGCCAGGGCTGCCTGCCAAGCTGACTTGTCATGTCCTGCGGCATGATTGGAACGAGCGCTTTTCCCGCGCCATGGACGACGCCGGCGTAGCGCCAGCGAGGGAGCGGCAGTTTAGGCGCTACTTGCAGGGATGGAGCTCGGACGCCTCTGCTATCGTCTACACCCAGCGGCATGTTCGCACTCGGGCGAATGAAGCCTCGATTCAGATGCAGGAACGCTTCGCGCCCGTGCGGAGCTCGGATGATGACTGAAGTTGCTGATCGAGTACCCGAATGGTTCCCGGAGAAAATCCGAACCTTTTCTGGTGATACTTTTTGTCCGCGTGAAAATATATGGAGCTTCCGAACAGAGGGGGCGACATTCAGTTTTAACTTTGATCTTGCGCCAGTAGTTGCGAGACCAATGGTCGCTGCGTGGAAGCGCACTCTGATCTGGTATTTGCAGAACAAATCTGCGCACCACGCCAAAGGTGCCTTCGAGCGCGTGCTCCACTTGGTGCGCTTTCTGTCTCCGGGAGCCGTGGGTGCCATCCCAGAGATTACTCCCACGGATATCTTGAACTATCGCAGTTCTCTTCCACCGAAGCGGCAATGGTACTTGGCGAGCCTATCGGGCGTTCTGTGTCGCTGGAGCGATCTAGGGTATTCCGGCGTACCTGCGGAGACGTCTCGGCTTCTCCGGAGTCTGCGTTTGCCTGGGAACGACAAAGGCGAGGCTGTTCGGACATCTGATCCCTTTGAGGGACCGCTCACTGACATTGAGTTTTCCGGTCTGATGACGGCCCTTGATGATGGCCTCGCGACGGGAATGATCTCGGAAGAGAACTTCTTGCTGCTCTGGTTGACAGCATGCTTGGGGTTGCGGCCGCTGCAGGTTTCACAGCTCAAAATCGGCGACCTTCACCCACCTCGTTTGACGGGTGCTTCGCAATGGCTTTTGGATATTCCACGTTTGAAACAACCAGGAACTATTGCGCGCACGCAGGTTAGAACACGACCGATAATTTCGACGGTCGGCGCAATGTTGCAGCGTCAAGCAACTCGAGTACGCTGCAGATTTGATACGCAAAGCGAAGATCTGCCTTTGTTTCCTGCAGTAAGGGATACGCGCTGGCTCGCGGGCTATGAGTGGCACCAAACTGCAAAATTGATCAGTCACAGGATCAAGTCTGTGGCTGAAAGGCTCTGCGTCTTCTCTGAGCGAACCGGAGAATTGCTTTCCATCTCATCTCGACGCCTACGGCGGAGCTTTGGCACGAGAGCCGCCGGCGAGGGTATGGGCGAATACGAGGTGGCGGATCTGCTCGATCACTCAGACACACAAAATGCTCAAGTTTACGTCGAGGCCACATCCGACATCATGGAGCGGCTAGACAAGGCTATCGCGCTCAAGCTGGCACCCTTAGCCCAGGCCTTCTCGGGGCATTTCGCCTCGACTGAAGAACTGCGCAAGGCACCGGGCGGGGTGGTGCGCGGTGGGGTTCAGGCGCCGCCGCTTGGCGCCTGCGGTCAGCAAGCCTTCTGTGGCTTCGCCGCGCCCATCGCCTGTTACACATGTCGGCAGTTTCGAGCTTGGCGTGATGGTCCGCATGAGGCTGTGCTCGAGAGGCTGATCCTAGAGCGGGATCGACTTCAAGCGACCACGGATCCTCGCATCGCGGCGGTCAACGATCGGACCATTCTAGCAGTCGCCGAAGTCGTGCGCCTCTGTGCGGAGGCGGACGGCGATGGCTGATGGTCCTGGCGAAGTTCTGTATTTCTCGCCGCGCATCGAACTGAGCGCGCTGGAGAACTTGTCCGGCTTCATCTCGCTCGCGCGTGACCAATTGACCATCTTTGGCCGTGACCTTGACTGGGACGCTGAGGCCTGGGACGTCACCAGCGCCGTCCATGCAAGCGGCCTTGGGCGCGTCCGTATCAGTTTTACCGGCTTTGACCCGCCGAAAGGCGATTGTGCCCGCCCCTTGGCGGCCGGCCTGCGCGAACTGGCGAAAGCCTACATCAGGTATCAGCAAGGGCTGAATCCCGTCAGGGGGTTGCAGCAAAGGCTTGCGCCGTTTCGCGCTCTGGATGCTGTGCGCGATTTTGAGGATCTACAGGATGTGACCAGGATCACATCTTGGGATCTGGACGCCGCCGTTGCGCAGATCGCGTCCCACTACGGCGATGGCGGCGCCTACCGAATTGCCGGCCAACTGGAAGCGCTCGGTCGCTTCCTGTCCGATAACAGTTTGGTGGCCATGCCATTCCAATGGGCTCACGCGCTCTCACGCCCGGGAGACACGGTCCGTATTGGTCAAGAGCACGAGAAGCGCCGGGCGCAAAAGCTTCCTTCGCAGCGTGCTTTAGAGGCCGTTGCCTTTGCATTTCGTGCGGCTGACAACCCCAGCGACCGGATTGCGGCAGCCGCCGCCGCGCTGATGTGTTGTGCGCCAGTTCGTATAGGAGAGCTTCTACGAGTACGGGCCAATTGCGAGGTCGTGCGGGAAAGGAGGAGGGGCGGGGAGCAGTACGGCCTACGCTGGTGGGCAGAGAAGGGCGTGAAGCCCGAGGTTCGTTGGATTGTCAGCACCATGGAGGATGTCGCGCGCGAGGCGCTGGCCGTCATCCTAGAGCTTACCTCTGAAGCTCGCAAAATCGCGGCCTGGTATGAAGCAAATCCTGGGCGCCTGTACCTCCCCAGCGATCTGATAGGATTTCGCTTCCGCCCGATCATTCCGCTGAAGGTCGCTGACGAGCTGCTTGGCCTGCAGTCGACGAAGTGGGCCGGCCGGAACGGTTTGCAGATCATCGTCACCGGCGGAGAAGAGGGTTTTGCGTTCGCATCGTTCGAGGCAGCGGTGCTCGCCCAGTTACCGCACGGGTTTCCGCTCGTCGAAACCGCAACTGAGCTCAGCTATGCGGAAGCTCTGTTCACAGTCCGGCATAATGAGTTCCGCACGGACCGCAGTTCGTCGCGATGCATGATTGATCGCGTGACGCAGCAGCAGATTTCCGACTGCCTTGGCGGACGGATCGAAGCGGGCGTCTCGTCAATGTTCGCTCGATTGGGACTCGCCAGCGAGGACGGGTCTCCCCTGAAAATCACGTCCCACCAGTTCCGTCATTATCTCAACACCTTGGCGCAGCGCTCGGGAGCCGACCAACTCGACATAGCGCTCTGGAGTGGGCGGAAATCGACAGCTCAGAACCGCGCGTATGACCATCTTTCGGCGGACGAGCTTCTAGAGATGGTGCGGGAGTCGTTGGGTGATGAAGACGACGGATCCGGGCTGCTCGTCCCGATGGAAATCAAGCCACCGATCACGCGTCCGGAATTTGCCAAGCTGGCCGCCCCGACGGCGCATTTCACGGAATTCGGCGCCTGTATCCACGATTTCGCGATGCTGCCTTGCCCACGGCACCGAGACTGCCTGAATTGCGACGAGCATGTGTGCGTGAAAGGGGACAATGAGCGGACGGCCAGAATCCAGGCGGTTCTCGAGGAGACCCGCCGGGAACTCGCCAAGGCGGAGGTTGCTGCCGAGGATGGATTCGACGGCGCTGACCGCTTTGTTGAGCATCATCAGAGGGCGATCGTTCGCTATGAGGAACTCGTGACGATCCTCACCTGCGCGAAGACGCCTGACGGTGCGATCATTCATTGCGCCCCAATCTCTGCGCGGCCTGAAAAGTTACGGGTGTCCGTGCCGCGGCTGCCAGGCGGCAAACTGTGAGCGCGCACCAAGGTCGACGAGATCGCTCGCCGAACCTAACCGAATCCTCCATTCGTGAGATCCTTGATGTCATCGATGGTTGGGCAGAGGCCCCGTTGAGCTGGGGCAGCTTGTTGGCCCGCGTTCAGTTGCGTTTGGGGGCGGCTTACAGTCGGCAGGCTCTCCATCGTCATTCCCGGATTGCCGAAGCCTTTGCACGTCGGCGGCTGGAAGTTGTCGCGCTTCCCAAGGCAAAATCTCGAGGTGGATCTGTCGAGGTTCAGAAAGCACGCGAGACGATCAATAGACTCCAGGCGAAGATCGAACGTTTGGAAGCCGAGAACCGGATATTGACCGAGCAATTTCTCGTCTGGCTCTACAACGCCAACGCACGTGGAGTGACGGTCGAGCAATTAAGCCGTCCACTACCGCCCTCCGCTAGGCGCTAACTGGGTTGCCGCCGGCTGATTATGTGTCGGGCCTGATATCCGCCATGCGTTGCCGAACGCCGAACAGCCGTGCCTACGTGGAACCCTCACGCAGGAAGTACAGTGTCGATCACGCCGGTCAGCGCGGTCAGGATCCGGTGCCGCGCCGTTGCGCGCTCCGAGGCCAGTTCACTGGCCCTGACGATTTCCAGCATGGCATGGTTGAAGATGGCGATGTGGACATCGACACGAGCGTGATCTTCGCCGGCGCTGATTGAGTCGACAACAGCATCGATTAGCGCGGTCACTTTGATCGAGGGAGGTTCGTTATCCATTCGTGGCCCTAACGATCTGCACACAAAGAGTGTGAAAATCACACTCATCATGTGTAGAGCGGAGAGCCGTTCCTCGCAACGTTCGCGTCCGTGAAGGACGCAGATCTCGTCAACTTTGGCCTCGCCATCCGCCGTCTGCGCGTCGAAGCGCAGCTCAGTCAGGAAGAGCTTGCCTATCGTTCTGGGCTTCACCGCAACTACATTGGCGGTATCGAGCGCGGCGAAAGAAACGCGGCGTTGAAAGCGATCTTCGCGTTGGCTAGGGGGCTACAGCGTACCCCTAGCGAGCTCTTTTCGGCTCCATCGGCAGGAACATAGCGTCCGCACTTGTTCAAAGTGCTGGTGCGCGATGTGACTCTTCACTGACGTCCGGAAGGTCTGCTAGTCGCCAGGAGATGTTAGCCAATTCGCGTAAGCGCGAATGTCGATCATCGGAACGGTCGCGGTTTCTTGCAGTCTGGCGATCAATTCGAAGAGGAAGGCTGTTGCCGGCTTGGCGATTAGCGTGACGCCGTGACAGCCGGCGCTATCGCATGAAAACAGGCCATGGGCCGCGACGCAGCCAAGGTCGAGCCGGTCCGCGGAAGATGTCGCAACCAGCGCACTTTCAAGAGCGCTACCGAGCGGTGGCGACCAGTCGCTTTCGAACGTCAGAAGCCCGCCGAGAATGTGGTGAAAAGGTTTTGGAGGATACATTCCGCCTGCGTGTGGGATCGGCAAGCTTGTCCGATGCAGCGCCCGTACACTTGCGACCTTCTCCTTCGCGTACGCGACCTGTGTGGCGTTGATGGCCTGCTTTGCCTCGAAAACGGCATAGACGCTTTCGGCCGGGATAACCGTGGCACCCTGGTAGCTAAAGATGAAGGGCGAGTACTGGCGGTCGAAAACGACGACATCAATCTGGTCGCTGAAGGCGCCGAGGCTATCGACAACGTGGGCCGAGGCGGCGCTGTAACGCTTTGGCAGATAGGTCTGCAGCAGCTCCAGCCAGACACCTTCACTGGCGTCGCCCTTGGTGCCGGGATGGGCCAGGCTTTTGCGGACCGTGTCCAGCTTTTGCTGGATGTCGTCGTGAAGGCCCGACAGCAACGCCTGAAGTGACCAGCTGCTCATCGGCGAGCCTCCACCGCCGCGGCTTCGTCCCTGAAGGGGGGCGTCGGGGTCGTCCTGCGGGCCAGCTCCAACGCGCGGGTCGGATCGACGCCCTTGTGCGGATAGGCGTCGAGCACGATGGACGGCAGCAGGCGTTGGGTGAGATCCGAGGCGGTGAACCCATAGGGATGCAGCCCGGTTTGGGGACCGGTCGCGGCAACCATCGCCTCGATGTGCGTGGGCGAAAAACCCAGGCCGCCCAGGCGGCTCGAGAGGATGAACCGCCGCTGGATCTCATTGGGGCGGCCGAAGGTCAGGATGTCGGCGGCGCGCCGCTGGATCGCCGGGTCGAGCGAGTTCAAGCGGTTGGTGCACATGATCACCGCCGCCGGCAGCGCCGCGTTGGCGATCCGGTCGATGCCGCGAATGAAGGCGTTCACGCCGGCCCTGTCCTCGTGGTGCATCTGCGCGGCTTCCCGCGATTGGGCCAAGGCGTCAGCCTCATCGATCAGCAGGATGACCGCGCCGCGCGACTTGCCGGGGGATTTCAGCTTGGCGGCCGCGTCGACGGTGTAGTCGAAGGCCGCCGAGACCAACTGCGTCATTTCCCCAACCCGGCCCTGGCCTCGCGTGGCCAAGCTGAGAGGGTACAGCGTGATCTCGATGCGCTCCTGGCGCGCCACCGCGTCGCCGATCGTCTCGGCCAACTCGGTCTTGCCCGAGCCGACATCGCCCGCCAGGACCACGAGCGGGGGCCTGCGCACCACGGTGTCGACCAGGGACTTGGCGTCGGGGTGATGCCGGGAGGCCCAGGCCGCCAAGCCGCCAGGATTGACCAGCAGGCTCAGGACCTTGGTCAGGCGATCCTTCTGCTCGTCGAGGCCCACTAGGCGGCCAAGGCGTTCCTGGGGCTCGAAGTCCGGATAGGCGATCCGGCGTTCGAACAGTTCGTCGAGAGGGGGCTTGTTGTTCATCAGAAGCTCCGAACGCTGGCGCGGTCGAGGGCGCGACCGCCTGCGGAATAGGTTCGATCCTGGGAGAGGTAGCCGCTGATCGTCGGCTCGGGCGCGCCGTTGCGGCTGAACGGAAGGCCGGCGTCGAAGGCGGTCTGCTGGGCCGACGTCAGGGCGTGCCACGTGTCGCTGCAGACCAGATAGCTCGAAAACGCCGCGCCGACGATATTGGCCCCGGGACGAATGCGGCCAGGATCGTCGTCGCCAGCCGCGCCCGCGGCCAAGTCCCGGGCAGTGTAGCGGACGGTCGGTTCGATCCAGGCGCCGTTGCGCTTAAAACCGTAGGTGACCTCCTTGAGGTAACCGGCCTTCATCAGTTCGGTGGCCTCGAGTTCGAACTGGGCGATACGCGTGTCGGTGGGCGATCCGTAGAGGCGCTGTATGCGCTTGAGATCGGTCGCGACCTTCGCGGCCATGTGGCGGGCGTGGGTGACCGTGAAGGTCACCGTCTCCGTATAGCTGCTGCTGTAGGACATCGGGCACCTCAGACCTGGAACTGCGAGCCGAAGACCTTTTGCCAGTAGGCGACGGTCAGTTGCTTGGTGGGGGCGTAGAGCGCCGCGTCGATGGCGTCGCTGGCATCCAGGGCGGCCTCGACGATGTCGGCCGCCTGGGCCGCCGCGTAGAGGCGGGCGACGTTGTTGTCGGCGTTGACTGGATCGATGATGCGAACCGGTCCGGCATGCGCGGGAACGGTCCTGGCGGCGTAGTAGTCGGTGAAGACGATCTGCTCGTTGAGCCCGCTGCGCGCGAGATAGGTGAAGAAGTGCTGCAGGGCCTCTGGATAGTCCGACAGGTCTAGCCCGTCGTCGCACAGCTTGGCCATGATCATCTCGATCATGAAGCTCTTGAAGCGGAAACCCGGGCGCTCGGCCTTCTGCAGGCGCGCCCAGAACTTTACGAGCCGCACGACCTGCGCGAAGTTGGTCGGCTGGGCCTGCTTGCGCTTCTTGGCGAACTCAAGATGGCGCGGGATGCTGGTCCTCAGGAACGAGCCGTCGTCCTGGCTGACCAGATTGCCGTACCAGTCCGGGTCGCCGTCGTAAAGGATCGGCACGATGTCCACGTCCAGGCCGGTTCCCTTGAACGACACGGTGACGCTGTAGGTCTGGGGCTTGACCTGGTCGGGCGTGAAGTTGGGGAAGGCCTTACGCAGCCGCTCCGCCAGATAGAGCAGAAGGGCGTCGATCTGCTGGGGAGCGTTGGCACCGCTGATGTAACAGGCCACGTCGATATCGTTGAGCGAGCGCAACGCCGTGCCCTTGGCCAGGCTTCCCGACAGCAGCATCTTCTTGAGCGTGAAGTCGGGATGTTCGGACAGGTAGTTCTCGAGCTTGTCGCGCAGCCGCTTGGCCTGGGCGCGGTACTCGTCGGCCTTGTCCTTGGGGAGGTTGACCCTGTTCTGCGCGAAGCTGGCAAGGTCCTTGTGATCTACATGGTCGCGTGACACGCGCCGCTCCTATCAAAGCTTGATCTGACAAGCTGTTGCTGAGGGTCTTCGTGCACGATGGCCGCCGTCGCCGGGTTGTGTCGGCGCGGCCTGCTGGCCTATGGTCGGCCATCGGCTTGTACGAGTCGATTGTGGGGGAGAGGCAGCGTGCTTTGGACCGGCAAGTCGGGCTGCTGTCCTCTCCTCCGAGAACCTGATCTGGTCTAGGTCAAACCTACCCCCATATTTGACGCCCTCGTCCGTCGACGGACGATCAAGGTGTGGTTGCTGTGTGCGCTGGTCGGAAATGTCGGCCATTGGTACGACGGAAACGGTCGTACAAGCGCGACTATGCCGTGAGTCGCGAGGAAGGCCATCGGTTTTTAACGACCTGTTCATTCTCTCGTGATTCGACCAGTGTTGCTAGATGTTGGGGTGTCCCCGCCGTCCATCGCAACAGACGGTAGTCCGCTAGTCGGCGCCGTCCCGCCCGTCAGGCTCCTTGGCGACGCCCTTAAAAGGCTTGCCGTCGTCCTTGACCTGCATCAGCTGGCCCGTTCCCTCGTCGCGCTTTTGCCAAAGGCCGTCCGGCCGCTGGAACTGGGTTCGGCCCTTCACCGCCCCCCGCCGAAAGCCCTCACCGGTATTCTTTGCCATGGTCTCCTCCTTTCAATCGGGAGAGAGAACGTGGTTATCAAAACCGGGCGCGGCAACGGCGGCGATGCGCGAAAATCAGTTGTGTTGCATGTTCGACACAGGGGATGCGTGTGGCTTGGGTTCGCCGCCGCTCTGGTGAGCGGGTGCGCTCAGCAACCTGATGCGCCGCGCGACCGAGACGGCGTCGCTAAGCACGCACCTGCACGCGCTGACGCAGGCGTTCGTAAAGCTGAATGTCGGCCTCGTGCGCGAGCTCAACAGTCAAGGCGAAGCTTTGACGCGCGATCGCCGCCCAGCCGGCGCTGCAACGAACGACCAAATAGTATGCGTCGCCATAAGCGGCGACATCGCGCGCGAAGGTGATCGTCGCCGATTGCAACGTGGATTTCTCACGCGCCGTCGAACTGGGCGAGAGCTTGCAGTCGTAACGCGCGGCGATGTCGGGGAAGGGGCCCTCCGCGGGCGCTCGCTTGCGATAGTGCTCGAAGATCAGGTCCGGGTCACACCCTCTAATCAGCCGAAAGCCGATGCTGACGCCGGCATAGTCGCGCCGGCTGTGGCGAACGGGCGGATCATAGGCCAGGCTGACCCGGATGCTGCGTCGCCCGGCGGTGGCTTGGTACGCCGCGGGAATGGGGATCTGGTAGACGGCGAAATGATCGACGGCCAGCTCGTCCTCGGCGTAGAGCACCACCCGGGCGTCGTCGGAGAACATCGCGTGCTCTAGGTTAGCCTGGCCGTGCCCGCACACCGCGTTGATGGCTGGCTGACCCAATCCTTGGAGGCGGGCGACCGACTCCGGCGGGGGCTGGGCACTGCCCGCCAGCAGGGCGCGCACGAGATTGGCCGAAGCCTCGGGAAAGCGCGCCAGGATCTGGCTGGCCTTGTAGGCGACCAGCGGGGCCGCGAAGGAGGTCCCGGAATTGCCGCAGAACAGCTGGTCGATAAACCGATGGTGCAGGGACAGGACACCGGCCTCTGGAACGTCGTCACCACCCCTCAGACGCCCAACGATGGGGTCGAAGATCAAGGTTCCGCCGACATCGATCAGGTCAGGCTTGAGCGCGCCGCCGATTCCCGGACCCACCCGGGAAAAAGGCGAGGGCTCTCCTGCGGCCGTGATCGGGCGAACGCCGACATTGCCCGCGACCCCGGCCCCGACCCCATGTCCGTGCGCCAGGGCACCGACGGTGATGACGTTCATCGCACCGGCCGGTTCGCACAGGCGGTTGGCCGGTTCCATCAAGTAAGCCGGGTATTCGGTGACGGCTTGTTCGATACGATTGCCGGTTCGCGGAGGCCGGTTTTCGGCCGAGACCACGATGATCACGTCGAGTTCGGCCACCAACTCGTCCAGCGTGGCGGCCCAGGGGCCCACCTTGCCGCCGTCATAGATCTTCTTGCGATCGCCCAGCGCAATCACGAAGATCCGGCATCCGAACTGCGCGTGCAGGCGCGTGATCGCTTCGCGCATCAGGCCGGGGGTCAGCTTTCGGTCGGGAAACTGCCCCCACTCATCGAGGATCTTGGCCGAACACAGGCGCGCGCCGCGATCGAGCGTGCCGTTTTCCAGCTGTCCGCGCAGATCGCCAAACACCGAGACCCCGGCAACGCGCGTCCCATGGCCCCATTCATCCGCCAGGCCCAGACTGTCGGGTACGCTGATCGCGCCGACCAAGATATCTTCGATCAGCGGGTGGGCGTTGATCCCGCTATCGATCACTCCGATCAGCGGCGCGTCGGAATCTACCGGGCCAAGGGGCGGCAGCTGTGCCAGTTCCAGGTCCAGCACCGCGCCGGTGGTCAGGTCGGGAGATGGGGGCAGGTCCAACTCCGCCACGTCTTCAAGGCCAAGAAGGGTGGTGATGACCGCGCCGCTGCACCTGAGGCGCAGCATGCTTATCGAGGGGCCGACATACCGATCGAAAGTCTCGCCGCCGCGCGCGTCGACATAGTCAGCGATCTGTTCGAGCTTGCGAAGCCGAACTTCGCGCCGGCCAAGGTCCCATAGCTCAAGGTCGATCGTATAGGCCGTGTCGACCTCGAAATCCGTCGGCTCAGCAAAGCCTTCCTCGCGAGCGCGGATGCCGATGCGGTCTTTCGGGGCGATGGCCGAGATCGACTCGATGCCGCCGATAAACGCGGCATAGGGCGGGTTGATCTGGCCCGCCGGGGCCCCGCCGCCGTAGGCCGCCAGGCGCGCGCGGAAGTCGGCCATGTCGTCGCGGGACGAAAACAGGACCAGCGTGCGATCCTCGTCGCTCGACAGGACCGTCAGGCCGAGCGCATTCCACTGATCTTCCTGCGGCGCTCCTGTCATCTGGACCCGCAGGATCAGGGAAGGGTCGACGAACTCCGGGCGGCGTCGCGCCTGTTGGCTGGCGACCGCGGTGTCGAGTTCCTGTTGCAGCCGCTGGCCATGGTCTGCAGGGTCCCGAGGCACCAACGGCCCGCCACCCCCGGTCTTACGTCGCTCAAACCGTTCGGGCAGACGCAAAAGCTGGAGGTGTTCGTAACGGGCCATGGGTGGCGATCAGCTCGACTTCGTCAGGCGGCGGTCACCCTTCTGGCGGCGCAAGCCGTCGCTGAGGGCTTGGCGGAAATCCCTGTCTTCGACCCGTTTGCGGCCATCGATCACGGCCGCCTTGATCGCCTGCACGCAGATGCGGTCGATTTCGGCATAGGCGTAACCGACCAGGCCCGCGGCGTGCGACACCGGATCGAAGCTGGTGCTCACGTTCTTGAATTTCTCGCGCAGGAACCGCTCGACCATGTGCTGGTCCGGCTTGTCGAACCAGACGACCTCGTCAAATCGTCGCCAGATGGCCGGATCGAGCGAGGCGTCGAGATTGGTCGCGGCGACCAAGAAGCCCTTGGGCTGGATGCGGTCGATGAAGATCAGCAGGCTGTTGACTACGCGCCGCAGCTCGTTGTGCTCGCCAGCCTCGTCGCGCGCGCGGGCCAGGGCGTCGAACTCGTCGAAGAAAAGCACGCACGCCTGCTTGCGGGCGAACTCGAAAAGCTTGCGCACATTGGCGGCGGTCTCACCCAGATAGGACGAGATGAGCCGGTCGAGTTTGACGACGTAGAGCGGTAGGCCCAGCTCGGCGGCGAAGATCTCGGCGCACAAGGTTTTGCCGCACCCGGGCGGGCCACAGAACAACAGCTTGGAGCGCACGCTAAGGCCCCGCCGGCGGATCTCGTCGGCTTTGCGAAATTCCTTCATCAGGCCGACGAACACGGCGGTGTTCTCGGCGCTGAGGATGATATCCTGCTTGGTGTGGCTCGGCTCGATCAGTTCGATGAAGTCGCCGGCGGCTTCGGGGAACGGGATCAGCGGCGCCAAACCCTTGGGCTTGGGCGGGCGCGAGGGCGCAGCCTCAAGGGTTCGCCGCAAGGTGCGGGCGAGGGCCAGGTTATTCTTCTTTTCCTCTTCGCCGATGATCTGCTCGGCAACGGCCCGGAACTCCTCGTCCCGACCGTAGCTCGCCAGCAGTTTCTTCATCAGCTCGCCGCGTGCCATGGCTTGTCTTCGTCTCCTTCGCGCCAACCATAGTCGTCGACGCCGATCTTGCCCATGCGCCAGCAAGTCGCCATCGCTGATGCTCGCTCGATTCTCGCCAATTGGCTTGGCTAAGGATCATCGGGATGATTGGCAAAGTGTGTGCTAGCGAACCGGGCCAACCTGGCGGGTGCCTGATCCACGCTGTAATTTGAGTTAACGTCGAGAACGGTCGTACGCCTTGATAGTCGCAGCGCTCAACTCGGCGTTTCGAAGGTTAAAATGGGCGGGTCCGGCTTTTTCGAGTTGGGCGCTGAATGACCGATTCCTGGGGGGGCTAAAGTCCGTTGTTGGCGATCAGCGAACGCCTTCCAGATTTCCTCAGGCTCCGCGCGCTTAGAGTGTCTGAAGAGCCAGGCGAAGAACTCCTGTACGAGCCGAGTCTTTCCGTAGCCGCTTTCCGCGATGATGCCGACGACCTGCGGGCGCCCGGTTCGAGCGGTGGTGTAGGCCGATTTCAGCTTTTCCATCTCGGTAGCGCGTCCGACAAAGCGCGCTTTCCAGCTAGGAGACGGCGACGAAGGCGAGCCGGGGATTGGGTCTGCATCGGGCTGCGCCAAGCTTCACTCCCAAACGGCTATGGCTGGAATGGCGGGGTTTTCCAGGCGCAGGGCAACCAACCCGATCCCCGCCACGCCGCGGTGCAGGCCGAGATTGTAATCGCCCGCGCCCAGGTCCCAGACGAAGTCGCCGTCTCTCCTTAGGCGATCGACGACCTCGCGCATTCGACTGCGCGCGAGGTCGATCAATTCCGGACGGTCCAGGCGGCGGCCCGCTTCCAGGAGGAAATCGATCGTGCCCGCCGCGCCGCAACAGAGGGTGTCGTTGACCTGGGGCCAGTCCGCCTCAGCGGCCTGCACGGCCCGCTCGATATCCGTCCGCAGGAGACCTTCGGCGAGGGCGCCGTCTTTCAACATCGACAGTCGACCGTAGCCGATGCCTATGGCGCCGTAGCACCATTGATTGGGCCAGCCGAGTTCTCCCGTATCCGGATTGCGTCGCAAATCTGGCCAAGTGTTCCGCCCGACATCGAACGCCGCGTTCTCGAAGGCGACGCAATCGTGCGCGAGCGCGCGATACCGAGGCTCCCCTGTGGCCGCGTAGAGTTTGGAGAACGCTAGCGCGTAGCCTGCGGCGCCGTGCGACAGACCCGTCAGCGGGTGGTTCTCGAAAGCCTTGGACGACCAGAGCCCGCTTGGCGAAAAGTCTACACGGCGTCTCTCTAGATGCTCGACGCAGAGGCGGGCCTGCTCGAGAAGGTGGGGGGCGCCGAGCGCGCGATGCAGGCGAAGCAGACCAAGGCAGGCTCCGGCGGAGCCAGCCATCAGGTCGAAACGGTCGTCCGCGAGGATCGCCTCGGTGTCCAATAGTCGAGCGGCCTCGACACCGTTACCGGCCAAGCCCGGATCCTCGAAGATTTCCGCGAGGGCCGCGAACGCATAGACCATTGAACCGACACCGACGCCGCCGCCGATGCTCATGGAGCGCGTCAGCCGGCCGGCGTTGTGGGATGTGATCTGGTGGCGCGACGCCGCCACGGCCGCATAGGCCTGGCGGCGGGCGTTCTCGTTGTTCCGGGTTCGCGCCAAGGCCGCAAAAAAGATCGCGATCCCAGATGTCCCGCCATAGAGGTCGAAGCCGAGCGGCGCCAACTGGGCGAACTTTTGGTGGTCGACCAAGTCCAGCCCCAGCCAGGCCATCGCCCCCTCCGTGCGGAAGGCTCGTCGCTCCAGATGATCGGCAACCAGGGTGGCGACGTCCGCTGGCGCGCATGCGGAGGGGCCGGCCAGCGCGGGGCGATCCTCGGTGGAAACCTGCAGTGACGTCGCCATGATGCGCTGCTGTCGCGTCATCTCGGCCTGGTCGAGTTCCTCGACTCGCGCGCGGGCCACGACGAGACCGCTGTCCATGTGCAGATTGGTGATGTCGCCCTGGGGGCCCCGAACGACGGCCTTGTCGGCGTCGACATGAAAGGCCGGAATATTCAACCGAAGGAGCGCCGAGCGCTCATGGCGGAAAATCTTCCAAGGTTCCTCGGCGTCGTCCTCCCAGTCGAACAGGCGGGCGATGAATTCCGACTGAGCGCTCCAGCAAACGCCGTCACTCATTTGACGATGGGTCGAGAGACGCTTGACGAGCATGTAGTAGAAGCGGGTCGGCCGAAAGACGCGCCGCACCTGCAGGCTGGGGGCGGCCTGTTCAAGAAGCTCGATCAGTTGCTGTCGGCGAGCGAGCGCCGCCTCCCAGGCTTCGCGCGCGCCCCGCAGAAAAGCCTGGCGGTGGTCGAAAATGGCCTGTGGCTGTCCGTTCAGCACCGGCAGGTTCGTTGCGACCTCACGCTCGACGGTCTCTGAATGGGGACGCATCCAGACCGAGTTTACGTCGCGCCAGGCGACCCTGGCCACCGACGTCCGCGACGGCTCAATCCCGCCGACGCTGATCAGTCCATCGTTCTCGTCGCGAACATAGGCCGGCAGCATGCCGACGGTGATCACCGAGCGTTCCAGGAAGTCGCTGACCATCCAGAGCGCGTGAAGGTCTGGAGACAAGGCCTTCGGGCGCCAGGAACATCCTTGCAGGATTGTCTCGAAATCGACCGGGACGGGCGTCGCGCCCGAGGCGATGATGTTCTCCATATGCATGTCGGACGCCGAGAGCAGATGGAAGATGGCCAGCCATGCGCCCGCGCGCCTGAAATAGAGCGCCACCTCCTCCGCGTCGCCACAGGGGATGCTGGCGACATGCTCGCACCAGCCATAGCCGTCCCGCGCGAGAAACTTTGGAATCCGCAAGCCCAAGGCAGGTTCTGCAAGCAGACGCGCGATGTCGCCCACGACCTTGTCGGTGGTCAGCGTCTTCGGCTTGTAGACGACCTTGACGCCGTTGGCGAAGGTGAGGGTGAGAACGGCGCGGCCGCCGTCGTGGAAGTCGGACAGTCCGCTCTCGATCGCGATGACGTCTTGTGTGCTGGGCCCCCAGGTCTGAGCGCGGATCAAGCCGTTGTCCGCCGCCAGCCGCGCGACAAACTCCTCAGAGGTTTCGAGCCACTGGTCGCGGATTTCCGCCAGCAGTCGCAGCAGCACGGGATAGCGCGTGAACAGCAGATCAAAGCCGGTTGCGCGCATGTAGGCTGTGAAGGCGGCGAAGGTGATGTCCGTTGTGGCAGCTTCGGCGTGCGCCTTTCGCCATCCCATCAGCGCCTCGTAGAAGGGCAGTTCGCAAAGCTTGCCCAGGCGTTCCGCCAGCACCGAGATGAGATCGTCGCGGGCTTTGTCGCTGAGCGACGCATGTGGGTTGCCGGACAGCTGCTGTGTCAACGCATTAGTGGCGTCAACGACAAGGGGCCAAAACAGGGGCGCGAAAGGCAGGTCAGGCGCGGTCAGTTCCGCGGCCTCATCTGCTGCTCGGAGTCGCGCCAAGACCTGGGTGCTGGATCCGACCCAAGCAGGGGGGCGGTGCTCCTGGCTCCGCGTGACGCCGCCCAGGCGCGCCGTGATGTCTTCGAAATCGAGATTGTCGCGAGCCAGCCGCTTGCGGAAGAGGGTCTCGTCGCCAGCAGCCGCCTGATCGAGCCAGGCCCTCAGGCGTTTTTCAGATAGGGCATGATCACGGCGCGGGATGGGGAGCGGCGCATAGGCGGGAGAAAGAATTTCATCGAGCGTCAGGCACGCAAGCTCGAAGTCCTCGGACCTCCAACCCATGCTTTACGTTCCCCGACTGAAAGAGCGGCGCCGCCAATGAGCCGTGGCTCGGGGCGGCGCCTTAAACTTAGTTGCAGCAGCAGGTGCAGTTCACGCCTTGGCTCGAGGTTCCGTCGCCGGGCGTTGAACGTCCTTCGCCCAATCGGCCGCTGCCGGCCGCGCTCTCGAGCGCGCTATCGGGCAGGGTCAGCCCGGACAGGAGTGTTTCGAACTCACGATCGAGCTCGTGCAAAGCGTCGTTGGACATGCAGCCGCCTTTTTCGATGTGGTGATTTGCGAAGGTGATATTCGCATAACCATGATCAACTACCGCTGGTATGGCAAGGCTTCGACTGCAAGGATTGGATGAAAAGGCAGGGGATGGTGAATTGAAGATCATACCCAGCGGACGCTCATTGGGCGCGACGGTCGAAGCGGTCGCCCTTCGGGATCTCGATCCGCGAGCCGTCCGCCAAATCCGTTCAGCGCTTCTGGAACATCTTGTGCTGGTGTTCCCACGGCAAACGCTGAGCGCGCGACAGCTTGCGAGTGTAGCGCGGGCCTTCGGACCCGTGGAGCGGCACGGTTTCCTGGCGGGGCTGTCAGAATGTCCGGATGTATTGGCGATCCACAAGCGCCCTGGCGATGTCCAGAATTTCGGCGGTGCCTGGCATTCGGACAATAGCTATCTGGCCGCGCCGCCCATGGGCGCATTGCTGCATGCGCAGGTCGTACCGGCCGTCGGCGGCGATACCGAATGGGCCAATCAGTATGAAGCCCTGTCCGCGCTTCCGGAGGCGACCCGGAGAAGGATCGACGGGTTGCGGGCGTGTCATGCGTCAGCCATTGCATTCGGCGGTCTATCGACCGACGCGGCGCCTGAGGGGCAGCATGTCGCGCGCCATCCCGTGGTCAGGATTCATCCGGAGACGCAACGCGCCTCGCTGTTCCACAGTGGCGCCTGCACAGTGGGCTTCGAGGGGCTGGGGGACGGTGAGGCCGCGCGGTTGAGCGCCGCGCTCCTGGGCGTCGCCACGCGTCCAGAGTTTACGTTCAGGCACAGTTGGAGTCAGGGCGATGTGGTCTTCTGGGACAATCGATGCACGATGCACCGCGCACTGAATGACTATCCGGGACAGGTGCGCCTTATGCACCGGGTGACCATCGCGGGCGCGCCGCCAAAGTCGTCACCTTAGGGCGAGGTCGGCGCTCGGCACCGCACGGGCGGCGTATAGCGGGTGATGGAAGAGGTGCGCCACATATAGCTTTCGCAGCCAGGACGCGGGCCGCGCGCGCTGCACGCCCAGGCCGCGATCGATCTTGATGTCGGCGTGCGCGGCGTTGAAATCCGCGATCGCCCGAAGTTCGCCAGCGAAATGGGTATAGGCCAGTTCCGGCCCCGCCAGGACATCGTCGAAGTAGCACGTCACGCGCGGCATGAACCGTTCCAGGGGCGCGTCGAACAAGCGTAGCGCATTGGCGGTGGCCGAATGAAGATCAAGATCGAAAGCGATAAAGCCGACTGGCAGCGGTAGGTCGCCGATGGCCGGCGCCACCGTGTCTGACACGTCGCCGAGCACTAATCGCGCGGTTGTAAACTTGGCTTGCAGGCGCGCCACGTCCATGGCGAAGTCGCCTCCCGACCAGGCGTAAGGATGGTCGAGATGGCCGCTCGGGGCGGGGAGACCCGCGCCCGTATCGAAGCCTAAGACATCGATCTGAACGCCCGTCGCGTCCGCGATGTGTCGAGCATGGGCTTCCATCGCCAACAGGCCATTGCCGCCGGCGACGCCCAGTTCGATCGCCGTGTAGCCGGTTAGTCCTAGCCGCTTGGCGACATAGGCCTGGCGTAACATTGGCCAGCCGTATTCGGGGCGCGCATCCAGGTCGAGTTCTAGGCGCTCGGCGCGGCTAAGCCAGTTGAGCCGCGCGGCGAGCAGGCCGATCGCGCGGCGAGGGGAGGGCGTGGGCTGCATCAGAAGGCGACCGATCAGACTCAAGCGCTTGCCTCTCTTTTTCGCACAAGGCGATCATGCAGACCGAAGTGATGTACGGCGGCGACGCTGGCCGAATGCCGGTACGCAAGCGCCAACGGGAAGTTGATCATCTTCAAGTTTGGCTTGACGCTGACCGACCACTTTCGGCCCGGCAAGCCCAGTCCGGAACATAGGTGCAGGCAAAGATCGGCTCCCGCCATAGGCGAATTTTTTTTGGCGGGCGTTATTTGGCTTTGAGGATATCGGGATCGATGTTCAGGGACGCGCCCGCGGCGCCGCCGGCGTCGTGCGCGTTTGGCGACACCATGCGGGCAGGGCGGCGCACCGCTCTAAGCTTAAGTTCAGCGTCCACGACCGCTGACTTAAGAACGACGAGATCACGCCCCCTGCGTCGCTGTTGGCTTGGTCTCTGCTCGGTCGCTGGGCGCTCGTTATAGCCGCGGGCGCGGCGACGTCGCGCGTCAAGACGTGAACGAACTGCCGTCGGGATGGTTTTCGACCTTCGGAGATGGCGCGATCTATCGTGTCCAAGGTCTGCTTCGTGGAGCGAGCCCAATGTCTGCTCATGATGCTGTGGACGGCTCTCCACCCCACCGGCAGCATAGGCTTCCGGTTT
>CAZRPD010000098.1:0-18775 GCA_964601775.1 uncultured Caulobacter sp. | reverse complement strand
CACATGGCGCGCGACCTGGACATCCCGACCGAGACCGCCGGCGCCCCCCCCCCCAGAGCCCCTCGGGCCGCCGCCCCGACCGCCAGCCCGGCTGAGCGGCCCCCGGCGCCGGGGACCGCTCAGGCGACGCCACGCGCTCACACCAGCACGCCGCCGGCCGTGAGCGCGCCCGCGAACCCAGCTACGCCTCAGGTCGAGACCGAGACGCCACAACCCGCGGCCTCACCGCAGACCCTCGCCGAACCCGAGACTGTCGAGGCCGCGCAGCGCCCCGCGACCGCCCAGACCCCGCCGCCCGAGGACGAGGCGCTGGACGCCCGCTTTGGCGCCTTCGTGGCCACGCCCAAGACCGCGCCCACCGTCCAGCAGCCGGTTCGCGCTGCGTTGTCGGCCTTGGTGCAACTGGGCCTGATCGCCGAAGAGGCAGTCGCTTCGGAAGCGCCCGACATGCCCGCGGCCGAGCCCAAGGCTCTGGTTCCGCGCGGCTACGGCGGGCCAGCCGAACCGCCACGCGCTACCGCGCCGCCGCCGCCCTATGCCGGTGGTCCCATGGCCGGCCAGAGGCCTGCGGCGATGTCCCTGGCGCCCGACCTGCCGATCGCCGACGCGGTTCGCAACCTTCTGAAGGCCACCGGCGGCGCCCTGGCGCGGCAGGACCTGATGCAGATCGCTTCGTTGCCCGATGGCGCCAGGCCCGATATCGACGGCGCCGAGGTTCGCCAGCCGGGCGCGCGCCTGAACCTGGACCTGCCGTTCGTGACGCCGCAGGGCGTGGCCGTCGCCCAGTTCGAGATCGGCCATGATGGTGGCGGCTCCGGTGGCTATGCGGGCGGACCGATCGAGCGCACCTACAAGGCCCGGTTCTCGATCGACCTTGAGCCGATGGGTCCCGTCCACGCTCTGGTGACCCTGACCGGTTCGCGCACCCGCGTCTCGCTCTGGGCCGAACGGGCCGAGACCATCGCCCGCCTGCGCGCCAGCGAGGAAGTCCTGGGCGCAGCCCTGCGCGAAGCCGAACTGGTCCCCGAGGTCGCCGTCCATTCCGGCGCGCCCTCGACGCAGGGCGCCAGTCCGCTGGGCCATTTCGTGGACCAGGCCTCATGAGCGGGATCACCGGACCGTCGGCGCGGCCGCGCATCGCTGTGGCCTTGCTCTACGAAGAGCCCAACGCCCCCAAGGTCGTGGCCTCGGGCCAGGGCTTCATCGGCGAGAAGATCATCGAGACGGCCCGCGAGCACGGCGTGCCGATCGAGGAAAACCCCGTCCTGGCCCAGGCTCTGTCGACCCTGGAGGTCGACGAGGAGATCCCCGAAGAGCTCTATCGGGCGGTCGCCGAAGTACTAAGCTTCATCCTCAGGCGCTGAAACGAAAAAGGCCCCGCCGAAGCGGGGCCTGATCCGTTGTCCTGTTCGAAAAAGCGCTTAGCGCTTTTCAACGGGGATGTAGTCGCGTTGCGTGGCGCCCGTGTAGAGCTGACGCGGACGACCGATCTTGCGGGTGGGGTCTTCGAACATTTCCTTCCACTGGCTGATCCAGCCCACGGTGCGGGCCAGGGCGAACAGCACGGTGAACATGTTGGTCGGGAAGCCCATCGCGCGCAGGGTGATGCCCGAATAGAAGTCGACGTTCGGGTACAGCTTGCGGTCGATGAAGTACGGATCGCTCAGGGCGACCTTTTCCAGTTCTTGGGCGACCTGCAGCAGCGGGTCGTTGTTGTGGCCCAGTTCCGCCAGCACTTCGTGGGCGGTCTTCTGCATGACCTTCGCGCGCGGGTCGAAGTTCTTGTACACGCGGTGGCCGAAGCCCATCAGCTTGTACTTGCGGTCCTTCACGCCCTGGACGTAGTCCGGGATGTTGTCGACCGAACCGATGGTCTCCAGCATCTCCAGGGCTTCCTGGTTGGCGCCGCCGTGCGACGGGCCCCACAGGCAGGCGATGCCGGCGGCGATGCAGGCGAACGGGTGCGCGCCCGACGAGCCGGCCAGACGGACGGTCGAGGTCGAGGCGTTCTGCTCGTGGTCGGCATGCAGGATGAAGATCCGGTCCATGGCGCGGGTCAGCACCGGGTTCGGCTTCCACTCTTCGGCCGGCACGGCAAAGCACATGCGCAGGAAGTTTTCCGAGTACGACAGGTCGTTGCGCGGCGACACGAACGGCTGGCCGACCGTGTACTTGAAGGCGCGGGCGGCGATCGTCGGCATCTTGGCGATCAGGCGATGGGCGCTGATCTCGCGCTCACGGGCGTCGTCCACATTGATGCTGTCGGCATAGAAGGCCGACAGGGCGCCGACGGCGCCGGTCATCACGGCCATCGGGTGGGCGTCGCGACGGAAGCCTTCGAAGAACCGGTCGAACTGCGCGTGCAGCATCGTGTGATAGGTGATGTTGTGTTCGAACTTGGCGAACTCGTCAGCCGTCGGCAGTTCGCCGTTCAGCAGCAGGTGGCAGACCTCGAGGAACGAGGACTTCTCGGCCAGCTGGTCGATGGGATAGCCGCGGTGCAGCAGAACGCCGGCGTCGCCATCGATATAGGTGATCTTGCTTTCGCACGAAGCGGTCGAGGTGAACCCCGGATCGAACGTGAAGTGGTCGCTCTCGGCATAGACCTTTCGGATGTCCAGAACGTCAGGACCCGTGCTGCCCTTGAGGATCGGCAGGTCGTAGCTCTTGTCGCCGATCGTCAGCGTGGCTTTATCGGTCATACTTAGACCCCTTCATAATTGGAACGGTCAGTCCAACTTTCGCTTTTCGCGGGTGCGTTATAGCGCCTCATGCGCGCGGCGCCAGGGCGTCGTCAAGACGGCCCAAACTCTCTTCGCGCGTGAGGGCGGCCATGGTCTTGTTCAGGTCCGGGGCCTGAGCGCCGCCCGTCAGGACGCCACGCAGGGCCGGGCCGAACTTGCCGAAACCGACGCCTTCAGATTCCGCGAAGGATTTCAACACGGTGTCCAGGGTGTCGGCATCGAACGCCGGCGCGGCGGCCAACTGGTCGCGCAGGCGTTTCAGGCGCTCGACCGTCTCTTCGGTCAGCTGCTTCTGCGTCTTTTCCTCAAGCGGGAACGGACGCGTTTTGAGGGCGAAGGCGCAGTGATCGACCAGTTCGAGGATGGTCTTGGCGCCTTCCTTGACCTGCGGAACGGTGCGGGCGATGCGGTCCTTGGCGTCGGCGGGCAGGGGCTCGCCACGCTTCTGGGCGGCGTCGAACGCCAGGTCCGTCAGGCGCGCGTCATCGGCCAGACGCAGGTGCTGGGCGTTGATGTGGTTCAGCTTGGCCCAGTCCAGGCGTGCGGGCGCCTTGACCACGTCCTTGACGTCGAACCAGCTGATCGCCTGTTCGTCGTTGAACACTTCGTCGTCGCCATGGCCCCAGCCCAGGCGGGCCAGGTAGTTGCGCATGCCCTCGGCGATGTAGCCCAGGTCGGCGAACTCGCCGACGGCCTGTGCGCCGTGACGCTTGGAAAGCTTAGCGCCGTCCGGCCCGTGAATCAGCGGAATGTGGGCGAAGGCCGGCACGTCCCAACCCAGGGCCGAATAGATCAGGCTCTGGCGGGCGGCGTTGTTCAGATGGTCGTCGCCCCGGATCACGTGGGTGACGCCCATGTCGTGGTCATCGACGACCACGGCGAGGTTATAGGTCGGCGCCCCATCCGCACGCAGCAGGACCAGGTCGTCCAGCTCGATGTTGCGGAAGGTCACCGGACCCTTGACCAGGTCATCGACCACGGTCTCGCCGTCCAGCGGGCCCTTGAAGCGGATCACGTGCGGGACGGAGCGGTCACCCTCCGGCGCATCGCGCCAAGGCGAGCGGATGGCGCGGCCTTCGGCGCGAGCCTTCTCGCGGGCGACTTCCAGTTCCTCGACGGTCATCCAGCAGCGATAGGCGCGGCCGGCGTCCAGCATCTGCTGAACCGCCTCGACGTGGCGCGGCGCGCGAGTGTGCTGGAAGACGACCTCTTCATCGGATTTCAGGCCCAGCCAATCCAGCCCTTCGAAGATGGCGGCGACGGCGGCTTCGGTCGAACGCTCGCGATCGGTGTCCTCGACGCGAACAAGAAACTTCCCACCCGTATGGCGCGCATATAACCAGTTGAACAGCGCCGTGCGGGCGCCGCCGATATGCAGGAAACCGGTGGGCGAGGGCGCGAAGCGCGTGACGACGCCGGTGGGGGAGGAGTTCGACATGGACTTCACGGCTTCAGGACGGAGCGCCGAAACGGCGACGGAAAGCACGGGCCGCAATGCGGCGTGGGCGGGGCGTCTTAGCACGGCGGTTCGGACGGGGACCAGCGCTTTTCCGCATTGCGGCAAACTTGGCTTAACTGTCAAAAATCCAGCGGTTTCCGAATGTTAGGCGCGAAACTTGCCGAAAGCCCACTGGTGGCCGCGCCCGTACGCCCGTCCTGGCGAGCCCTGACGGATTCGGCGCGCGCCCAGCTGTCGGCCAACTTGGAGCGCGCGTTTCTTTGGACTCCGGTGGCATTCGGCCTCGGGGCTGCCGGCTATCTGGAAGCCCGAGCCGAACCCTCCGCCTGGGTCCTGACCGCGGCGGTTCTGGCGCTGGTGACTGTGTGGTGGGCCGCAAGACGCTGGAATGCGTCGCCCGCTCTCGTCGTGATGCTCAGCCTGATGGCGTTCGCGGCCGCCGGAGGCCTCGCCGCCAAGATACGCAGCGATCGCGTCGCCGCGCCCCTGATGGGCGGCGAGCGGGTCGTGCGACGCGTCGAGGGCTTCGTGGTCGATGTCGTCAGCCCCGGCGTGGGCGGGACGCGGCTGGTCATGGCGCCGGCGGCGATCTCGGGCCTTGCGCCCGCGGCGACCCCGCGCCGGATTCGCGTCACGATCGGCGAGAACGAGACCCCTGCGCCGGGACAGGCGGTTCGCCTGAAGGCGATGCTGGGTCAACCGCCGCCGCCGGCGGCGCCAGGGTCTTATGACTTCGCCCGCGACGCCTGGTTCGATTCGATCGGCGGGGTGGGCTTCGTGATCGGCGATATCGTCTCGACTCAGCTGGACACGCCGCCGCTGCGCTTGAGAGTGTCGATGGCGATCAACACCTTCCGCTGGAACCTGGCCCAGCGGATTCTGGCGCACATGGGCCCCAGCAGCGGCGGTCTGGGCGCAGCCATGGTCACTGGCCACGAGGCCTGGATCAACGAGGACCAGACCGAAGCCATGCGCGCCTCGGGCCTGGCGCACATCATCTCGATCTCGGGCCTGCACATGGCGATCGTCGGCGGCTTCGTGTTCGCCGCCGTGCGCCTGGGCGTAGCGGCCTGGCCGTGGCTGGCCCTCCGCGCGCCGGGCAAGAAGATCGCCGCCTGCGCCGGCCTGCTGGCCGTTCTGGGCTATCTGGTGATCTCCGGCGCGCCGCCGCCGGCCGAGCGGGCCGCGATCACGGCCAGCGTGGCGTTCCTGGCCATACTGTTCGACCGGCGGGCCATCACCCTGCATGGCCTGGCGCTGGCGGCGCTGCTGATCCTGGCCCTGAAACCCGAGACCGCGGGCGAGCCGGGCTTTCAGATGTCGTTTGCCGCCACCGCCGCGCTGGTGGCCCTGACCGAGCGCTGGCCGCAGCCGCTGAGCGAGATCTCGACGCCCTGGTGGATCCGCTGGCCGCAGGCGGCCATAACCTGGCTGGCGGCCAGCGTCGCAGCCAGCCTAGTCGCGGGCCTGGCCACCGCGCCGTTCGCCATGCAGCACTTCAATCGGGTCGCCGTCTGGGGCTTGCCGGCCAATCTGGCGGTGGCGCCGCTGTCGTCGTTCGTGATCATGCCGTTCCTGGCGATCGGGACCTTGCTGGAGCCGTTTGGCCTCGGCGCGCCCTTCCTCGCCGTGGCCAGTTGGGGTGTCGATGGCATGCTCGGCATCGCCAACGCCTTCGCCGACGCTCATGGCGCGCAGAGGATCGTGGCCAGCGCGCCGCCGCAGGTGCTGGTCGTGGCGTTTCTCGGCTTGATGATCCTGTGTCTCTGGAAGGGAGGCCTGCGCTGGATCGGCGCGCCGCTAGCCCTGGCGGTCGCGCTATGGCCCAGGCCTGCGCCGCCCGACGCCTGGATCGCCAATGACGGCGCCACCGCGGCCGTCCGCTCGGGTGACGCGGCCGTGCTGCTGCGCGCCGACGCCAAACGGTTCGGGGCCGAACTGTGGGCGCGGCGGCGCGGCCTCGAGCCGGCGACCTGGAACCTCTATGCCTGCGACAAGCGAATCTGCGCCCCTGAACTTGGCGCACCCGTGCGGCTGTCGCTGGCCTGGAGCCGTCGCACGCCTGATGCCGAGACCCTGGCGGGCCTGTGTGTGAAGAGCGAGGTGGTCGTGGTCCGTGGCCCGGCGCCCGAACGCGTACCGCCGCTGTGCGCGGACACCGTGCTGCTGACAGCCGAGGACTTCGCGCGTGGCGGGGCCGCAGAGCTCTATCGACGACCGGATGGCTGGCGCATCGCCTGGGCTCAGCCGTTGCGCGGCGAACGCCCCTGGAGCCGCCTGCTGACATCCGCTGTCAACACCCCCCGTTAAGCCTGCAGCAGCGCCAGAGGAGACGCCGCCATGTCTAACCCGTTCGCCGCCCGTCGGGCCGCCTTTCGAGCCCTGCATGCCGAGGGTTGCTTCACCTTGCCCAACCCCTGGGACGCCGGCAGCGCGCGCCGGCTGGAAAAGCTGGGCTTCAAGGCGCTGGCCTCGACCAGCGCCGGCATGGCCTGGGCGCTGGGCAAGGACGACGGCCAGGTGACCCGCGACGACGTCATCGAGCATCTGCGAATGCTGTGCGCCGCCACCGACCTGCCGGTGAACGCCGACTTCGAGGCCGGCTTCGCCGAGACGGCCGAAGGCGTCGGCGAGAGCGTGACCCTGGCCATCGACGCCGGTGTCGCGGGGCTGTCGATCGAGGACTGGTCGGGCTCGTCGCTGTACGACCTGCCGACCGCCGTGGCGCGCATCAAGGCCGCCCGCGCCGCCATCGACGCCTCGGGGCAGGACGTGGTGCTGGTCGGCCGTTCCGAGGGTTTCCTGCGCGGCGCCCCGAATCTGGCGGCGACCATCGAGCGTCTGCAGGCCTACAGCGAGGCCGGCGCCGACTGTCTGTACGCGCCAGCGGTCACCGCGCCCGACGACATCCGCGCCATCGTCGAGGCGGTCGCGCCCAGGCCGGTCAATGTGCTGCAGTGGGGACCGGACATGACCGTCAAGAGCCTGGCCGCGCTGGGTGTGCGCCGGGTCAGCACAGGCGCGGCCCTGGCTGCCGCTGCCTGGGCTGGTTTTGATGTGGCCGCCAAGCAGCTGAGCGAGCAGGGCGCCTGATACGAAAAGGCCCCGATCCTCAAGCGAGGTCGGGGCCTATCTTTCAAACCGCCGGAGCGATCTAGTGGTAGCGGCGGATCAGGCCGACCAGCTTGCCCTGGACCTCGACCTGGTCGGGACCGAAGATGCGGGTCTCGTACTTGGGGTTGGCCGCTTCCAGGGCGATCGAGCCGCCCTTCTTGCGCAGGCGCTTCAGCGTGGCTTCCTCACCGACCAGGGCGACCACGATCTCGCCCGAGGTGGCGGTGTCGCCCTTCTTGATGATCACATAGTCGCCGTCGAGAATGCCGGCCTCGATCATCGAGTCGCCTTGCACTTCCAGGACATAGTGCTCGCCGCCGCCCAGCATGGCCTCGGGCACCGGCAGGCGCTCGCGCTCGTGCTGGATGGCGTCGATCGGCGTGCCGGCGGCGATCTTGCCCAGGATCGGCAGATCTCGGCTGTCGTTGGCCGGGGCGGACGCAGCGGGAGCCGGTGGAGCGCCGCCGCCTTCGAACACCTGCGGGCGGAACGACCCTCGCCCCTTGGGCGGAGCGGCGGCCGTGGCCTGCTGCGGCAGCTTGACGACTTCCAGCGCCCGAGCCCGGTGAGCCAGGCGGCGGATGAAGCCGCGCTCCTCCAGGGCCGTGATCAGGCGGTGAATCCCGGACTTGGACGCCAGATCCAGCGCCTCCTTCATCTCGTCGAACGAGGGGGAGACGCCCGTCTCCTTGATGCGTTCGTGGATGAACATCAGCAGTTCGTGCTGCTTGCGCGTGAGCATGACGACCTCGGCTGGAGCGCGGAACAAACCGCAAACCTTTCGAATGTTCTCTAGGCGTTCCGTGTTAATGTCAAGTCGAGGCTCCGACGGTTCGGAAAAGCCTGCAAAATCAAGGCCTAGCTTGGCTCGGCAAGCAAATGTCGCCCAGAATCAAAAGCTTAACGAAACCTTTCAGACCCGTTTGCGCGCCACGACGATGTCCTGGTCCTGGATCGGCTCGCGGCGCCAGACCCCCAGCGCCAGGTTGATGATGTCCAGGCCCAAGGCGTCGTACTGGGCCTGGATCGGCGCCAGGTCGTAGCCGATCACCGCCTCGGGGAGTTCAGGCGTCGCGGTCCAGCAGCCATCCAGCGGGTGGACGAAGTCGAAGGCGATCCGACCCTTGCCAGTGTTGGCGTGGGCCTCGTCGTCGATCAGGTACCAGGAGACCAGGCTGATGCCACCGGGCTTGAGCACCCGGGCGATCTCACGGGCGAACTGGGCCTGGTCGGCCGCCAGCAGGTGGGTGAACACCGAGCCCAGCCAGACATAGTCGAAGCTGTTGTCGGGATAGGGAAAGACATAGGCGCTGGCCGGCCGCGAGCCGCCCGGATTGTACCGGTCGCTGTGCATGTCCGCGTGGACGAACGCAAAGCGCGGGTCCCCGACGGCGATGTTAGCTTTGCACCAGTCGATAGCCTGGGCCATGACGTCGAAGCCGGCGTAGCGACCATCCTCGTCCAGATAATCGACCAGCGGCGCGGCGGCGCGGCCGATGCCGCAGCCGACGTCGAGAAGGGCGTGATGCGGCTGCAGTCCCGCCTGAACGAACAGCTGCTTGAACTCCTGGCCCACGCGGACGAAGTCGGCGTCGGCGGCGCCCACCAGATGCCAGAGTTCCTGCGGGGCGGCGACGGGGGCCGGTTCAGACGCGGGCGAAAGGGCGCGACGAAGTTTGCTCAGGAAAGCCCGCATCCGATTCTCTCATGGAAATGCGAGCGGACCCTAGCGGCGAGGCTGGTTTCAGCCAACCTTGGGCGCGGGCAGTTTTCGCAAGGTGCGGTCCAGGCGCAGGCCACGGCCATCCCAGGAAAACAGGATGCGCTCGGCGCGTCCGACCAGGTTCTCGGCCGGGATGAAGCCCATGCCCAGCTCCAGGGGCAGGTCGGCGTCTCGAGCCACGTCCCAGGCGCAGGATGCATAGCCCTTGGCCGTCGAGCCGGGATTGAAGCGGCTGTCCAGCGAGTTATCGCGATTGTCGCCCATCACGAAGTAGCAGCCGGCCGGCACGGTGTAGACGCCGGTGTTGGCGGCTTGGGTTTCGGTTCCGAAGCTGTTGGTGGCGTAGGTGCGGCCGCCCGGCAGGGTCTCGCGCAGGTGGCGAACCGGAATCGGATAGACGCCCGGAGAGCCGTCGGCGTCGATGCCCGTCAGGGTCTGCTGAACCGGCGCGCCATTGATATGCACCACGCCGCCGATCATCCGGATGCGGTCGCCTGGCAGGCCGATGACGCGCTTGATCACGTCGGTGCGGCCGTCGGCGGGCTTCTTGAAGACGACGATGTCGCCGCGCTCGGGGGCCTTTTCCATCAGCCGGCCCTGGCCGATCGGCGGGCTGAAGGTGATCGAGTGACGGCTCCAGCCGTACGGATACTTGGAGACCAGCACGCGGTCCCCGACCAGCAGGGTCGGCTGCATCGAGCCCGAAGGAATCACGAACGGCTGGCAGAGAACCGTCCGGGGGATCAGGAATACGGCCAGCACCAAAGCGGCCGTCTTGGCGGTCTCGATCAGGCCGGCGGCCCAGCGCGATTTGCTCATGGTGGTTGTCCCTCCCGGTTCGCGCCAGGGTAGGGCGGCAAGCTTGGCCAAATCGTGGCCGCGACCGTCCTAGAGGACGGTCTTGCGTTCCGGATGTTTGGGCGTGATCGGCGCGTAGAACGCCGCCAGCGCCGCCAGATCCTTCTCGTAGTCGCCGCTGGGCGTCATCGCCGGCCCCAGGCCCACCACCTTGCGCCTGTAGTCCATGTAGCCGGGCACCATCGGCACGCCGGCCTTCAGGGCGATGTTGTAGAAGCCGGTCTTCCAGTCGCCCGCCTTGCCGCGCGTGCCTTCGGGGGCGATCGTCAGCATGAACTCGTCGCGGCGGGCGAACTCGTCGGCCATGGCCTGGACCGTGTCCCGCGACTGGGAGCGGTCGATCGGCACGCCGCCCAGGTCCTTCATCAGCCGCTCGAACGGCCAGCGGAACAGCGAGGCCTTGCCCATGAAGCTGAGCTTCAGATTCAGCGCGTCGGCTGCGCCCAGGAAGTAGACGAAGTCCCAGTTGCTGGTGTGCGGCGCGGCGATGATCACGAACTTGCGGGTCGTCGTCGGGGCCGAGCCCTCGATCGTCCAGCCCTCGCGCTTGAAGAAAGCGACGAGGGACCAATTCACCACGCGGGCAATCCAATGCATTCGCGTTTCCTCGCGTGACGCCTGCCGCGCCGTCGTTCTTGTGGTTTTGGACTGTGAGCGGACGAGGGGGAGAACGCCAGACGGCGCGTACCCGATCCGTCAGCCGAGCAGGGCCTTCGTGGCCGCCGTGACGTCGGCCTGGCGCATCAGGCTCTCGCCGACCAGCATGGCCTTGGCGCCGGTGGCCTCCATCCGCACCACGTCCTCATGGGTGAAGACGCCGCTCTCGGTGACCAGCAGAGCGCCGGCCGGGGCCTGGGCCGACAGCCGTTCGGTGACGGCCAGATCGACCACAAAGCTCTTCAGGTCGCGGTTGTTGATGCCCACCAGATCCGAGCCCAGGGCGCCGGCGCGGGCCATCTCGGCCTCGTCGTGCACCTCGACCAGGGCGTCCATGCCCAGGCGCTTGGCTTCGGCCATCAGTTCGGCGGCCAGGACGTCGTCGATCATCGCCAGGATGACCAGGATGGCGTCGGCGCCCAGGGCGCGGCTCTCGGCCACCTGCCAAGGATCGACCAGGAAATCCTTGCGGATGCAGGGCAGGCTGACGGCCGCGCGGGCGTCGATCAGATAGGCGTCGGCGCCCTGGAAGCTGGGGCCGTCAGTCAGCACGGAGAGGCAGGCCGCACCGCCGGCCTCATAGTTGCGAGCCAGGGCCGGCGGATCGAAGTCGGCGCGGATCAGGCCCTTGGACGGCGAGGCCTTCTTGATCTCGGCGATCAGGGCCAGCTTGCCGGGCGCATGGGCGTTGATCAGGGCCTGCTTGAAGCCGCGGGGCGAGGAGGCGCTCCGGGCCGCCGATTCCAGCGCGGCCTGGGTGCGCCGACGCTTGCGGTCGACGACCTCCTCGCGCTTGTAGGCGGCGATTTTCGCAAGGATGTCGGTCACGCGGTTACTTCCGTATTCGTTGCGGCCACCAGGCCCGCGAGAGCGGCCTTGGCGGCGCCCTTGTCGATGACCTCGGCGGCCAGGTCGATGCCTTCGGACAGAGTCTCGACCTTGTCGGCGACCAGGAAGGCGGCGGCGGCGTTCAGCAGCACAATGTCGCGATAGGCGCCCTTTTCACCGTCGAACAGGCGCGTCAGGGCGGCGGCATTGAAGTCAGGATCACCGCCGGTGATGTCGGCCAGCGAGGCGCGCTGCAGGCCGACAGCCTCAGGCGTGATCGTGAATAGGTGCATCCGGCCGTCGCGCCATTCGGCGACCTCGGTCTCGCCGGTGGTGGTCAGCTCGTCCAGGCCCGAACCGTGCACTGACCAGGCGCGCTCGGCGCCCAGCGCGCCCAGGGCCTTGGCGATCGGCTCGACGAAGCGCGGGGCCGAGACGCCGACCACCTGCCGCTTAGCGCCAGCCGGATTGGTCAGAGGACCCAAGAGGTTGAAGATCGTGCGGAAACCCAGCTGCTGGCGGATCGGCGACACGTGCTTCATCGCGCCATGGTGGGCCTGGGCGAACAGGAAGCAGATGCCGGCCTCGTCGAGGGCACGGCGCTGCTGCTCGCGCGTGGCGTCGATATTGACGCCCAGCGCGGCCAGGACGTCGGCGGTGCCGGACTTCGACGTGATCGCGCGGTTGCCGTGCTTGGCGACCTTCAGCCCCCCGCCAGCAGCGACAAAGCCGACCGCGGTGGAGATGTTCAGCGTGTGCAGGCCATCGCCGCCGGTCCCGCAGACGTCGATGACATCGTAGGGATGCTCCAGCTGGACGGCGGCGCGGCGCATGGCGCGGGCGCAGGCGGCGATCTCGCCTACGGTCTCGCCGCGCAGGCGCATGGCGGTGACGGCCGCGGCCACCTGGGCTGGCGTCGGCTCGCCGCGCAGGCAGGCGGCGAAGAAGATTTCGGCGTCTTCGTCGCCCAGGGTCTGGCCGTCGGCCAGCTTGGCCAGCAGCGGCTTGAATGCGTCGGACATGCTGTGCGCCCTAGACCCAGGTCGCCGCGTCGCGCTTGACGCCGGCCAGGTCGATGAAGTTGGCCAGCATCTGATGGCCGCCCTCGGTGGCGATGGACTCGGGGTGGAATTGCACGCCGTGGATCGGACGGGTCTTGTGCTGCACGCCCATGATCTCGCCGTCATCGGTCCAGGCGGTGACTTCCAGGTCGGTCGGCAGGTCTTCGCGGCGGACGGCCAGGCTGTGATAGCGCGTGGCGGTGAACGGGTTGGGCAGGCCCTTGAAGATGCCCTTGTCCTCGTGGCGGACCTTGCTGACCTTGCCGTGCATCACGGCCTTGGCGCGGATCACCTCGCCGCCGAACGCCTGGCCGATGGCCTGGTGGCCCAGGCATACGCCCAGGATCGGCAAGTCGGCGGGAGCGCCGGCCAGCAGCGGCAGGCAGATGCCGGCCTGGTCAGGCGCCTTGGGGCCGGGCGACAGCAGGACGGCGGCGGGCTTGAGGCCCAAGGCTTCGTCCACGGTCAGGGCGTCGTTGCGGTAGACGACCGTCTCGGCCCCCAGCTCGTTCAGATAGTGGACGAGATTGTAGGTAAAGCTGTCGTAGTTATCGATGACGAGGATCATGACGCCGCCTTTCGGAGGTCGGTTCTAGCCTGCGCTGGCCCATTGTGTAGCGGCATTTTCGCGCGCGGCCTTCAGTTACGGTTACAGCGGTCGCGAAGCCCTGCATCATGGACGCATGGACCCGCGTGATTCCGCCCTGGACCCTGTCGCCATCGCCTATGCCCGCGCTCTGCTGCGGCAGAAGCAGCGTGTGCAGAAGATGGCCCCGGTGCTGGCCGCCGCGGCCTTCGCCGCGATCTGTGCGCTCAGCTTCGCCACGGTGATGGTGCTGGCGCCGCCGGCGGTCACCCAGCACCTCCCGGACGACCGGCTCGGCGGTCCGTAGGGGCGGAATAAGTAGCCCTAAGGCTCAGCTGAATCGCCAGGCTTCCTCGGCCGCGCGCTTGAGGGCGCGGGACTTGTGCAGGGTCTCGTCGTATTCGCCGTCGGCGTCGCTGTCGGCGACGGTGCCGCCGCCGGCCCGGACGTACATCATGCCGTCCTTGTCCAGGGCCGTGCGCAGCACGATGCAGGTGTCGACCGAGCCGTCGGCGCCGAAATAGCCGACCGCGCCGGCGTAGCCGATGCCGCGCTTCTCGACTTCCAGCTCGTCGATGATCTCCATGGCCCGCACCTTGGGCGCGCCGCTGAGCGTGCCGGCGGGCAGGGCGGCCATCAGCACGTCGACCGGATCGACGCCCTCAGGCGCATTGCCCTCGACGTTCGAGACGATGTGCATGACGTGGCTGTAGCGCTCGATCTTGAAGCTCTCGGTCACCCGGACTTGAGGCCCCTTGGCGACCTGGCTGGGCTGGTTCTTGCCGGCTTCGCGCAGCATGGCCACGCGACCGACGTCGTTGCGGCCCAGGTCCAGCAGCATCAGGTGCTCGGCGCGCTCCTTGGGATCGGCCAGCAGTTCGGCTTCCAGCGCCGCGTCTTCGGCCGGCGTGGCGCCGCGCGGACGGGTGCCGGCGATCGGCCGGATGGTGATCTTGCCGTCGCGCAGGCGCACCAGGATCTCGGGGCTGGAGCCCACCAGGTTGAAGCCGTCCAGGTTCAGGAAGAACAGGAACGGCGACGGGTTGGTCCGGCGCAGCGAGCGATAGAGGGCGAATGGCGGCAGGTCGAAGGGCGCGTGGAAGCGGTGGCTGGCCACGACCTGGAAGATGTCGCCGGCGGCGATGTAGTCCTTGGCCTTGGCCACGACGTCGGCATAGTCGGCGCGGCTGACCGGCGTGGTGAACTCCATCGGACCGCGGGCGGGACGCGGGGCGTCGTGCGACAGCGGCCGGTGCAGGTCGGCCATCACCGCCTCGATCCGCGACCGAGCGGCGGCATAGGCCTCCTGGGCCGAGACACCCGATTGCGGGCGCACGGCCGTGGTCAGGATGATCTCCTGGGCGATGGCGTCGAAGATGGCCACGATCTGCGGGCGGGTCATGATCCCGTCCGGCAGGCCCAGCGTATCCTCGTTGATGTCGGGCAGACGTTCGACCAGGCGGACCAGATCGTAGCCCAGCGCCCCGAACACGCCGGCAGCCATCGGCGGAAGACCGGCCGGCAGCTCCATGCGCGACTGGGCGACCAGATCACGCAGGCTGTCCAGCGCGCCGCCTGGCTGGGGCGTGTAACGGCCCGCGGCGATGTCGTCGCCCTGAGCGATCTCGGCCTGGTCGCCGCGGCAGCGCCAGACCAGGTCAGGGTTCAGGGTGACGATCGAATACCGGCCGCGCCAGGCCCCGCCCTCGACGCTCTCGAACAGGAAGCTGTACGGACGCGCCTGGGCGATCTTCAGATAGGCCGAGACTGGGGTCTCGAGATCGTCGATCAGGCGGGTCCAGACGACCTGCGGCTTCCCGGAGTCATAGGCTTCCGAAAAGGCGTCGAACGCGGGTTCCAGACTCATTACTCGGCTTTCTTTCCACCTTTGGCGGCCTCGGCCTTGGCCAGGGCGTCGGTGTCGACGCCGATGGCCTGGCGGGCCAGGGTCAGGTTGGTCTTGGTCTTCAGTTGGGCGCGGGCGGCGTAACGCGACGCTTCGCCAAGGTCGCGCATCAGGCCGTTGGCGGCCTGCCCCTGGACCATGACGGCGCTGCGGGCGACCTCGGCCGTCGGAGCGGCGCGGACGGTGTCCAGCTTGGCCACGACATAGGCCTCGCCCTGCGGACCGGCGCGCGAGACGAACACTTCGCCCGGCTTGCCGCTGAAGGCGGCGGTCAGGAACTCCCGGCCCAGGCCCATGTGCTGCTGGGCGTTCTGGCGCGACAGGCCATCGACCTTCTGGACGTTCGACTGGGCCGAAGCGGCGACAGCGGCCAGGGCCTCGCCCTTCTTGACGCGGGCGGCCAGTTCGTCGGCCTTGACCTTCAGGCGCTTGGCCAGCTCCTGGCCCATCCAGACGGCGGTCAGCTGCGGCTTGATCTCGGCCAGCGGCGGCATGGCGGCCGGGACGACCTTCTCGACCTTCACGGCGTAGAACTCGCCCTTGCCGGCCTCGATCAGCTCGCTCTCGCCGCCCTGCGACAGCTCGAAGGCGGTCTTCAGCACGTCCGGGGTCAGGCCGGGAACCGGCTGGCCAGTCTGGTCGGCGCCCTGAGCGGTGATCGGCGCGGTCGTGATGACCAGAGCGCCGGCCTTGCTGGCGGCGGCCACCAGGTCCGAGCCGGCGTCGTGAGCGTCCTGATAGACCTGGGTCTGGTCGTAGGCCTTGCTCTGCGCCGTCTGGGTGCGGACTTCGCCTTCGATCAGCGGACGAACCGCCTCGAGCGAGGCGGCGACGCCGGGGGTGACCTTGGTGACCTTGATCACCGAGACGCCCAACTCACCCGTGATCGGCGCGCTGACCTGGCCGGCGGCCAGGCTGAAGGCGGCGTCGGCGACCTTGCGGTCGGGCAGGGCGGTCTTGGGCTTGTCGACAATGGCTACCGGGGTGCGGCTGAAGGCCTTGGCGACGACAGCAGGATCCTCGCCCTTCTGCAGGCGCTGCGAGATGGTGGCGGCGGCCCTGGCGTCCGGGGCGACGATCTGGATCAGCGAGCGGGTCTCGGCGCGGCCCATGCTGTCCTTGCGGAAGTCGAAAGCCTTCTGCACGTCGGCCGGGTTCAGGTTCACGGTCGGTTCCAGGGCCTTGGCGCTGACACGCATGATCGACAGGACGCGGGTTTCCGGACGCGTCAGGCGCTCGCGATTCTCGTTCATGAACGTGGTCAGCTGCGCGTCGGTCGGCTGGCCGGGCTTTTCGACCGAGGCCGGGTTGACGGCGAAGGCAGAGACGTCGCGGGCTTCGGCGACATAGGCGGCCTGCAGGGCGGCGTAAATGCGCGGGGCCTTCAGGCCGCCGGCGACGGCCGAGAAAAAGTGGCCCTGGGCGATCTCGTCGCGCAGCGAGGCCTCATACGACTGCGGGGTCAGGTTGTTCTGAGCCAGCAGGGCCGCATAGAGCTTGGGATCGAACTTGCCGGTGATCGCGTCGAACGGGCGCTGGCCGGGCGGCAGCTGGCTCATCTGTTCGTGGACGATCTTGGCGATCAGCGCGTCGGACGGCACGACGCCCATCTTCTGGATCGAGGCGGCGATCGATTCCTGCAGGCTCAGTTCCTGAAGAATCTGGCGATCGACGCCGCGTTCGACGGCCTGGTCGGGCGTGATCGCCTGGCCGTTCTGCTGTTCCATCGCCTTGCGATAGTTGTCGAACCGGACCTTGAAGTCCTGCGGCGACATCGAGCGCGAGCCGGCGCTGACCACGCCCGAGCCGCGCGGCCCCTTGAAGACGTCGCTGATGCCGAAGATGGCGAAGCTGACGATCAGCAAGCCAAACAGCAGCACCGCGAACGGCGATTTGGCGAAGGAGCGGAAACCGGCGAGCATGCGATCGAAAACCTTCCAGTCGGACCGCCAGGCCAGCGAGCAAGGCGGTCGAGAGCAGCGGGTATAGTAGAGCCGAAGGCGAGGGGGCAAGCGGCGCGGACTTGACTTCCCCGGCAAGCGTGGCCCCAAGAAGGCGCTCATGACCCTTTCGAGCACAACTCCCCGACCGCTGGTCGCCGGCAATTGGAAGATGAACGGCCTTTCGGCCGCCCTCGACGAAGCCCGCGCCGTCGCCGCCGCCCTGGATCAGAAGCCGGCCGCCGCCCGCGTCGCGATCTTTCCGTCAGCCCTGTTGCTGCACCGTCTGGCGGACGTCGTGGAGGGCTCGACCGTTCTGGTCGGGGCCCAGGACTGTCACGCCAAGGCCAGCGGCGCCCATACCGGGGACATCTCTGCCGAGATGGTCGCCGACGCCGGCGGGACGATGGTGATCGTCGGCCACTCCGAGCGGCGCACCGATCATGGAGAAACCTGCGCCCAGGTCTCCGCCAAGGTCGAGGCGGCCCTGGCCGCCGGCCTGGAGCCCATCGTCTGCGTCGGCGAGCCGCTGGACAGGCGCCAAGCTGGTCAGGCGGTCGCTTATGTCGTCGAACAGATCCGCAATTCGCTGCCGGCCAGCCTGGCGGGCAAGGCGTTCAACGTCGCCTATGAGCCGATCTGGGCAATCGGCACCGGCCATGTCGCCTCGATCGACAATATCGTCGAGATGCATGCCGCCATCCGCGCCGAACTGGCCGCCAAGTTCGGCGAGCAGGGTCAGGCCGTGCCGATCCTCTACGGCGGCTCGGTCAAGCCCGACAACGCTGCCGAGATCCTGGCCGCGGCCGAGGTCGGTGGAGCCCTGGTCGGCGGCGCATCCTTGAAGGCCAAGGATTTCCTGGCCATCGTCGAGGCCGCCTAAGGCCTAAAACGGCCCAGAATCCTTGACATCAGGGCGCCCACGTGCGCCTGTCCGCGCCTTACAAATCACCGCGTATTCAAGACTTTCATGACCTCCATGCACGCCTATCGCACCCATAACTGCGGCGCTCTGCGCGCTTCCGACACCGGTTCCTCGGTGCGTCTGTCGGGCTGGATCCATCGCAAGCGCGACCACGGCGGCCTGGTCTTCATCGACCTGCGCGACCACCACGGCCTGACGCAGCTGGTCCTGCACCCGGAGACCCCGGGCTTCGCGACCGTCGAGCGCCTGCGCGCCGAAAGCGTGATCCGCGTCGACGGCGAGGTCATCGCTCGCGACGCCAGCGTGGTGAACCCCAACCTGCCGACCGGTGAGATCGAGATTCGCGTCTCGGCCGTCGAAGTGCTGAGCGAAGCCGCCGAGCTGCCGCTGCCGGTCTTCGGCGAGCCGGACTATCCGGAAGAAATCCGCCTCAAGCACCGCTATCTCGACCTGCGCCGCGAGACCCTGCACAAGAACATCGTGCTGCGCTCACGGGTGATCCAGTCGATCCGCAACCGCATGTTCGCGCAGGGCTTCAACGAGTTCCAGACGCCGATCCTGACGGCCAGCTCGCCGGAAGGCGCGCGCGACTTCCTGGTGCCCTCGCGTCTGCACCCGGAAAAGTTCTACGCCCTGCCGCAGGCGCCCCAGCAGTTCAAGCAGCTGCTGATGGTCTCGGGCTTCGACCGCTACTTCCAGATCGCCCCGTGCTTCCGCGACGAAGACCTGCGCGCCGACCGTTCGCTGGAATTCTACCAGCTCGACGTCGAGATGAGCTTCGTCACCCAGGAAGACGTGTTCGCGGCCATCGAGCCCGTCATGCACGGCGTCTTCGAGGAGTTCTCGAACGGCAAGCCGGTGTCGCCGATCTCGGGCACGCACACCTTCACCAACGATGTCGGCCAATCGTTCGAGCACCAGGGCTTCGAGCGCCTGACCTATGCTCAGTCGATGGAGTGGTAGCGCAGGGGGAA
>CAZRPD010000097.1:0-19356 GCA_964601775.1 uncultured Caulobacter sp. | reverse complement strand
GATGGCGCTGGCCCGGCCCCTGGGGGCGGGCGGGACCTGGCTGGTGGCCGTCGAGGGGCATCGCAAGGCCCGCGCTGCCTCCGCCCAGGAGTTGGACTTCGGCGACGGCGCGGCAGCGTTCGTGGTGTCCGACGGGCCCGGTGCGGCCGAGCTGCTGGGGCGTGGCAGTGTCACGGCCGACTTCGTCGACCACTTCCGCGGCGACGACGGCGGCTTCGACTACTACTGGGAAGAGCGCTGGATCCGCGACGAGGGCATCGTCAAGCTGGTCCCGCCGGCGATCAAGAAGGCGCTGGAGGTTGCGGGCCTAAATCCCGGCCAGGTCGATCATTTCTGCTTTTCGTCCACCTTTGCCGGCATGGCCGCCACGGTCGCCAAGGCAGTGGGGATCCGGCCCGAGGCCGTCCGCGACAACCTCGCCGCCCTCATGGGCGAGGCCGGCTGCGCGCATGGACCGATCATGCTGGCCCACGCCCTGGAGGACGCCAAGCCGGGTGAACTTATCCTGGTGGCTCAGTTTGGTCAGGGCGCCGAGGCCCTGGTGTTTCGCGCCACCGGCGCCGGCCAGCGTCCGGCGCGCGGCGTCACCGGGTCTCTGGCTGCGCGAGAAGAAGAGACCAACTATCTGAAGTTCCTGACCTTCAATGGCCTGATCGAATGGGACAAGGGCATGCGGGCCGAGAAGGACAACAAGACGGCCCTGACTACGCTCTATCGCAACGAGGACATGATCCTGGGCCTGGTCGGCGGCCGCTGCCGCGAGACCGGCGTCATCCAGTTTCCGCGCACCCGCATTTCGGTCGCGCCCAACAACCCGGCCGTCGACACCCAGGAGCCGTACCGCTTTGCCGAGCGTCGCGCGAGCATTCTCAGCTACTCCGCTGATTACCTGACGTTTTCCATGGCTCCGCCGAACCACTACGGCATGGTCGTGTTCGAGGGCGGCGGGAGGATCATGATGGACATCACCGACGTCGCCCCCGGCGATGTCGAGACCGGCCTGCCGGTGCGGATGGTGTTCCGCATCAAGGACATCGACGAAAAGCGCGGTTTCGTTCGCTATTTCTGGAAGGCGACACCCGACCGCGCTGCCGTCCAGATCGCTCAAGCCGCCGAATAGGGAGACCGTCATGCCGCAAGGGATCCGGGACAAGGTTGCCATCCTCGGGATGGGCTGTTCCAAGTTCGGCGAGCGCTGGGACGCCGGCCCAGACGACCTGATGGTCGAGGCCTATCTGGAGGCCATGCAGGACGCCGGTATCGAGCAGACCCAGTTGGACGCAGCCTGGTTCTCGACCCACATCGACGAGATCGGCTCGGGCAAGGGCGGCACGCCGCTGTCGATCGCCCTGCGCCTGCCCAACATCGCCGTCACCCGCGTGGAGAACTTCTGCGCTTCGGGTTCGGAAGCGTTCCGGGGCGCGGTCTATGCCGTGGCGGCCGGCGCTGCCGACATCGCACTGGCCGTGGGCGTCGAGAAGCTGAAGGACACCGGCTATGGCGGCCTGCCGGTGGCCAATCCCGGCACGCTCAATCCGCAGGTCATGCCCAATGGCTCGGCTCCTGGCAATTTCGCCCAGCTGGCCAGCGCCTATCGCGCCAAGCATGGGGTCTCGAAGGACGATCTCAAGCGCGCCATCGCTCACGTCTCGGTCAAGAGCCACGCCAACGGCGCCAAGAACCCCAAGGCGCATCTGCGCAAGCCGATCACCGCCGAACAGGCGTTGAACGCGCCGATGATCGCCGAGCCGCTGGGCCTGTTCGACTGCTGCGGCGTGTCGGATGGCGCGGCCGCGGCGATCGTCACCACGCCAGAGATCGCCCGGGCCCTGGGCAAGCGCGATCTCGTCACCGTCAAGGCGCTGCAGCTGTCGGTCTCCAATGGCTATGAGAGCCAGTACAACGGCTGGGACGGCGGCCACTTCCACACCGCCCGCATCGCCGCCGGCAAGGCCTACAAGGAGGCCGGAATCGAGCGTCCTCGCGAGCAGATCTCGATGATGGAGGTGCACGACTGCTTCTCGATCACCGAGCTGGTGACGATGGAGGACCTGTTCATCTCGCCCGAGGGTCAAGGCTGGCGCGACGTGCTGGACGGCTTCTACGACGCCGACGGCGGGGTGCCGTGCCAGATCGATGGCGGCCTCAAGTGCTTTGGCCACCCGATCGGCGCCTCGGGTCTGCGGATGCTGTATGAGATGTACCTGCAGCTCCAGGGCCGCGCGGGCGAGCGGCAGCTGGCCAATCCGGTGCTGGGCATGACTCACAACCTGGGTGGCGCGCCGGCCAGCAATGTCTGCTCGGTGGCGATCATCGGCCAAGAAGGGGCTTAAAGCTCGATAGGCCTTGGTGTACCCAAGGCCTCATGGGACGTGGACGCTTCAAGGGTTTCAAGCGCTGGATTTTCGCGGGCGCGGTCCTCGTGCTGGCGCTGGTTCTGTCGGCCGCCTTCATCTGGCGCTACGACATCCTCAGCAACGCCCTGGATCCGAAGGTTCCGTTCCTGACCTACCGTCCGCCGGCCGCGCCGGACTATGGCCGAGCCGACGCCTGGGCCTTGCGGCCGAGCGGGCCCGCCCCGGCCGACCGACCCGTGGACGTATTCTTCGTCCATCCGACCACCTTTGACGGGGGCCGCGACTGGAACGGCGGCATCGATCAGCCCAAGGCCCAGCGGTTCCTCAGCCGGGTGGTGCTGCCCAACTATGCCGGGCCGTTCGACCGCGTGGGCCGGGTCTTCGCGCCGCGTTATCGCCAGGCCAGCCTCTACACCTATCTGACCTTGCGCGACGACGCCCGCGACGCGCGGCGTTTCGCCTATGGCGACGTGCTGCAGGCGTTCCGCGCCTGGCGGGTGCGCGATGGCCAGGATCGGCCGTTCATCGTCGTCGGGGTGGAGCAGGGCGGCTCCCTGGCCGCGCGGCTGCTGCGTGAGGAGATCGCCGCCGATCCGGCCCTCAAGCGCCGCCTCGTCGCCGCCTATTTGGTCGAGACTGCCGTGCCGGCCGATGAATATGCGCCCGACGCGCCGCTGCCGGCCTGCGAACGCAAGGGCGAGACGGCCTGCATCGCCGCCTGGGTCTCGGCCCCCGAGGGGGATTTCCAGCGGGGGCAGGAACTGATGGGCCGCTCTCTGGTCTGGGATGGGGCCGATCAGCTGGTCAATCTCGAAGGCCGCACGCCGCTGTGCTTCAACCCGCTGCTGGGCGCGGTCTCGGCCGAGCGGGCGCCGGCGCGGCTGAACCTGGGCGCGGCCAACGCCACCGGCCTGGACTGGGGCGCGCGGCCGGCCTTCCTGCAGCGCCAGGTCTCGGCCCGCTGCGAGAACGGGGTGCTGCGCACCAGCAAGCCCAAGTCCAAGGTGCTGCGCGACAGCGGCTCCTGGGCCGACCTGCGCAAGGTCGACGCCTTCAACCTGTTCTATGCCGACCTCGAGGCCGACGCCCGGGCGCGGGTGGCGATGTCAGTCGGCCAGCAGAGCCGCTAGGCCGCCATAACCCGGCTGGTCGATGGCGATCTGACCGATGGCGGTGGCGCGCAGGTGCGCGAGAACGGCTGGATCTAGCGGCTGGAGCGACCCATTGCGCAAGGCGTGACAAAGCTCCGTATTCAGGCGCGAAAACTCACCGTCTTGGCCCAGCAAGGCGCGCAGTCGCGCCAGCTCTTCGGCCTCCAACCTGACGCCATGCTCGGCTTCTCGCGTCACGGTGGCCCGGGCGTTATCGGTGACGCGGGCGAGAAAGACTTGGCGGGCGTCGGCAGCGTCGCCGGGCTGGGCGTCGAAGGCGGCGATGGCTTCGGAAAGCTCGGCGGCGGTGGGATGGCTGATCATGCTGCGGCCTCCATCAGGGCGACGAGGTCGATCTCGGTCTCGCTGGTGCGCCGGCCGATCATGGCGCGCTCGATCGAGCGATCCGCGCCGGTCGCAAAGCTCTGGTACATCATCAGGCACATGACGCCCCACTTGAGCGAACCCAGGGCCTGCCAGAAGCGCACCCGCTCCAGCGAGATCCCGCCGCCATAACCGGCCAGCAGGTCGTCATAGTCGCCAAAGCCCCCGACGGGCTTCTTCCATTCGCCAAAGCGCCAGGAATTGACGCAGATCCAGCCCAGGTCCTCGGCCGGGTCGCCCAGATGGGCCAGCTCCCAGTCCAGCACTCCGACCAGGCCGTGCTCGGGATGGATCATCAGATTGCCATTGCGAAAGTCGCCGTGCACCAGCACCGGCCGTTGGGGCGGCGGCGGAGCGATGGCCTCCAGCCAGCGGAAGGCGGCCTCCAGGATCGGCCGTTCGGCGCCGAGCTGGCGATAGATCTCCTCGTAACGCGCCAGCTCGCCGCGGGCGTCGGAGGTCGCCAGTTCCGGCAAGCCTTCGGTGGGCACACCGTGGATCTGGGCCATGACCTTGCCGCAGCGGCGGGCGAGGCCCGGCCGCACGCCGACGAAAGCCGCGTCGCGGACGATGCGGCGGCCCAGGGTCTCGCCCTCCAGGCGGCGCATGATGTAGGCCTCGCCCAGGCCGTCGGTTTCCTCGCAGATCCGCACGACGGTCGGCACGGGAGCGCCGGCCGCTTCGGCGGCGCGGATCAGGGCGGCTTCGGTGGCCAAGGGCAGGGCGGTGTCGCGCAGGGCGGTCGCCGCCGCACGACGACGCAAGATCAGCGGCGTCTCGTCATTGAGATCAAAGGCCCAGGTTTCCAGGCTGGCGCCGCCCGACAGGCGACGGGGCGAGATCACCTTGGCGGCGGTCGGCGACAGGCGCGGGGCAAGGCGGTCGAGGGCGGCGGGAACGTTCATGGCGGCCATGGTTCCCGGCTTCACGCCACGTCAGGCAAGAGTCTGTCACTTTACGCCGCGGCCGGCGCGCCTTAGGCAAGGAAGGCTCAACCTTTCCCAGGATTTCCAATGCCCTCCGGTCTCGCCGCGCTCCTCGATGACGTCGCGGCTATCACCAAGCTCGCCGCCGCTTCCCTGGACGATGTGGGGGCCGCGGCCGGCAAGGCCGGGGCCAAGGCGGCGGGGGTCGTGGTCGACGACGCGGCGGTGACGCCCGGCTACGCCATGGGCTTCTCGCCCGATCGCGAGCTGCCGATCGTCTGGAAGATCGCCAAGGGGTCCTTGCGCAACAAGCTCCTGTTCCTGCTGCCCGGCGCCCTGCTGCTGGCGGCCTTCGCGCCGTGGGCTGTGACGCCGATCCTGATGATCGGCGGGGCCTACCTGGCCTTCGAGGCCACCGAGAAGATCCTGGAGGCCTTCACGCCCCAGGCCGAGGGCGAGGCGATCGAGGAGCTGGCCCTGGCCGGACCCGAGCTGGAAAAGCAGAAGGTCGACGGCGCGATCCGCACCGACCTGATCCTGTCCGGCGAGATCATGGCCATCGCGCTGTCGGAGGTCTCGCATCTCAGCCTGCCGGTGCAGGCCGTGACCCTGGCCGTGGTCGGCGTGCTGCTGACGGTGGTGGTCTATGGCGCGGTGGCGCTGATCGTGAAGATGGACGACATCGGCCTGAACCTGTCGCGCCGCGCGAACACCGGCGTGCAAAGCTTCGGTCGCGGTCTGGTCAAGGCCATGCCGGTGACCATGGAGGCCCTGACCGTGATCGGCACGGCGGCCATGCTGTGGGTCGGCGGCGGCATCCTGGTCCACGGGCTGGAGGAATTCCACCTGACGCCGATCCCGCACTGGGTCGAGGGTTTCTCGCACTGGGCGCACGGCGTTCCCGTGATCGGCGCGGTGACGGGCTGGCTGGCTTTCGCCCTGGGCTCCGCCGTGGTCGGCTTCGTGGTCGGCGGGGTCATCGCCGGCATCGTCCACCTGTGGCATAGCCGCAAGGGCGCGGCGGCGCACTAGCCGCGCCTCAGCCGGCCTCGTTCAGCGGCGAGGCCGGTTTCCAGTCGAACAACTCCTGCAACATCCGCAGCGCTTGGCCACGCGGCGAGGTCAGGTCGGGATCGCGGGCCAGGATCAGGCGGGCGTCGTCGGCCGCCCCCCCGATCAGGTCACCGTGCGCCACCCGATCGGCCAGGCCATAGGCCGGGAAGCCGCTCTGCTTGAGGCCCAGCGGGTCGCCGCCGCCGCGCAGCGCCAGATCCTTCTCGGCGATCTCGAAACCGTCGTCGCTGCGGCGCAGGATATCGAGCCGTTGCTGGGCCACTTCCGATAATGGCGGATCGTAGAGCAGGACGCAGGAGCTCTCGCGCGTGCCCCGGCCGACGCGGCCGCGCAGCTGGTGCAGCTGGGCCAGGCCGAAGCGGTCGGCGTGCTCGATGACCATGATGCTGGCGTTGGGGACATTGACCCCGACCTCGACCACGGTGGTGGCGACCAGCACGCTGACCTCGCCATCGACGAAGCGCTGCATGACCGCGTCCTTCTCGGTCGCCGGCATCTGGCCATGCACCAGGCCGACGCCGGGAAGATGGCGAGCCAGGTCGGCGGCGCGGTCCTCGGCGGCGCGCAGGTCGATCTTGTCGGATTCCGAGACCAGCGGGCAGATCCAGAAGGCCTGGGCGCCGCTGGTAATGGCGCTGCGCAGGCGATCGACGATCTCGGGCACGCGCGGCGTCGGCGCGGCGCGGGTGGCGACCGGCGTGCGGCCCGGCGGCTTTTCGTCGATGCGCGAGACGTCGAGGTCGCCGAACACGGTCAGTTCCAGGGTGCGCGGGATCGGCGTGGCCGACATTGCTAGCAGGTGGACGCCTTCACCCTTGTCCTGCAGGCGACGGCGTTCGTTGACGCCGAAGCGGTGCTGTTCGTCGATGATGGTCAGGGCCAGGCGGTCGAAGACGACGTCGTCCTGGAACAGCGCATGGGTGCCGACCGCCACGTGGTGCGTCCCGTCGGCCAGGCCCAGCAGCTTGGAGTTTCGGCCGCCGCCCTTGTCGCGGCCGGTCAGCAGGATCACCGACAGGCCGAGGGCCTGCAGCGGCGCGGCGATGGTCTCGAAGTGCTGGCGGGCCAGGATCTCGGTCGGGGCCATCAGGGCCGACTGGAAGCCGGCGCCGGCCGCGTCGGCCATGGCCAGCAGGGCCACCACCGTCTTGCCCGAGCCGACATCGCCTTGCAGCAGCCGGCTCATCCGCTCGCCGGAGGCGAGATCGCCGCGAATCTCCGACAAGGATCGGATCTGGGCACCGGTCAGCTTGAAGGGCAGGGCCTTCTCGGCCGCCTCCGACAGCGGGCTGGCGGGAATGACAGGACCGGGATGCGACCGGCGCGAGGCCTTGCGCTGGGCCAGGGCCAGCTGGTGGGCCAGCAATTCGTCATAGGCCAGGCGACGGCGAGGGCGAGCCAGAGGCGACAAGTCGGCCTCGCTGGCCGGGGCGTGCAGCGCCGCCAGGGCCTCGCGCCAGCCGGGCAGCTTTTCACGCTCGCGCCAGGCGGCGTCCTGCCACTCCGGCAGTTCGGGCGCACGATCCAGGGCTTCCAGCGCGAACTTGCGGAAGGTGCGCGAGGGCAGGCCGTGCGTCGCCGGATAGACGGTCTCGATTTGCGGGATGTCGCCGGCGCGCTCTTCGTCGACGATGTAGTCCGGGTGAGCGATCTGCAGTTCCGAAGCGTAGCCGTCGGGCCGCTCGACCTTGCCGCTGACGGCGCGGCGCGCGCCCTTGGGGTGCTGGCGCTCCAGGTGCGGGCCTTGGCCCTTGAACCAGATCAGGGTGAGGAAGCCCGTGCCGTCCCAGGCGCGGATCTTCCACGGCTGGCTGGGGCGTTGCGAGGGGACATGGGCGTCGATGGTGACGATGAAGGTCTGGACTTGGCCTTCGATGGCCTGGTCCACCGTGGTCACCGTCCGCCGGATCAGGCCGACCGGCGCGGTGAACAGGACGTCGCGGGTAATCGACCCCGCCAGCTTTTCGACCAGCGGCGCCACGCGCGGGCCCACGCCCTTGAGCGTGGACACCGAGGTAAATAGGGGAAAGAGAATCTCCGGGCGCATGTGGTGCGACCTTAGCCGGCTAAGCGCCCTCTAAGCACCAGCCTAGAGGGCGAAACCGTTAGTCAGCCTGATTCATCACCGGCGTCAGGGCGATGACGATGTCGGAATATTCGTCGGCCCGCGAGGCGCCGGAGACGTTAAGGCGGGTGTAGAGCCAGGTCGCGCCGTGGCGGGCATAGGCCTCCGACCAACGCGTCTTGGAGTCGATCAGGTTGTTGGCCTCGCCCGCGTAGACCACGGTCCCCTTGGCGTCGACATAGACGTAGTTGCCGGCGATCGTGGTGTTGGGGTCACCGTTCTCGGCCAGCTTGTAGCGGTACACGGCGCCTGAGGCGCCCTTCAGTTCGATGTAAGGCTTCACGCTGTCCTCGCCATAAAAGCCACCCGGCGTAGGGCTTTGATTCGAAATGTTTATAGCGCGTGTGAGCAGCGAGGCCGCCTACGCAACCGCCTTACGCGCCTGCAGGAACTGAAGCGCGCCGTGGGCCAAATTATGGCTGGAGCACGCCTGACCTGGCCAGGAAGCGACGGGTCCGTTCCTCGCGCGGCGCGGCGAGCAACTGACCGGATGGTCCTTGCTCCACGATCACCCCGCCGTCCATGAAAATCGTGCGATCGGCCACATCTCGCGCGAAGTCCATCTGGTGCGTGACGATGATCATGGTCCGCTTTTCGGCGGCCAGGTCTCGGATCACGGCCAGCACCTCGCCGACCAGTTCGGGGTCCAGCGCCGAGGTCGGCTCGTCGAACAGAATGACTTCCGGATCCATGGCCAGGGCCCGGGCGATGGCGCAGCGCTGCTGCTGGCCGCCGGACAGGGCCGCAGGATAGGCGTCGGCGCGTCCGGAGAGGCCGACCTTTTCCAGCAGGGCCAAACCGCGGGCGCGCGCCTTGGCCGGGTCTTCCTTGCGGACGACGATCGGGCCCTCGATGACGTTCTCCAGCGCCGTGCGGTGCGGGAACAAGGCAAAGCTCTGGAAGACGAAGCCGACGCGGCCGTTCAGGGCTTTGGCCAACGGGATCTTGCCGCCGGCGGCGACGCCCGCGATGGTCAGGTCGCCGGCGTTGATCGGCTCCAGGCCCGCCAGGCAGCGCAGCAGGGTGCTCTTGCCCGAGCCGCTGGGGCCGATGATGGCCACGACCTCGCCGGGCGAGACGGTCAGGTCGACGCCCGCCAGGACGGGGGTGTCGCCATAGCTCTTCCTGAGACCCTTGGCGTCGATCGCGCTCATCGGCGGCCCTCCGCGGCGCGGCGTTCGAGCCGGGCCTGACCGGCGGCCAGCAGGGTCGAGAGGATCCAGTAGATGGCCGCGGCGGCCAGATACATCGTGAAGATCTCGTAGGTTCGCGCCGTGATCAGCTGGGCCTGACGGAACAGCTCTGGCACCTGGATGGTGGCGGCCAGGGAGGTGTCCTTGACCAGGCCGATGAAGCTGTTGGACAGCGGGGCCACGGCGGTGCGCGCGGCCTGTGGCAGGATCACCCGGCGCAGGGTCTGGCCGCGGCTCATGCCCAGCACGCTGGCGGCTTCCCACTGAGCCTTGTCCACCGCGTCTATGGCGCTGCGCAGGATCTCGCAGCTATAGGCCGCGACGTTCAGCGAGAAGCCAATCCCGGCGGCGACCAGGGCGGGCATCTCGAGCCCGAACTGCGGCAGGCCGTAATAGATCAGGAACAGCTGCACCAGCAGCGGGGTGCCCCGGAACGCCGAGACATAGACGGCGGCCGGCCAGCGCAGCAGCCGCGTACGCGACAGGCGCATCAGGGCCAGGCCAAAGCCCAGCGCGACGCCCACGCCCATGCCGACGACGCTCAGCAGGATCGTGTAGCCGGCGCCCTTCAGCAGCAGCGGCGCCGATTGGCCAAGAAGATCGAGCCCCGTCTCCATGGGATCAGCGCGTGACGTCCAGGCCGAACCATTGCTGCGAGATCGCCTCCAGCTTGCCGTCGGCGCGCAGCGCCTGGATGGCCTGGTCGATGGCGGCTTTCAGCGCCGGGTCCTTCTTCATCGCCACGCCCGCGCCCTGGGCGGCGAACGGCAGGCCCGAAGCCACATATTCGGGCGAGGTCTTGATGAAGTCGGCGGCGACCAGGCGGTCGTTCAGCACCGCGTCGATGCGGCCGGCCTTCAGGTCCTGATATTTGGTCGGGTCGTCGTCATAGGTGCGCACGTCGGCGGTCGGGACGTTGGCGCGGACCCATTGTTCGTAGTTGGTGCCCAGACCCACGCCGACCTTCTTGCCCGCCAGATCCTCGGGCTTGGTGGGGCCGGGCCTGCCGCGCAGGGCGATGATCTGAATGCCCGAGATCGTGTAGGGCTCGGAGAAATCGTACTTGGCCTGGCGATCGGGCGTGATGGTGATCTGGTTGATCACGACGTCGACCCGGCCCGATTCCAGCGCGCCCAGCAGGCCAGCGAACGGCGCAGGGCGGAAGTCGGGCTTCAGGCCCAGCTGGGCGGCCAGCGCCTTGCCGAAATCGACCTCGAAGCCGGCCAGTTGGCCATCCTTGTCCTGGAAGTTGAACGGGGGATAGGTGCCTTCCAGGCCGATGCGCAGCACGCCCGACGCCTTGATCCGATCCCAGGCGCTCTCACCGGCTTGCGGCTTCTTTCCGCAGGCGGCGAGCAGGGCGAGGCCGAGACCGGAGATGACGGCGCGGCGGGCGGGGAATCGCATCGGGACGACCTTTGGGCGAAACAATTGTGTCCAGTTCTATACGGGCGAGCGCGCTTCGCCAGTCTGAAGGTGGTTTCAGCCGCCGAGGCGCGATGATGACCGCGATTTAAGCTGACGCCAGACGCGAAGTCTGAGACGCACTCTCGCGCGTCATTTTCCGTTCTGGAGATACGACCTTGAAGGCCCTGGTTCTCACGCTCGTCGTCCTGGCCTCGCCACTGCCGGCGCTCGCCCAGGCCCCGTCGTCGCCTGCCAAGTCGGCCGATGTTGTCGCCTTGGAGGCGCTGAACAGCGACTGGCTGACGGCGTACAAGACCCGCGACGCCAAGGCGCTGGACCGGGTGCTGGCCGACGACTTCGAGGGGATCTACCAGGGCGGCCGGATCATGAAGAAGGCCGACGTCCTGGCGCTGGCGACCAATCCCGTCCGGTCGTTCGACTCCGTGGCCTGGGAGGACGTCCGCATCGTCGTCATCGGCGATGTCGCCGTGCTGAGAGCGCGGGCGCGCATGAGCGGCAAAGCCGCCGACGGCCCGTTCTCCAGCATCAACGACTTCGCCGACGTCTATGTCCGCCGCGGCGGGACGTGGAAGGCGATCTCGGCCCACGTGGTCCGGGTGGCGGAGTAAGCGCGGTCAGCGCTTGCGGACGAACACCGTGCCGGCCGAATAGCCGGCGCCGAAGCTGCAGATCAGGCCTGTATCGCCCGCCGCGAAGTCGTCGTTGGCGGTGTGGAAGGCGATTACCGAGCCGGCCGAGCTGGTGTTGGCGTATTCGTCCAGGATGATGACGTTCTCGCCGGGGGCGGGATCACGGCCCAGCACCTTGCGACCGATCATCTCGTTCATGTTGATATTGGCCTGGTGGAGCCACAGGCGCTTGAGGGCATGCGGATCGACGCCGATGTCCTTGGCGTGCTCGACGATCATCTCGCTGACCATCGGCACCACTTCGCGGAACACCTTGCGGCCCTCCTGGACGAACAGCTTGTCGCGCGCGCCTTCGCCTTCCGGCGCGGCGCGGTTGAGGAAGCCGAAATTGTTGCGGATGTTGTTGGAGAACACCGTCTTCAGGCGCGTGCCCAGGATCTCCCAGCCGCCGGCGGCCTGGTCGGCGTCCTCGACGATCACGGCCGTGGCCACGTCACCGAAGATGAAGTGGCTGTCGCGGTCCTGGAAGTTCAGGTGGCCCGAGCAGATCTCGGGATTGACCATCAGCACGGCCTTGGCGCTGCCGGTGGTGACGAAGTCGGCCGCGGTCTTGATGCCGAAGGTGGCCGACGAGCAGGCCACGTTCATGTCGAAGGCGAAGCCGTCGATGCCCAGGGCCTGCTGCACCTCGATGGCCATGGCCGGGTAGGGGCGCTGCATGTTTGAGGCCGCGCAGATCACCGCGCCGATCTCGGAGACGGGCTTGCCCCAGCGCGCGATGGCGTCCTTGGCGGCCTCGACGGCCATCTCGGCCAGGATGGAGAGCTCGTCGTTCGAGCGCTCGGGCAGGATCGGTCGCATCACCTCGGGGTCGACGATGCCGGTCTTGTTCATCACGAAGCGCGACTTGATGCCGGACGCCTTCTCGATGAATTCGGGCGAGGAGGGCGACAGGGCGACGACGTCGCCGGCCGCGATGGCGTCGGCGTTCCTCGCGTTGAACCGTTCGACGAAGGTGTTGAAGGCCTCGACCAGCTCGGTGTTCGAAATGCTGTGGGGCGGGGTGTAGAGGCCGGTGGCGGCGATGACGGCTTGCGGCAAGACGACTGTCCCGATGATGCGCGCGAACCTCATCCGCTTCGGGGATGAGTCCGCGTTCTGACGCTTGTTTGAAGTCGTAGATAGCATGGATGACGCCGCCGTCATCACCGTGGCATTTCGGTCACGACACGGATGCGCCGCAAACCCGGCCGTGAACCGCCCCATACCCGCCGCGTTATCCGACTAGCCCTAGGCTGGCTGAGGGAGCTGAAGACTACGTGTAGAATTGGAGTACAAGAATGAAAACTCTCATCGCCACCACCCTGGTCGCTGGTTCGGTTCTCGCGGCCCCGATGTTCGCACAAGCTCAGAATTCGACCGAGGTCTATGGTTCGGTGAACTATGGTCAAACTCGTACAAAAGGCGTCGATACGGGCGCTATTCAAGGGCGAATGGGCGCCAAGTTTACGCCTAACTTTGGCGTCGAGGCCGAGGTGGCCGGCGGCATCGATGGCGACAAGACCTACGCGCCGGGCCAAGCCAAGGTGAAGATGGAGCATCAGGTCGCCGCCTACGCGGTCGGCTATCTGCCCGTGACCCCCAATGTCGACCTGATCGGCCGGGTCGGTTACGGCACGACCAAGTTCAGCACCAACAACCCCGCGGCGACGCAGTTTGACGGCAGCCGCGACAGCTGGAACTACGGCGTCGGCGCCGAGTACAAGCTGGACGACAAGAACGGCATCCGCGCCGACTACACCCGATCGGACTACGCCAAGAGCGACCTGAACTCCGACACGATGTCGGTTGGCTACGTGCGTCGCTTCTAACCCGACCTCGCATCGAGAGATGACGGACGGCGCGCTCTTCGCGGGGCGCGCCGTTTCCGTTTGCGTCAGGCTTGACGGCGGCGCGCGGGACGTCAATCTGAACAGCAATAAGTTACGGGGAGGATGCGTCGGTCTTGGACAAGGCGCTGTTGATTCAGTTGGGTGGCTCTGTGGCCGCCGTGGCTTTGCTTGTGGCGTTCGCAGCATGGTTGGGCGTGGCGCGGTCGACTCCGCCGCTGGACGCCGAGTCGGCCAAGGCGCTGCTGTCCCTCGAATTTCCCGATCATCGGCCGGATGCGGTGTGGATCGCCGCCGACGGCGCCGCAGTCATCGCCCGTGAGGGGCCGTTGGCCCTGGTGCTGTACCGCCGCGGCGACGGCTATGTCGCCCGCGACCTGCCGTGGAGCGCGATCGCGGCGCTCAAGCCGGCCGGGGGACGTCTGGCCGTGCGCCTCTCCGACGCCCGTCCGGTCTTCACCGTCAAGGACGACGCCTGGCCGCCGAAGGAGCTCGCCTGATGCTGAAAGCCGCCTTCGACCCCGTCCAGCTGGCTATTCCATTTTTCGTGCTGGCCATCATCCTGGAGATCCTGCTGGGCCGTTTCGGCAAGGCCAGGGCCAACTACGAGAAGCGCGACACGGCCATGTCGTTGTCGATGGGCTTCGGCAGCACGTTGGCCGGGCTGGTCTTCGGCGGGGTGATCTTCGCCACGACCGTCTGGGTCTATCAGCACCGGCTGTTCACGATCCCGATGACCGCGATCTGGGCGTGGGTCGCCGTCTTTCTGCTGGAAGACCTGACCTACTACTGGTTCCACCGCCTGGCGCACGAGCGGCGGTTCTGGTGGGCCAGTCACGTCAACCACCACACCTCGACCCACTACAACCTGTCGACCGCGCTGCGGCAGACCTGGACCGGCGGCGTCGCGGGCGTCTGGCTGTTGTGGCTGCCGCTGTCGTTCCTGGGCTTCCCGCCGGCCATGGTGGCGATCCAGAAGGGGATCAGCCTCGTCTACCAGTTCTGGATCCACACCGAGGTCATCAAGCGCATGCCGCGCTGGTTCGAGGCGGTGTTCAACACGCCCTCGCATCACCGCGTGCACCACGCCCGTAACGCCCGCTATCTGGACGCCAACTACGCCGGCATCCTGATCATCTGGGACCGGATGTTCGGCACCTTCATCCCCGAGGTCGACGAGGAGCCCTGCCGTTATGGCACGGTCAAGAACCTGGGCAATTTCAACCTGTTCCACAACGTCTTCCACGAGTGGATCGGCATCGGCAAGGATGTGGCCAGTTCGAAGTCGCCGCGCGAGGCCCTGGGCTACATGTTCGGCCCGCCCGGCTGGAGCCCCGACGGCTCGCGCGACACCTCCCACACGCTGAAGGCCAAGTGGCGCGCGCGGGTGGAGGCGGAGAAGTCATCGGGCTAGAAGGGGCGCATGTCAGTCGCCGAACGCTCCGCGCCCCGGTTCCAGGGCCGCGCCTATGCCGCCTTCCTGTTCGACATGGACGGGACCCTGCTGGATTCCTCGATCGTGGTCGAGCGCACCTGGCGCGCCTGGGCCGCGCGCCATGGCGTCGATATCGAGGCCCTGCTGGCGGTCTCCCACGGTGTGCAGTGCGGTGACACCATGCGCCGCTTCGTCGCGCCGGATGTGGACATCGTCGAGGAAGCGCGCCAGTTCCACGCCGCCGAACTGGCCGACACCGAAGGCGTGGTCGCCATCGCCGGGATCGAGGCGCTGATCGCCGGATTGGATCCCGACGCCTGGGCGATCGTGACGTCCGCGCCGCGCGCCTTGGCCGAGGTCCGGCTGCGCGCCGCGGGGCTTGCGATCCCCAGGATCCTGGTCACGGCCGAGGACGTGCAGCGCGGCAAGCCTGATCCCGAGGGGTTCCTGAAGGCGGCCCGATTGCTGGGTGTGCCAATCACTGACTGCCTGGTGTTCGAGGATGCGCCGGCCGGCGTCGCCGCCGCCAAGGCCGCCGGCGCGGATGTGGCGATCGTCGGCGACCTGGTTCCGGCCAGCGAGGGGGCCTACGCGATCGCCGATTACCGCTGAGCGGTCAGTTGCACAGATCCGACCATTTCTGGTTCACCGCGTCGGTGCCGTCGGCTTCTTCCACCGTCAGTTCGCCTTCGGAGAAGACGTAGCGTTCGGGGCCATCGAAGCTATCTTGAGGCTCGACGACGTCCACGCGGCCGCAGACCGAGGGAATGTCGCCGTCCCAATGCACCCTCGTGTCGCCGAAGGTCAGTTGAGCCTCCGGAAAGCGGTTCTCGATGGCGATCTTGGCGCCGGCGACCTGCAGCGGGTCGTCCTTGGCTTGTCCCGCCAGTTCGGCCCGCGAGTCCTGCACCACATAGAGGCTGAGGCCGACGCCGATCGCGGCCAGGATGGCGGCGGCGACGCCGCCCACGATGATCGTCGTCTTGTTTTTCGGCATCATGGCGCAAGCCTAAGGCGAAGCGCGCCCGTAGTTCAATCCCGCAGCAGCGGCAGCGACAGTCCCGTCGCCTGACGCGTGGCCAGCATCTCGCGGCGGAAGCGGAACAGTTCGGCCGGCCGTCCGCCGGTCTCGGCGTCCATGCGGCCCAGGCCCTCGACCAGCTCTTCGCGTTCGACCACGCGACGGAAGTTCTGCTTGTGCAGCTGGACCCCGGCGATGGCTTCCACCGTGCGCTGCAGCGTCGAGAGGGTGAATTCCTCGGGCGTCAGCTCGAACGCCACCGGGCGGTATTTGATCTTGCCGCGCAGGCGGGAAAGGCCCGTGGCCAGGATCCGCCGGTGGTCGGAGATCATCGGCTCGCCCAACGCCGGCGACAGGGCGGCCGGCTCGGCCGGGTCGTGGCCCTCGGCGCGGGCGGCGTCGCGGGCGGCTTCCGGGGCCAGGCCCGCCTCGTAGAGCAGTTCGTAGCGCTCCAGCACCCGCTCCTCGTTCCAGGGCGCGCCGTCCAGGGCGAAGGCCAGGCGGGCGCGCGACCACTTGACGGCGTCTTCGCCGGCCCAGCGGCGCAGGGCTGGGGCGATGGCCTCGTCCAGCAGGGCCGGGCGGCCGGCGCGCCAGTCCTCCCAGGGGAAGAACCGGGTCCACGGCGCCCAGGCGGTGTCGGGGGCGTCGGTATCGACGGCCTTGGGGGTCAGGCCCAGATAGCCGACCGAGACGACGCGCGCCGCGCCGGCCCCAACCTCGGCGCGCGGGGCGTCGCGGCCCTTGTCGCCGAAGGTGTAGAGCTGCTCGACATAGCCCAGCTGGAAGCGGGTCTGGGCGGCCACGAAGGCGCGTAGCCCCAGCTCGAAGGTGCGGTGCGCCTCGGGATCGAAGGGGCCGAACGGCAGGCCCGACAACGAAGAGGCGACGTCGGTGATCGCATCGTGCGGTCGCACGGTCAGGACGACGGCCTCGCCGTCGCGGATCGCGACGACCACCGCCGAAAGGCCGATGACGACCGACGAGGTCATTCGGTCTCGAACGCCGCGCCGGGCGCGGATTCGAAGCCCGCCGCCCGCGACAGCACGTGGAAGCGCTGGACGTAGCGGGCCTGGGCCTCGAAGGGCGGCTGCGGGACGATACGCAGGTCGTAGCCGGCCGGCGGGGCGCCGAAGATCTGCAGCGACTCGCCGGTCTCGAAGCCCGCCAGCTGGGTCGCTTCGAAGAAGGCGCAGGCGCGGTCGGCCTGCTTGATCAGCTTCTTGATCGGGGCAGGGGTCTTCACCGGCAAGCCGAAGCGGATGTGGATCGCATCCTCCAGCCGCGCCTCGAAATCCTTGTAGCTGACGCCCAACGCCGCCTTGAACGGGCTGATCATGTCGCCGATCACATATTCGCTGGCGTCGTGAAGCAGGGCCGCCAGACGCCACCTGGGCTCCAGGTCCGGCTTGATGTGGGCGGCGATCTCTTCGACGACCAGACTGTGCTGGGCGACGGAAAAGCCATGATCGCCAATGGTTTGACCGTTCCAGCGCGCGACACGGGCCAGGCCGTGGGCGATGTCCTCGATCTCGATGTCCATCGGCGACGGGTCGAGCAGGTCGAGCCGTCGTCCTGAGAGCATCCTTTGCCAAGCGCGGGGCGGTGCGCCCCTATGCAGCCCTTTGGCCACGAGATCGTTCCTCACGGTGAAGGTGTTGACTGCCTTAGTTGGTTGACTGGCGCATTGATTGAGAAAGATCAATGAGCCCGACGCCGTCATCTGTGGAAATACCCTTGAAGGGAGTTCGATCATGAGTTGGGCGAGAATTATGGTTCCGCTGGCCGGAACCCCGAACGACCAGGGTGTTCTGATCGCCGCCGCCAAGCTGGCGAGCGCTTTCCAGGCCGAACTGGCCTGCGTGCATGCCCCGGCCGACATGGCCGACCTGATGCCTTGGATGGGCGAAGGGTTCATGGGCGGCGTGCAGGTCACGGCGCTGGAAAGCCTTAAGGAGGCCGCTCACGAGGGCGCGCGCGCCGTCGGAAAGCTGGCCGCTGAGACCGGCTATAACCGCACCCGCGTGGTGACGCTGGAGTCGCCCGTCTGGGCCGGCCTGGCCATGGAAGGGCGGCTGTCGGACGTCATCGTCTTCGACGACGCCGCCGCACGCGGCAAGGGTCCGCTGGCCGAAGCCTTCCAGCAACTGGTCGCCGACGAGCAGCGTCCCACCCTGGTGGCGCGCCCGGGCTTCACGCCCGAGGGCGTGGCCCTGGTGGCCTGGGACGGCGGCAAGGAAGCCAGCCGCGCCCTGCGCACGGCGCTGCCCCTGCTGCAAAAGGCCTCGTCGGTGATCGTGGCCGGCGCTCCCGCCGCCTCGTCGCGGGCCTTCGAGTTGGACCGGCTGGTCGAGTTCCTGGCCGCGCGCGGTGTCAAGGCGACGACCAAGGTGCTGGACGGCTCGAGCGACGCGGCCGGCCTGCTGCTGGGCGCGGCGCGCGAGACGGGGGCCAGCCTGCTGGTCGCCGGCGCGTTTGGTCACCCCAGACTGCAGGAGTTCATCTTCGGCGGCACGACCCGAAGCCTGCTGAACAACGACGGCCCCTCGCTGTTCCTGTCGCACTAACGTCCTGAAACAAAAACAAGAAAGGGAGACGACCGCATGTCTCTTTCGCGCATCGTCATGCGCCTGGCGCGCAATCCGGGCACCGAGTTCTCCGGCGGCGACGACCATCGCGGCTACGCCCTGACCGCGCCGCTGACCGAGGATGGCCATATCGACGAGGCCGCCTACGCCAAGGTGAAGGGCAATTGCAGCGTCCGTCGCTTCGCGCCTGACGAGGACGCGGTCGACGGGCGCCTGAACAAGAAGGGCGCGCGCTGGTTCTTCGACTACGACAACGAGGATGAGGCGGACGACGAGCCGCTGCACCGCCTGGGCGAGCACCGCTTCGCGCTCGGCGAATACGTCACCGTCACCGACGAGGATGGTCGGCCGTTGACCTACAAGGTCATGCAGGTCGAGCCGGTTCAGTAGTAGGCCGCAGGGGCCTCAGCCGCCCACGTTGTGGCGGACCAGGGCCTTCATGTCCTTGAACAGGTCGTGGTCGTCGGTGTCGCGGGTCTTGGCCTTGACGACGGCGACGGCCAGCGGGCCGCCCTTGGGGCCGCGGGCCTCATAACCGGCCAGACGATAGCCTTTCGGGGCCTTGTCGTTGGCCAGGATCAGGGTCGAGCGGATCACGTCGCCGCCCTTGCGCGTGCGGATTTCCGCACCCTGATCGTTGGCCTTGATGGTCACATCGCCTTCGTGCTCGTCATTGACCGAGACGTTGGCCTGCGGGTCGCGGACGTTGGTGTTCTTGTTGACCTTCACCTCGGCCGCGCCGCCGTCGCTGTTGATGGTCAACTGGCCGATGCGGATGTCGGCCCCGTCGTCGCTGGCGTTGATGTTGACGCCCGGCAGATGGATGGTCGTCTGGTTCTTGCCGCCCTTGGCCGAACGCGGCTTCTCGGCGCCCGGAGGCAGGGGCATGATCTCTTTCAGCTCGGCCTCGATCGGCGCGAGGGCCGCGTCGGCGTCGCCGCCGTTCAGCTTGACCAGGCGCAGGGTGACGACAGCGTCGTGGGTGCTGTAGCTGCAGCTCTGACCATCCTGGCCGCGGATCTCCAGCTGGAGCTTTCCCTGGCGGTCGGGGCAGTCCAGGCGATCGATCACATGCACCGGCTGGCGGCGGCCGGGCTTGGCCTCGGGCTGGCGCTCGCCCGAGGGCTGCTGGCGCTGGCAGCCGGCCAGGCGCGTC
>CAZRPD010000096.1:0-19673 GCA_964601775.1 uncultured Caulobacter sp. | reverse complement strand
AAGCCGCCCTGCCGCCCCCGGCGGTGCGGGGGGGCGTGGGGGCGGGCAGGGTGTCCATCGACCTGGACGGCACGCGCGACCGACTTCTGGACCTGTCGGCCAGGACCGGCGACCGCACCGCCGCGATGGGCGGCGTCCTGAAGGTCGTGTCGGGCGAGACGGTGAGTTTCACCGCCTCGTCGACGGGCGCCGACCTTTCTGGCCTGGAGGTCATTCGCGATGGGGCCAAGGTCACGCCGACCCTGTCCGCGGCGGGCGTCTTCTCGATCGTCATGGGCGAGCGGTCCGGCTGGGTGCGGGTCAATGTCCGCGACCCGGCCGGACGGCTCCTCCTGATCGGCAATCCGATCTACCTCATGGTCGGCGGCTAGAAGTCCGCCGAAATCGTGAACTGCACCGTGCGCGGCGAGGCTGGCCGGAAACTGGCCGGCGTGTTCACCGTGGTGCTGATCGTGCCCAGATAGTCCTTGTCGAAGAGGTTATCGATATTGACCCGCGCCTTGACCTGGCTGAACGGACCGGCCGCAAAGCCGTCGCCGATGTCGATATAGGCGTTGACGATCGTGTAGCCGCCGACGCTCTCGCTGTTGACGAAGTTGGTGAAGCGGCTCTCCAGATGACGGGCCGAGACATTGACCAGCAGGCCATCGAACGGCTCCAGCGTCACGCCGCCCTGGACGACCCAGTCGGGGAAGTCCGGCACCTTCTTGCCGGCAATGGCCAGGGTGGTCGGCGCTGCCGTGGTGCTGGCGCGGTAGTTGAGCACGTCGTCCTGGAACTTGGCGTCGTTGTACGACAGGTTGGCGTTGAAATAGGCCCGGCCAGCGAAGACTTCCGGCTTCCACTGGCCGCTGAACTCGACGCCCTTGGCCTTCACCGCCCCGACGTTCTGGAAGAAGGTCTCGGTCACGCCGCCGCCGCCCGGCACCAGCGAGGCGAACGACTGCAGCCGGTTCTTGAACTCGGTCTGATAGGCCACGATCGACGCGTTGAACGTGCGGTGGTTGGCGCGGTAGCCGATTTCCCAGTTGGTCGAGGTCTCGGGCTCGGGCGCGGTCACGGTCGGGCTGGCGGCCGAGAAGATGTCGTCGGCGCCGCGCGGCAGGGCCATATTCTCCGAGTAGGAGGCGAAGATCTGGTCGCGGCCGGTGACGTTGTAGACCCCGCCGACCTGCGGCAAGAAGCTGTCCTTCCAGTTTGCCTTCAGGATCGGCCGGCGACGATTGATGTAGTCGGCCGGGTTGCGATAGCCGCTGATCTTGTAGTCGATGTCGGTGGCCTTGAAGCCCAGCTCCAGCTTCAGCTTGGAGTCCAGCAGGGTCAGGGTGTCCTTGACGAAGAACTGCTTGGTCTCCCGCAGCGAGGTGTAGTCGCGCTGGGCGTGGACCCGCTCATTGAACAGCGGCGCGCCGTCGGGGTGACCGTTCTCGACGTTGTAGCGGTTCTGGGTGCGGTGATAGTCGTCGTTCTCGATCCAGAGGCCGGCTTCGATCTTGTTGAAGCCCAGGCGCCAGGAAGCCTTGGCCGTGAGCCCCTGGCGGATGCCGTCGACCCCCGAGAGGCCGTACTGGATGCCGCGCGGGGCGACGATGCCGGGAACGATGCCGCGCTCGGCGTTGTAGCTGCTGAGCGAGGTGGCGTAGGCCTCGGGCGAGACGCCGTAGCCGCCCTTGTCTTCGTAGTAGGCCGTCGTGGTCAGGTCGAGATTGCTGGTGATCGGCGTGTTCAGCGTCAGGCCGTACAGGTGGTCCTTCCGCTTGTTGATCGCGAACTTGTAGTACTGGGCGTAGTTGGCGTTGGAGTAGGGCACGCCGGCCGCCGCCTCGGGCAGGCTGCCGGCCGGGATGCTCAGCGGCGAGCCGAACGGCGCCGGCGTCGGGATCACGCCCAGATAGGCGAAGTCGCGGCCTTTGCGGCCGAAGACGTCGCCCGCCGTGCCGTTGTACTGCGCCAGGGTGATCGACGGGCTGTCATAGTCGAAATAGTCGTTGTGGACGGTCTGGAAGCTGATGTCGCCGCCGTTGGGCAGCTCGTAGCGCAGCTTGCCCTCGATATGCTTGCGGTCGATATCGCCGGGGCCGCGCCACAGGTCGCCCTTGATCCAAGAGCCGCTGACATAGCCCGATAGCGGGCCGATCTTGCCCGATTCCAGCCGCAGGAAACCGCGGCGCAGGGCGTTGCTGCCCGAGGTGCCGCTGACCGAGCCGCCGGCCTCCGCTGCTGGGGCCTGGGTGAAGTAGTCGACGATCGGACCCAGCGAGGCGTAGCTGGGCAGGGCGACGTCGCCCGCCCCGGCCGAGGCGGTCACCCGCAGCAGGTTCTCGTTATCGACATAGCGGTAGATCGGGCTGCCGCCGAACTGGTCGCTGCGGCCCATGGGGATGTTGTCCAGCAGGAAGCCGATCTGCTGGAAGTTGAAGGCGCGCACCGAGACCGAGTTGCCGAACTCATACATGCCCAGGGCGTCGTTGGCCTGGACGTTGAAGCCGGGCAGGGACTCCAGCATCTTCAGGCCGGTGATGCCGGCGGGAGCGGACAGCAGGGCTTCGCGGGTGATCGAGACCGTGGCGGTGGCGTGGTCGGTGCCGATGGCGACGCTGGCCTCGGACAGGCGCTTGCCGGTGACGACGACGCTTTCGAGTTCGGTCTTGTCGGCGTCCTGGGCCAATGCTGGCGTCGCGCCGCCCAGGACGGAGGCTGCGAACAGGAGCGCTCGAAGGCGCGGCGCGGCTCTACGGAAGGTCATCACGATCCCCAATCTTTGTTGACTGAGGTGAACGTCGTGGATCAGCGTTCGATAGGTAAATTCATAATTTCTGATTTCAGAAAATAGATATTTTAAGTCGAAGCGTGGAACATGCGTGTCTATTTTGTGAACATCGAGTTTTCTTATAAGATTTCGCTATAAGGAAATGCCTATTGCGCGGCCCGAATGGATCGGTCGCGGTGGCCTTGATCTCTATTCCAGCATTGGGCGGGCTGTTTGTCCAAATGGTCAAGGCAGGAGGGCGCGTAAGTCGCAGAAGGCCGGCTTGTGCGAGCAATCTCGGCGCCGGACGCGCGAAGCGCGGGCGCCTGAGGTCTAGCTTCGGCCCAGTCCGGCCAGCGTCGCCGCGGCGACGGCGGCGACCTGCCCCCGGATGTCCGGCACAGCGGTGATCTCCCAGAAGGCGCCGCGCGTGGCGGGGCCGACGGCCAGCAGGGTGGGCCAGGCGGTTCCTGAGACGTCGCGCACCCGATTGTCGTCATCGACGTCCAGGCCCAGGCGCAACGGATCGGGGCGCGCCAGGCCGCGGCGCAGGAGGTCCTTCAGCAGCGCATCGGTCGAGGCCAGCACATCGCCGGTCGGCCCGGTGCAGTTGATCACCGAGACCGCCCGGGCCACGTAGTTCCGCTTCTTGCCGCGCCCGCGCCACTTCGCCAGGACCAGGCCGTCGGGCTCCACGCCGATCTCGCGGATCTTGCCGGCGGCGACATGCAACTGGCCGCTGGCGCGCATCTGGCGAATCCGAGCGGCGACCGTCGGGGCCAGGCGGTGGCGATGCACCTCCCAGAACGGCCGGGCGTGGCGCAGGAAAGCCTGTTTCTCGGCGACGGACCAATGACGCCACAGCGCCTGGGTTGCGGGCCGCACGGCGTCGATGGCGGTGCGCCAGCCATGCTCGGCCGCCGATCGTCGCAGCCAGGCCATGGCCTCCAGCGGCGACAGGTCGGCTGGCGGCGGGTCCAGAGGCGTCGCCGGGGGGGCGCGGTCGTGCTCCAGCGGCAGCAGGCCGCGACGCGACAAGGCCATGATCGGCCGGCCGCGCGAGGCGTCATCCAGCGACAGGGCGACGTCGATCATGGTCAGGCCCGTGCCGACCAGCAAAACGGGACCGGGCGGCAGGCTTTCTGGCGTCCAGCGCCAGGGATCGGGCACATAGTCGCCCGAGGTCGCGAAGACGTCGTCGATACCCGGCGGCCGAGCCGGCGGGGGGTTCGCCAGCCCCATGACCACCGCGGGGGCGGTCACGGCGGGCCCCATGGGGCATCGCAGACGCCAGCCGCCCCCGCCGGGCTCGATCCCGACCACGGCGTCGGGCGTGACCACCAGCCGGCCCGCGCCCGCCGCGCCGCCGGCGATCTCGGCCACCTGGCTCTGGATGTAGCGGCCATAGTCGGCGCGGGTGGCGAAGTCGCTTGCGCCGATATGCAGGCCCTCGGCCGCCAGCCACTCGACGAAGTGGCCGCGCTCGCCCGGCCAGGCGCTCATATTGCCGGCCCGGACGTTCAGGCGGTGATGCGGATTGTGGGTCGCATAGGCCGCGCCCAGCCCGACCGGCACGCGCCGCTCGAACAGGATCACCTTCACGTCCGGCGAGCGGCGCAGAAGGTTGAGGGCTGTCATGACGCCGCTGAAGCCCGCGCCAATCACGGCGATGACGGGCGCTGGCGGGTGGGGCATGCGGGATACTCTATCGGCTTGCTGGGGTTGTCGACGATCGCTGGCCGCGTGGCAAGCCGTCAGGCGCGGCCGATCCAGTCCGGTGCGGCTTGGAAGACGATGGCCACCGCCGCGATCGCTGCGCCCAGAGCCCCCAGCCGATCGCGAAACGCCTTCTCGGGCGGCGCCTGGCTGGCCCTTCGCCAGCAGCCGATGGCCAGGATCAGGGCGACGCCGAAACAGCCGGCGGTCGACAGATCGTGCAGGATGTGGAGCGCCTGCGGTCGCATTGCCTTGATCGCGTCCAGGCTGGGAACGGCATAGACGAGGCCGAAATGGGCGAACCAGATCAGCAGGCCGCCCAGCATGGTGCTCCAACCGCTCATGGCGCGGCCAAGGCCAGCAGGCGCGGCAGGGCCAGGGTCACCAGCCCCTGAGCCGCGACATAGCCGATGAACAGCCCGACCAACTGCATCGTTGCCGGACGGCTCGGGCCGACATAGCCGAAGGCCCAGCGCAGGACGACATAGACGGCCATCAGAGCGCAGACACCGACGAAGAAGCCCTGCCAGGACTGCATCGAATAGACAATCGCGCCCTGGGCGCTCATCGACGCCTTCAGGCCCGCCTCGCGCCAGGCCGTCAGGTCCAGGCCCCAGGCTGCGCCGACAGCCAGGCCGGCGAGCACCATCAGCAGCGTCGCCCAGAGCGGTCGCGCCAACAGACGATTGGCCAACCAGGCCAGGGCGATCGCCGCCAGGTTCAGGCCCGACGTGGCCAAGGCTGGGAACATGTCCGACGGGGCGGGCCACGGCGCGGACGAACGGCTCCACACGAAGACATAGGAGAAGACGCTCATGGCCAGCACCATGCCCGCCACCACCAGGGTGATGACCATCGCCCACCAGCCGGTGCTGGTCGGGCCGCTGTCATAGGTCTTGAGCTCGATCCCGCCGCCGACGTCGACCTTGGCCTTGGCGACGGGGTGATCCAGGAACCAGCACCAGCGCATCACGCATAAAACGGCCAGCACGGCGCTGATCACGCAGGCGGCATAGGCCTGGATGGTCAGCAGCAGGAAGAAGCCGGCCGTGAACACCGCCGCCCAGACGTGCCAGCCCGACGGCTTGGGCATCGGCAGCAGGTGCTGCGGCTCGGCGTTAAGCGGGCTGGTCACCAGGGTCTCGCGGCCGCCGGTCGGGGCGCCGGGCAGGAAGTAGCGGCCGGCCACGACGTCGCGCGCCAGGTCCTTTTGGTCCCAGACCGGATAGAGCGAGGTCACCACCGGGATCGAGCGGATCGAATAGAGCTCGGACGGCAGCCACTCCAGGCCGCCGCCATTGTAGGGGTTGCCGGCGCTGGCCCCGAACGGGCGGAAGTTGCGGCACATGTCGATGATCCAGACCAGCACCCCGACGGCGAACAGGAACGCCCCGACGGTCGAGATCAGGTTGGGGATTTCGAGATCCCGGCCCGGCGCATAGGTCCAGACCCGGCGCGGCATGCCCATCAGGCCCGACAGGTGCATCGGCAGGAAGGCCAGGTGCATGCCGCCGAACATCAGCCAGAACACCCACCGGCCCAGGCGCTCGCTGAGCGGCCGGCTGGAGCTCATTGGCGTCCAGTAATAGATCGCCGCGAACAGCGGGAAGACCATGCCGCCGATCAGCACGTAGTGCAGATGGGCGACGATGAAATAGGTGTCGTGGGCCTGCCAGTCGAACGGGACCATGGCCGCCATCACGCCGGTCAGCCCGCCCATCACGAAGATCAGCAGCGAGCCCAGCACGAACAGGCCCGGCGTGTTGAACTTCATCTTGCCCGAGGCCACCGTGGCGATCCACGCGAACACCTGCACGCCGGCCGGCAGGCTGACCGCCATCGACGCTGCCGAGAACACGCCGATCGAATTGCCCGGCATGCCCGTTGTGAACATGTGGTGCGCCCAGACGCCGAAGCTGATGAAGCCCGTGGCCAGGAAGGCCAACACCACCATCCAGTGGCCGACCAGCTTGGTCTGCGACACCGCCGCGACCATGGTCGACATCGCGCCCGCCGCCGGCAGGAAGATGATGTAGACCTCGGGGTGACCGAAGAACCAGAACAGGTGTTGCCACAGCATCGGGTCGCCGCCGCGCGCCGCGTCGAAGAACGGCCAGTTCAGCGCCCGCTCCAGCTCCAGCAGGGTGGTGGCCAGGATCACCGACGGGAAGGCGATGATGATCATGCCGGCGAACACCAGCATGGCCCAGGCGAAGATCGGCAGCTTGTCCAGGCTCATGCCCGGGGCGCGCGTCTTGAGCACCCCGACGATGATCTCGATCGCCCCGGCGATGGCCGAGATCTCGATGAAGCCGATGCCCAGCAGCCAGAAGTCGGCGTTGATCCCCGGCGAATAGGTGGTCGAGGTCAGGGGCGGATACATGAACCAGCCGCCGTCCGGCGCCAGGCCGAAGAACAGCGAGCAGAAGAACGCCAGCCCACCGATCAGATAGGCCCAGAACGCATAGGCCGACAGGCGCGGGAAGGGCAGGTCGCGCGCCCCCAGCATCTGCGGCAGCAGCAGCACGCCCAGCGCCTCGACCGCCGGCACCGCAAACAGGAACATCATCACCGTGCCGTGCATGGTGAAGACCTGGTTGTAGGTCTCCTGGGACAGCACGCCCTGCAGCGGCAGGGCCAACTGGGTGCGCATGACCAGGGCCAACACGCCGGCCAGCACGAAGAACAGCATCGCCGCGCCGACGTAATAGACGCCGACATAGTTGTTGTTGATCACCGTGATCCACTGCCAGCCCTTGGGGCCGCACCAGATCTCCTCGAGTTCCTCCAGCTCGCCCTTGGGGCGGCGGCCCTTGGTCGGGAAGCGATCATAGAGCGCGCGGTCGAAGCCGGTCTCGGAAGGCTCTTCGACGACGCTCACTTCAGGCTCTCGAGATAGCTGGAAATGGCGCGCAGCTCCGGGCCGGTCAGCACGGGATAGGCGGGCATGCGGTTGCCGGGCTTGATCGCCTGGCTGTCGGCGATCCAGCCGGCCATGGTCCCGGGATTGTTGGCCAGCACGCCCGCGCCAAGCGTCTGGCGCGAGCCGACATGGGTCAGGTCGGGTCCGGCGACGCCGTTGGCCAAGGTCCCGCGCACCGTATGGCAGGCCCCGCAGCCGGCGCGGTCGAAGGCCGCTGCGCCTGTGTTCCGGGTCAGGGCGAGGTCGACCGGCTTGCCGGCGCTGGCCTGCCAGCGGGCGTAGTCCTCGGGCGTGTGGGCCACGACGACGAAGGCCATCAGGGCGTGGGCCCCGCCGCAATATTCGGCGCACTGGCCGGCATAGGTCCCGGGCTTGTCGGCCTGCAGGCGCAGAACGTTGCGACGGCCAGGGATCATGTCCAGCTTGCCGGCCAGGCGCGGCACCCAGAAGCTGTGAATGACGTCGGTGGTCTCCAGCTCGAAGGCCACGGGGCGGCCGATGGGGATATGGATCTCGTTGGCGTCCTGGAAGGTCTCGCGGCCGGCGGCGTCGAGATAGGCCACGCGCCACCACCACATCTCGCCGGTGACCCGCACGCGCAGGTCGCCCGGCTGCGGGGCTTCGGCCAGGCGGTTGGTCAGGGACAGGCCCCAGATCAGGAGGGCGCTCAGCACTACCAACGGAAAGCCCAGGCCGGCGATCCAGATCAGCTTTTCGCCGCCCAGCTTGCGGCGCCAGGCGGTCGGGCCGAATAGCGCCACGCCCAGGGCGACAACCACCACCAATGTGACGCCGGCGGCCATGGCCAGCAGGCCCCAAGTCAAGGTGTTCACCGGGCTTGCGAACGGTCCAGCCGGATCCAGCACTGGCGGCGGCCAACCGGCCAGGCTCTCGTGGGCGGTCCTACTGGTCATCGAGCGTGTAGAGATAGGCCGCGACGTCACGGGCTTGGGCTTCGGAGAGGCCGGTGGCGGGCATGGCGGTGTCAGGCGACAGGGCCGGCGGATCGCGCAGCCAGCGAACCAGTACGTCGGGCCGGTTGGGCAGCTTGCCGGCGATCAGGGCGCGGTCGGCGAAACCCTTCAGGTCGCCGCCGACCTTGCCACGCGGCCAGTCGACGCCCGGGATGACGTGGCAGGCGTTGCAGCCATGGCTTTCCACCAGGGCCAAGCCCCGTTTCGGATCGGCGCCGGCGATCTGGTGACCCTCCGGACCCTTCTCGACGCAGGCGGCCAATCCCGCGCTGGCCAGGCCGATCATTGCTGCTCCCGCCGTCCCGCGCACGCCACCCCCACAGAAACTCAACGCAGCCTCAACCCGTCGGCGCGGCCAAGGTTCCGGCGCAGGCGAGGGAACTGAGCCGCGGCGCGCCGGTTTAGCGGCGGTGCGTGCTTTCCATCTTCTCCTGGTCCTGGCGGCGCTGAGCGCCTGCGATCGACCCGTCAGCCGGACCGATCAGGCCCTGAGCGCCACGGGGCGCGTGACGGCGATGAGCGGCGGGGCCGGCGGCGCGACCCATGCCTGCTTCGCCTGCCACGGCCTGGACGGCGAAGGCGACGGCGTCTCGGTACCCCGTCTGGCGGGCCTGGACGCCGGCTACATGCAAAAGCAGATGGAAGACTACGCCTCGGGCATCCGGCCGGACCCGGTAATGACGGCGGTGGCCAAGGCCCTGGACGACGAGGCCCGCCGAGCGGTGGTCGCCTACTATGCGGGTCTGGCGCCCAGGACTTCTGATGCATCGCCCAGCCCCGCGCCGACGCTCTGGCGCGCGGGCGATCCGGGACGGGGCCTGACTGCCTGCGCGTCCTGTCATGGCGCGCAAGGCGAGGGCGTCGGCCGGGGCCAGCCGGTGCTGGCCGGTCAGCCGGCGGCCTATACCCGCGAACAGCTCGAGCGCTGGCAGGCGGGCAAGCGCCGCAACGACGCCCGCGCGGCCATGACCGACGTCGCCCGCAAGCTCACCTCGGCTGAAATCGCCGCCTTAGCGGCTTGGTTAGAGCGGCGACCTGCTTCTCCATCGCCCGCCAGCGACGCTGCCAGCGCGTCCGCCGCGGCGGCGGCTGCGGGACGATCGGCAGCATCCCGTGAAGGACGTCGTCTCGATCGATGAGATGATGCTTCAGGGCCGCGCCGGCGTGGATAGGGATCAGCGCCAAGAGGCTTAGCACTAGGCCCCAGTGCAGCCACTCGGCGGCGACCTCGATCGCCCACAGGGTGGGATTGTCCAGCGTCCCCAGCGGCATCAGTGGCCAGGGCAGGCCCAGCAGCGTCAGCTGGGTCTCGCGGGCGGTCGCCGAAACGATCGCCCATCCGCTGAGGGGCAGGCCCAGCAGACAGGTGTAGAAGACATAGTGGGTGATGTGGGCCGCCGTGCTTTCCCAGCCCGGCTTGTCGGCGTCGTTGATGATGTCGGGCGCGAAGGCCCGCCAGCCCAGCCGTCCCAGCACCAGGACCAGCATCAGGACGCCGACCGCGAAATGCAGCTGATAGGCGGCCAGCATGCCAAATCCGGCCGGCATGCGGCCCATCCAGAAGCCCCAGCCCAGTTGGAAGATCGCCAGGCCGGCCATGGTCCAGTGAAAGACGATGGCCACCGGCGAATAACGGCCTTCGTCCGCGTGGCCAGCCGCCCATTCGAAGATGTTCTCGATCAGCCGGTCGATCATGCGGGCTGGACGCTCGGCTGCGGACGCAGAAGCCGTCCCAGGATGGCCAGGGCGAAAACCAGATAGACTGCCGCCGCTGGGATCCACATGATCAGGCCCGCCAACTGCTGGTCCGCGATCGGCGTCAGGCCCCAGGCGGCGGTGGTCAGGGCGTGCGGAGCGTAGAGGGCGCGGGGTGTGAAGGTCAGGATCGCGCCCAGCAGGCCCATCAGCACCATGGCCGCCAGCAGGCCGGCCACGGCGGCGGGCGGCGGTGCGGCGCGGACGGCGCGCCAGGCGGCGACGGCGCTTGCCAGCAGGCTCAGCTGCATCAGGCCGTAGACCAGGTCGTTTGACATCGCCGCGCCATAGGCGGCCGGCGCGTGCCAGCCCCAGAACACGGCGGTGAACAGCAACGTGGTCGCCGCGACCCGCGGCGTGCCTTTCAGGCGAGGCAGGCACCAGGCGATCAACGGCGCGGCCATGACCGTCAGCAACACGTGGTGCACGGTGCGCGCCGAGAACAGCGCAGAACTCAGGGCGCAAAGCGGCGAGACGAAGATCAGCAACATCACGGTGATCGCGGCGACGACGAAGCGGCGGCGGTCGGGCGCAAGGGTCGCCAGGCCAACGCCGAGAAGGGCCATGGCGACCAGAACAGCCGGATCGAGGTTCCACCGCGACCACAACTCGGCCGGCGTCGGTCCCGCCCCGCAATAGGGCAGCCACAGTCGGTCGGTGGTCGGCATCGGCAGGCTCCCCAGTCACGCTTACCCTTGGCAAATTCGCGGGACGCGGGGGCGTTCCCATCCAGCAAGGCGCGGAACCTGCCGCCAAGCCTGGCCGTTTGCAGGTCTGGAGTTTGGGGAGGATGCGCCGGTGAGCGCCGTCAGCGACGCCAATATCGAGTACGGCGCTGCGCTGGCGCGGGCGTTCGGCGGGGCGCTGCTGTTTTCGTTTCCCCTGCTCATGACCATGGAAATGTGGTCTCTGGGCATGACGGTTGAGCGCTGGCGGCTCCTGGTGTTCCTGCTGCTGACCATCCCGATGCTGATCGGCCTGTCCTACTATGCCGGCTTCGAGGCGACCTTCCGATTGAAGGACGAGGTTCTGGACGCCTTGGCGGCCTTTGGGGTTGGTTTCCTGTTGTCCGCCGCTCTGCTGGCGGTCTTTGGCGTGCTGCGCGGCGAAGGTGTCGGTTCGCAAGCCGCCTGGGGCAAGGTCTCCCTGTGCGCCGTGCCCGCCGCCATCGGCGCGCTGCTGGCCGGCAAGCAGCTAGGCGAGCGAGGGCCGGGCAAGCGCGAGAAGGCCAGGGCAGGGGCGGTGGGCGAACTCTTCCTGATGGCTGTGGGCGCGACCTTCCTGGCCTTCAACGTCGCTCCCACCGAGGAAATGATCCTGATCGCCTACCAGATGGGACCGTTGCAGACCCTGTTGCTGATGACCGCCTCGATCGTGCTGTTGCACCTCTATGTCTACCGGCTGGGCTTTCCGGGCGAAGCCCAACGGCGCGAAGCGGGTGGCTTCAAGCGCACCTTCGTCGCCTTCACTGCGCCGGGCTACGGCGTGGCCCTGATGATCAGCCTGTACATGCTGTGGACATTCGGGCGCACGGACGGCGTGGCGCTGCATGAGATCGCCACCATGACTGTCGTGTTGGGCTTTCCGGCCGCCTTGGGCGCGGCGACCGCGCGACTGGTGGTCTGATGGCCCAGGCGCGTACTGCTGCCCGTCGTAAGGCCGCGCCCGACAAAAGGGCGGAGACGTCTCCGGACAACGACATCCCGCCGCTGGAGTGGGCGGCCGCTGGGGTCGGCCTCTGCCTGGCGCTCGCCGCCATCGGCATGACGGCCTGGGACGCGGCGTTCGGCGTCGATGGGCCGCCGGCCATCGAGGTGCGGCTGAAGACCGTCACGCCGACACCCTATGGTTATGTCGCTCAGATCGAGGCGTTTAACCACGGCGGCGCGCCAGCCGCCCAAGTGGTGGTGGAGGGCGCGCTGACGGGTTCCGAGCCCGAGACGGCCAGCGCCACCTTCGACTATATTCCCGAGCAGTCCGCAGCCGAGGGCGGCCTGATCTTCCAGCATGACCCGCGGGTGGCGCCGCTGACGCTTCGGGCCAAGGGCTTCATCAAGGCGTCCTAACGCCGCTTGACGAGCGCCTGGCAGGCGTGACACCAATAAATTGCACAACTATCCCGTTCAGATGTGGAAAAGCACACATGTTCGATTGGGAGGATCTGAGGCACTTTTCGGTGTTCGCGCAGCGCGGTTCGCTGTCGGCGGCGGCGCGCGCCCTGTCGGTCGATCACGTCACCGTCGCCCGCCGCATTGCCGCCCTGGAGGCGCAGTTGGGGCTGGAGCTGGTCGAGCGCCGGCCTCGGGCCTACATCCTGACCGGCGATGGCGAGCACGTCGCGCGGCTGGCTGATCGTATGCTAACCGAGTCTCTGGCGATCGAACGCGTTTCTCGCGCCGGTGGGATCGATCTGGTCGGAGAGATCGTCGTTCGCGCGCCATCGGCCCTGGCGATGGTGCTGATCGCGCCCAGGCTGACCCGATTTCGTGAGGCGCATCCGGATCTGCTGCTGCGCCTGGACGTCGGCGACGCTGCAACGACCGCTGTCGAAGCCGACCTTTCCGTTCAATGGCTTAGGCCCATGGGCGGCGCCAAGGGCGGTCGCAAACTGGGTGCGTTGCGCTTCGGCCTTTTCGCCACTCCTGGCTATCTTAATATCCGCGAGGACACGGACCTGAAGTTCATCGATGACGAAGCCAACCGGGATGTCTCACCAGAAGCCGACTGGTTGAAGGCGCAAGCTGGCCGTCGGGCGGTGGTTTTCCGCAGCAACGACCTCCTGGTGCGCCGCGCGGCGGCCCTGGCCGGGATCGGCGTCGCGGCCTTGCCAGAGGCTTTGTCCGCCGGCCTGGCGCGTGCGCCGGACGATGGTCTGTTGCTGGAGCGTGAGGTTTGGCTGGTCGTTGCCGAGGATATCCAGAACGCCGCCGCCATCCGCGCGGTCGGGGATTTCCTTGAAGACTGCTTCACGCCATCGGCTGTGGCGATGGCCGCGCTCAGCTGAGACGTTGTCTCGCCTGTAGAATCAGCTGCTTCTTCGGCGAAATAGGCGGAAAGCGGCGCGATTTTTCCAGTTCGTCTGCGCGAATTCACAAGAGCTATCGATGCATGTGAATTTATCCGCGAATAGCGCCTGCACTCACAGCCTCTCACGCGCACAGCGCGCCTCGTGATCCGCATTCCCGGCGCTCTAGGCTCACAGCGAGCTGTCACTATTCCCTTGTGGCGACGCTGACACGCCACTGCGCCGCCTCGATTAGGGCTGTTCTGACAAGGCGTAGATTCGCTCCATCTCGACCCATGTCTGTGCAGGCGCGAAGGGCAGAGGTTTCTGAAAAGTCCGCATCAGGGCGTCCCAGGCCTGGACGTCAGGATTGGCGGCGTCGCGGGCGGCCTTGGCGGCCGGGTGGTACCGATCGCCCTGTTCCAGGATCATAAACATTCGGTCGCCGATCAGCCAGATCTCGAGTTCGCGCACATCATCGGCGCGGATTGCTGCACTAATCGTGGCCGGCGGACCACCGGCTGCGTGCCAGGCGCGGTAGCGGGCGATCTGGGCTGGATCGTCGTGCAGGTCGACCGCGAAACAGCGGCGGGTGGTGGCGCTCACATCGGCCTCGACAAGGTCGTTGACGGGATCATCTTGGCCCCTATAAACATCATACATATTATCTTAACGAGCCGGTGTCAGGGAGGCAAGGCGTGGTCCAGTTGTACGGAGAAAGCGTGAGTCGTCGCGCCCTGGCCGAGCGCACCGGCGCGCTGTCGCAGTTCGCCGGCGTGCGCCTGTCGACCCTGGGCGACGGCGTGGAGCGCGGCGTCCGGCAGCTGGAATTCCGCACCGGCACGGGCCTACGCTTCACCGTCCTGATCGACCGGGCCATGGACATCGCCGAGTGCGAGCACAGTGGCCGCGCGGTCGGCTGGCACTCGCCGTCGGGCTTTCGCCACCCCGGCCTGCACGAATACGAAGGAGAGGGCGGCCTCTCCTGGTTCCGGTCGTTCTCGGGCCTGATGGTCACCTGCGGCCTGGACCATGTGCTGTTCATGCACGACGACCCGGCGGGGCATTACTTCTATGGCCCGAAGAAGACGGTCAGTTCGTCGCTGCACGGCCGGATCGGCACGATCCCGGCCCGGCTGACCGGCTATGGCGAGCGCTGGGAGGGCGACGATTGCATCCTGTGGGCGGAAGGGATCGTCCAGCAGTCGACGGTGTTCGGCGAAGACCTGCACCTGATCCGCCGCATCGAGGCGACCGTCGGCAGCGACGAGATCCGCCTGCATGACCGGGTGGTCAATCACGGCTTCTACACCACGCCGCACATGTACTGTTACCACATCAATGTCGGCTATCCGGTGCTGGCCGAGGGCTCGCGCTACGTGGCGCCGATCCGCGACGTGATCTGGGCCTCGCACGCGGGCGACGACTACCAGAAGCAAGGCGTCGGCTACCGCACCCTGCCGGCGCCGATCCGCAATTTCCACGAACAGGTCTGGCAGCACGACATGGCCCCGGACGGCGAGGGCAAGGTCAATGTCGCCCTGGTCAACGAGGCCCTGGGTTTCGGCTTCGAGGTTCAGACCCTGAAATCGCAGTTCCCGGCCCTGTACGAGTGGCAGAACCTGCACGCTGGCCACTACGCCCTGGGCATCGAGCCTTCGACCAACCACGTGCTGGGCAAGGACTTCGCCCGCGAGCGGGGCGAGCTGATCCAGCTGGAGCATGGCGAGGAGCGCCGCTACGACAGCGTCTTCCGCATCCTGCCCAATGCGGCGGCGGTGTCCGAAGCCGTGGCCCGCATCGAGGGCGTCGCCCGCCAGCCGGCTGAAGACTATCCCGCGCCGTCCGGCGTCTACCCCGCCATCGGGGGGCGCTGAGCATGGATCTGGACGGCAAGGTCATCCTCTACACCGGCGCGGCCGGGGGGCTCGGCCAGCAGACCACGCTGCAACTGATGGCGCGCGGCGCGACCGTCGTGGCCGTCGACAACGACCCGGCCAAGGTCGCGGCGCTGAAAACCGCCGCCGAGGGCGTTTCGGCCGGCAAGCTGATCGTCTCGACCTCTGACCTGTCGGAACTGGAAGGCTTCCGCGCCGCCCTGCGCGTGCTGCTGGCCCAGGTCGGCGGCTTCGACGTGGTGATCAACAACGCCGCCATCTATCCGTCCAAGCCGTTCGAGGACTACACGATCGAGGACCACCAACTGGTCCAGCGGATCAATGTCGACGCGGCGATCGTGGCCGTTCAGGAGGCCCTGCCGGCCATGCGGGCCAAGGGCTTTGGCCGCATCCTCAACATCTCCAGCATCACCATCTCGGGCGAATGGGCGAACCTGTCGCCCTATGTCGCGTCCAAGGGCGCGCTGATCGGCCTGACGCGGGCTTGGGCGCGGGAGTTCGGGCCTTACGGGATCACCGTCAACGCCATCGCTCCGGGAGCCTTCCCGACCGACGCCGAGAAGATCCATCCCGACCCCGAGGGCTACACCCGCCACGTCCTCGACAGCCAGGCCATCAAGCGCCGCGGCCATGTGGGCGACATCGCCCACGCCATCGCCTTCTTCGCCGCCGACGCGGCGGGCTTCATCACCGGTCAGACGCTGCATGTGAACGGCGGCTGGGTGATGAGCTGATCCAGCCAAAGGTTTGTTCTGACATGGGTATCCTGAGCGGAATTCGCGTTCTCGACTGTTCGATCGCCATGGCCGGCCCGTTCGCCGCCCAGCGCATGGGCGACATGGGCGCCGACGTCATCAAGGTCGAGCCGACCACCGGCGAGTGGCAGCGCCACGTTTCGGCGGGCGGGGCGCGCGGCAACCAGATCAACGTCTCGTTCCTGTCCCTGAACCGCAACAAGCGCTCTCTGGCCGTCGACCTGAAAAGCGCCGAGGGCAAGGCCCTGCTGCTGGAGATGGTCAAGACGTCCGACGTCTTCCTGCAGAACTACCGCCCCGGCGTCGCCGCACGATTGGGCGTCGACTACGAGACCCTGTCGAAGATCAATCCGCGCCTGATCTATGTGTCGATGTCGGGCTATGGCGAGGACGGGCCCTATAAGAACTATCCCGGCCAGGACCTGCTGCTGCAGGCGATGTCGGGCGCGATGATGTCCTCGGGCGCGGCCGACCAGCCGCCGCAGCCGGCCGGCCAGTACCTGGTCGACGCCATCACCGCCTACACCGCCTTCGAGGGCGCTCTGGCGGCCCTGTTCCATCGCGAGCGGACGGGCGAGGGGCAGCTGGTCCAGATCAACATGCTGGACGCCATCACCACCATCCAGATGCAGGAGCTGTCGGTGTTCACGGTCGGCGGCAAGCCGCAGACCCGTTCGGCCGAGCCGCACGCCCATACCTACATCCGCGCGCCCTATGGCGTGTACCAGACCGCCGACGGCTACATCTCGATCGCCATGGCCTCGCTGAAGACGCTGGGCAAGTTGATCGAGGAGCCGTTCTTCGCCGACCTGGACGACGAGACCGACAGCTGGACGCATCGCGACGAGATCTTCGCCTGCGTCCGTCGGCGCCTGGTCAACCGCACCAGCGCCGAGTGGCTGGAACTCTTCCGCGCGCACGACATCTGGTGCGGCCCGGTCTACGGCTATGCGGACCTCGTTCAGGACCCGCAGATCGCCCACAACGGCACGTTCGTCGAGTACGATCACGACAGCGAAGGCCGCGTGAAGACGCCGGGCTTCCCGATCAAGTTCTCCAAGACGCCGTCGACCATCGACCGCGGCGCGCCGCTGGTCGGCGAGCACACGCGCGAGATCCTGGCCGAGGCTGGTCGCTCGCCCGAGGACATCGAAGCCTTGATCCAGGCCGGCGTGGTCCGCTCGGCATGACCGCGCCCGCCTTTCGCGGCCTGACCTGGGACCATCCGCGCGGCTACAGGGCTCTGGAGGCCGCCGCCGCCCGGCTCGATCCGGCTCGCGACGGCTTGTCCCTGACCTGGGAGCGCCATTCGCTGGAGGGTTTCGAGGAGCGGCCGATCGGCGAGCAGTGCGCGCTGTACGATCTGGTGGTGCTGGACCATCCGCATGTCGGCGAGGCGGTCGCCGCTCACTGTCTGCGGCCGCTGGAAGAACTGTTCTCGGCCGAGGAGATCTCCGGCTGGCGTGACGCGGCCATGGGCAAGAGCTTGGCCAGCTACCACTATGCCGGCCAGCACTGGGCGCTACCGCAGGACGCCGCCACCCAGGTCATGGCCTGGCGACGAGACCGTCTCGAGGCCCCGCCGGTTCTGTGGGACGAGGTCGCGCGGCTATCCGAAACCGGCGGCGTCGTGTTGTCGCTGTCGGGTCCGCACGCGGCCCTGACCTTCCAGTCGATCTGCGCGGCCCATGGCGGGACCTTCCGCGACCGGGCCGAGGCGCGCGCGGCGTGGGACCTGCTGGTTCGGCTGGCGGGCAACAGCCCGCAGGCCCTGCGGCCGCTGAACCCGATCGGCATCCTGGAACACATGAGCAGAAACGACAACGTCGCGGTCTGCCCGTTGGTCTACGGCTATGTGAACTACGCTCCCGGCGGCGCTCTGGGTTTTGCCGATGCGCCGCGCGTGACGGCGGACGGACCAGTGGGCTCGATCCTGGGCGGCACCGGGATCGGCGTCTCGCGCTGGTGCAAGGTGACGCCGGAGTTGCTGGATCATCTGCGCTGGCTGATGTCCGAGGAGGCCCAGCGCGGCTTTATCCCCGATCACGAGGGCCAGCCGGCCCTGCGCGGCGCCTGGCGCGATCCCGCCGTCAACGCCCGCTGGGGCGGGTTCTACGCTGACACCTACGCCACTTTGGACGGCGCCAGCCTGCGTCCGCGCCACGACGGCGCGATCGCCTTCCAGACGGCGGCTTCGCAGCGCATCCGCATGGGCCTGGACGCCGCCGAACCGGCCGACGCGTTGCTGGACGACCTGCAGGCGCTGTTCGAGCGCCACCGCCCGGCGGGCGCCGAGATCTAGAGGACTTCGAGATGAGCCAAGACATCCTGTTCGAGGTGACGGGCCACGTCGCCGTCATCACCCTGAACCGCCCGCAGAAGCTGAACGCGGTGACGCCCGACATGGCCAAGGCCGTCGAGGCGGCGATCGCGCAGGTCGATGCATCCGACACGATCCGCTGCGTGGTCATCACCGGCGCGGGTGAGAAGGCGTTCTGCGCCGGGTCGGACATCGCCACCCTCGACAGTTACGAGACCCCCTGGGACTTCCGCAATCGTGGCGACTATTGCGACGCGGTGCGCCTGTGTCGCAAGCCGACCATCGCGGCGGTCAACGGCTATGCCCTGGGCGGCGGGCTGGAGACGGCGATGAGCTGCGACATCCGCATCGCCTCGACCAACGCCAAGTTCGCCGCGCCGGAGATCAAGCTGGGCTGGATCGGCGGCGGCGGCATGGCGGGTGGGCTGGGCCATTCGGTCGGCGCTTCGCACGCGGGGCTGTTGATCCCGACCCGCGACCCCGGGGAGGGCGCGCGCGCCCGCGAGTGGGGTCTGGTCAGCGAGGTCACCGCGCCCGAGGATCTGCTGGCCCGCGCCGTCGCCCTCGCCGAGATCATCGCCTCGCGCGCCCCGATCGCCGCCGAGACCGCCAAGCTGAACCTGAAGGCCGCCCACGCCATGCCTTATGAAAAGGCCGTGGAGTACGAGCGCGATCTGCAGACCATCTGCTTCGCCACCCAGGACGCCGCCGAGGGCCGCGCAGCCTTCGCCGAAAAGCGTCTGCCCGTCTTCCGTCGCCGGTAAGCCATGTCTCTGAAGCCCTCCGATATCCTGCCTGCCGACGCGCGGGCCCTGCTGTTTGGCCGCGTCTGGTCGTCCGCTGGCCCGGCCGTGGTGCGCGTTGATGGCGAGCGCCTGACAGATATCTCGCGCGCCTTCCCGACCGCCCGCGATCTATGCGAGGCCGATGATCCGGCTGGCGCGCTGCGCGGCGCTCAGGGCGAGGACCTGGGCTTGCTGGCCGACGTCCTTGCCAATACCGATCCCGATGCACGCGATCCCGCCAAGCCCTGGCTGCTGTCGCCGATCGACCTGCAGGCGGTGAAGGCGGCGGGGGTCACCTTCGTCACCTCGATGCTGGAGCGGGTGATCGAGGAGCGGGCGCGCGGCGACCTGTCGGCGGCGGCGGGCCTGCGCGACCAGATCCGTGACTTGGTCGGTGACGACCTGCGGCGGTTGAAGCCCGGCTCGCCCGAGGCGGCGGCGCTGAAGGCGACCCTGATCGCCGCCGGCGCCTGGAGCCAATATCTGGAAGTTGGCATCGGTCCGGACGCCGAGATCTTCACCAAGGGCCAGCCGATGTCGTCGGTTGGCACAGGCGCCGATGTCGGGGTGCATCCGGCCTCGACCTGGAACAATCCCGAGCCCGAGGTGGTGCTGGCGGTGTCGTCCACGGGCCGGATCGTTGGCGCGGCCCTGGGTAACGACGTCAATCTGCGTGACGTCGAGGGGCGCTCGGCCTTGCTGCTGGGCAAGGCCAAGGACAACAACGCCGCCGCCGCCGTCGGTCCTTTCGTGCGGCTGTTCGACGAGCACTTCGACCTGGAGACCGTCGGCCG
>CAZRPD010000095.1:4479-19770 GCA_964601775.1 uncultured Caulobacter sp. | reverse complement strand
CCCGCCCTCGCCCAGCTGAGCCTTCAGCGGCTCCAGCAGGTCGCGCATATGGGCGCGATCATGCACGGCGTTGTACTTGTCGACCTGCAGACCTAGGCTCTCGGCCGCGGCCGGGGTGTCGCGGCGGCCGGTCAGCGACCAGCCGTAGCGCACGACGCGCCAGCGGCCGGCCTCCGGCGGCGTCCAGTCCAGGGTCCCGTCGGCCTTCAGGCGGCCGGTCAGGTCCAGCACCTTGTCCGGCGCGATCGCCGCGTCGGTGGCCGGCGTCTGTGCGGCCCAGGCGTCGACGAGGACACCCCAGCCGGCCTTCTCCTGGAAGCGGTCGACGCGGGCGTCGGCGTGGATCGCAAACTCGGTCAGCGGCGCAGCCTTGGCGGTCTTGGCCAGGCGCAGGCGGAAGACCTTGGCGGTCGTCTTGGCGAACGCGAAGGTGCGCACCGGCAGGCCCTGGCGCACGTCGCCCGGCAAGGTCGCCAGCGTGCGGAAAGTGACGCCGTCATCGCTGGCCTCGACCACGCCGTCGGGCATGGCGCCGTCCACCGAGACGGTCACGGCGCGGGCGGTCACCGGCTTGGCGTAGCGCAGCAGCACCCAGCCATCGCCAGCCAGAGACTGCACGGCAGGCGCGGCATAGGCCCCGTCAGCGAGACGGGCCGCATCCACGGCGCCAGCGCTAGAGGTGACTTCAGCCGGCGCGGCGATCGTGTCGGCCTCGCGCCAGGCGACCACCGCCACGTCGTTGTAAAGCCTGGGCTCGGCGAAGCGCGCGCCGATCGGCATGTCCTGGAACGGTCCGCTGATCCCGGGCGGGGACGCCAGGGTGATCGGGCCCTTGCCGGAGACGACCGTCTCGCTCCAGACCAGCTTCTTCATGCCTTCCTGGGGCTTCACCCAGGGACCGCCGGTCTCGCTCCAGCCGCCGCCGGCCTGCATGCCGAACTGCAGCCCCAGGCGCTTGGCTTCCGAGACGGCGTAGCCCACCGTCTCTTTCCACACCGGCGTACCGTAGCCGATGCGCTTTTCCACGTACTGCGGAATGGGCGGCGAGCCGAAGCCGACGTCGAACAGGATCGCGCCGCCGACACCGGCGCGCTTCATCCATTCCAGGTCGAGGTGAACGCCCTCGCGAGAGACGTTGCCGTTGATCCACTGCCAGAAGACGTGCGGCCGGGTCTCGGCGGGCGGGGTCTGGAAGCCGTCGCGCATGGCGTCGGCGGCGAGAGCGGCATGGCTGACGCCGAGGGCCAAGATCAAACTCAACGCGATCGGGCGCTTCACCACGCACTTCTCCTTTGAATTGGTAGCGCTCCCTAAGCGCGACCACCACCATAGCGTCCGCAACGGAAATCGGAAGCTGGTATAATGAGTATGCAGACTTGCATTCCTGGCTTCCGCGACCTTTGATGCGCCAAAAGTAAGGGAGATGCGTATGAAGGCCCGTCGACTGCTCGCCGTTTCGGCCCTGCCCCTGATGCTCGCGGGGGTCGCTCAGGCAGCTGACGCGCCCTGGTACACCCAGGGGACCTTCGCCCCCAGTGAACGCATCGCGATCACGCTCGTCAATGACCTGGACGAGGATCGCATCGGCAGCCCGGTGATCCTGACGCCGCAGCAACTTCCAATGCTGCGCGGCATCCAGGCCCTGACCATCACCCTGGTCGATCCGGCCGGCCAGCCCCGCCCCGCTCCAGACCACGAGCGCCAGGCCAGCGAAGGCCCGCACGGCCGCCTGGCCGAGACCAACGGCCGCTCGTTCGACTACCAGCTGGACGACCTCGACGCCGACGGCCTGTGGGACGAGCTGTTCCTGCAGGTCGATCTGAAGGCCCGCGAGACCAAGACCCTCTACATCTATCGCGGCTTCCAGCAGCGCGGCTGGAACCCCCACCGCACCCACGCCGGCATCGGCAGCTACATGCGCCACACCGTGCCCTTCTGGGAGTCGGAGGCTGTGGGCTGGAAGCTGTGGTTCCCGACCGACGCCGACGTCTACGGTAAGCGCGCCCCAATGCTGATGTCGCCGCGCCTCTATGGCGAGAACCTGGACGGCTATGCGGTGTCGCGCATCGATCCGAAGATGGGCTCGGACATCATGTCGGTGGACGACACCTTCGGCGGCGGCGGCATCGGCGTGTTCGATGACCCGGCCAAGCCGAACTCGATCTCGCGCCCGCGCTTCACGCCCAATTCCGACCAGGAGAACCGCTTCAACGGCAACGGCCTCAAGGACACCCGCTACGCCTTTGAGGTCGTCACCAACGGCCCGCTGCGCAGCATGATCCGCGTCAAGACCCTGAACTGGGACAGCGGTCGCGGCCGCTACGAGGTCGAGCAGCTGTACACCGCCTTCGCCGGCCAGAACTATTCGACCGGCCGCGTGACCTTCAAGACGTTCAGCCCGAAAGCCAAGAGCGCGGCCTGGGCCGCCGGCATCCGCAAGCACGCGCCCGAAGAGATCATCTACCAGCAGGGCGGCGTGGCCATCACCGGCGGCAGCGAGCTGGTGCGCAATCCCGACGACAAGGAGGCGGTGCAGAACGGCTTCAAAATCGACTACGCCGGCTCGGCCATCGTGGTGCGCGACGCCTACAAGCCGACCTACGTCTCCAGCGACGAGCGCCAGGGCAACCACGTCTTCAAGGTCGCCCCGACGGCGGACGGCAAGTTCGAATACATGCTCGCCGCCGCCTGGAGCGAAGGGCCCAGCCTGAAGACGGCGGGTGAGTTCAAGGACTACGTGATCAAGGCCGCCCGCGAATACAATTCGCCGGTGCGGCTGGGCGGGCTGCGCGAGGAGAAGCGCTAGCCCAACCGCTGCAACTGCTCGACCGGCAGACCGCGGGGCGTGAAGCGCGCCTCGCGGATCGCGCCCTTGAAGTAGTCGACCTTGTTCAGGCGCGAGCCGACCGACGAACGGCCCTGCCCTTGCGGCTTGTAGTCGATCTCCGCCTCGCCCTGCAGTACGCCGTCGACGAAGGCGCGATAGGTCTTGCCGTCGAAGCTCTGGGCCACCCAGTACCAGCGGCCAACCGGGAACAGCTTGTTCTCGAACAGCAGGGTGTGCTTGTAGCCCGGCCCGGTGGCGAAGGCGTCCAGGCACCACTGGTTCTCGATCACCCGGATCTCGAACAGGATGCGCGTCGTCGAGGGCTCGCCGCCGGCGGGCTCCTCGTTGAGGTGGAACCAACGTTGGGCGAAGACGCCGCCGTCGGGACGGAACAGCGCCTCGAAGGTGAACTGCCCCCAGCCAGCCAGCGGATGGCGTTCGATCACCAGGCGGTCGTCGACGCCGTCGAACTGTACGGCCTGGCCGAACGGGCTGGCGACCAGCTGCGGATCGCCCTCGACCGTGGTCGCCGCGCCGCCGATGTTGGACAGGCGGTCGAACGTCCAGACGGCCTGCCCCTTGGCCGGGCGCTTGCCCGCGCCGCCGGCCAGGGCCTCGCCGGTCACCAAGGTTCCCGCAGCCGCCGCGCCGCCGACCAGGATCTCGCGCCGTCCGATCATCGCCTTACTCCCTTACGCCGGATCCCAACCCGAAAGCAGGTTGGGGATCGTGTACTTCCGCGCCTCGCTGGCCGTCAGCTGCCGACGACGGCCTGAGGGCTTCCCCGCCCCCGGACCGCGGCTGGCGTACTCGAACAACCGCGCGTCCTCCGGCTGGTACATGGTCCGGCGGCCGCCCTTCAAGCTGTAGTGCATCGGATACCAGCCCTCGGGCACGATGTGGCGGTCCATCCAGCAGCGCACGAAGGCCGCGTGGCCCACCGCGTCGGGATTGCCGTAGCGGCCGTCGGCGAAGGTCTTGGTGTGCCGCCAGGGCCGGCCCAGCGCCATGGTGTGGTCGGGCATGTCGGCGTCGCGGGTCAGGCGGCAGTCCAGGAACACTAGGCCGTAGGGCTGCTTGCGATCGGTGTCCGGCGCGGCGATGAAGCCGTGGAAATCCTTGCCCGGCCGGGTGCGCGAGCGGATCTCGCAGCGGTCGAAGACGGCCACGCCCGCCCCGTAGATGAAGTCCACACAGCCGCTGATGTAGCAGCGCCGGAACAGGCTGCGCCCCGCGTCGGTGAACAGAGTGTCCTGCCAGCCGGTCAAGGCCACGTCCTCCAGATAGGCGCGGTCGCTGCCCTCCCCCAGCCGCAGCGCCAGGGCCTGGGCGCCGCTGGCCCCGGTGCGGTCATAGTCGACCCCGGCCGGCATGTTGCCCGGATAGTCGAAGTCATTGGCGATCGTCAGGCGATGAGCCTGGAAGCCCGGGCCCAGCACGGTGACCGTGGCGATCTCGGCCGGGCCGCCCGGGCGATTGCGGCCAGCGGCGTACTCGTTGAACACGATGACGCTGGCGCCCTGCCCTTCGCCCACCAAATGGATCTCGGGCTTGGTGATCGTGACCTGCTCGCGCCAGGTCCCCTTCGGCACGAGGATGCGGAAGGGCTTGCCGCCCGAGACGGGCGCGGCGTCCAGCGCCGCCTTCAGGGTCGGAAAATGCCGCGCCGCCCGCGGGTCGGGCTTGGCCGCCAGGACGGCGTCGAAACGCGGCGCGGCCAGGGCCGGCCCCGCCGTCAGACCGACGAGGCCGCCCAGCACCACGGCGCGACGATCGAGAAACTCAGGCATCGGATAAGCCGTCTGAAAAAGAAGCGGCGCGGCTCCGGGAGGGAACCGCGCCGCGCCAGGTCCTAGTAGGTGTAGCGGAAGCCCAGGAAGAACTCCCGGCCCGTCTCGTGGTAGAACGACACCAGCTGGCTGCTGTCGTAGTACTGGTCCTGGACCTCGTTGGTCAGGTTCACCGCCTCGAAGGTGAAGGCCAGGTTCTTGCTCCACGTGTAGGTGATCGAGGCGTCGAAGTTCAGCGTGCCCTTGGTGCCCTCGACGTCCGAGCCGTTACGGCCAGGGATCTGGGTCAGGTACTTGCTGCGATAGGCGGCCGACACGCGGCTGCTCAGCTTCGGGGTCTCGTAGTAGAGCGTGGCGTTATAGCTGTTCTTCGACAGGTTGGTCAGCGGACCGACGGCCGTGATCGCCCCGGTCGAGGACAGGTAGGTCACTTCCGACGTCACGTGGGTGTAGTTGCCCAGGAAGCCGAACTTGTCGAACGGCGCCGGCAGGAAGGTGAACGGCTGCTGGTAGTTCAGCTCGAAGCCCTTCAGCGGACCGCCGGGCGTGTTGACCGAGGTCGTGAACTGCCAGACCGGCAGGCTGGGGGCGCAGCCCGGCGTGGTGCCGCAGGCCGCGATCGCAGCGCTGTCAGGCAGGCCGAAGGGGTTCTTGTCGAAGGTCGACAGCGGCGAGGTATAGCTCTGCACGAAGGTCGAGATGTCCTTGTAGAAGAACGCCGCCGACAGCAGGGCCCCGGGCTGGAAGTACCATTCGATGGCCGCATCCACGGTCTTGGCGCGGAACGGATCCAGGAACGGATTGCCCGAGGTCACGGTCTTGTTGCTGCCCGTACCGATGTTCACGCCCGGCGTCAGCGAGCCCAGGTTCGGACGCGCCATGACCTTGGCGGCGCCGAAACGCAGCAGCAGGTCCTCGCGCGGCTCGACCACCAGGTTCAGGGCCGGCAGGAAGTCGTTGTAGCTGCGCGTCGCCGTCGTGGCCGAGATGGTCTGGTAGTTGACGCCGCTCACCGTCGACGGAACGACGCCATAGCCGAGCGCCTTCTGGCGGGTCTGGACGTAGCGCGCGCCGACGTCGCCGCGCACCGGCATGCCGAAGGCGTCGAAGTTGAAGTCGCCCTGGACGTAGCCGGTCGTGTCCCACTCATCGATCGTGTAGTTGCTGCCCAGGCTGGCCTCGCGGCCCAGGTTGTAGATGCCGCAGCCGGCGGTGAAGCAGCTGGTGGCGAACGGGCTGACCCACACCGTGCCCGGGGTCGTGGTGACCGCCTTGCCGTAGTTGGGATCGTTCATCTTCAGCGCCGACATCGCCTTCTGCAGGTCCGGCGTGATCCACGAGCCGGCGTTGCCCGACGGGATCGACAGGCTCTTGGTGAAGTCGATGGTCTCGGCGTAGCTGCTGCGCGCGACGCCCCGCAGCTCGGCCGACGAGATCGGGTTGATGTTGGCCGAGGTGCCGTTGGTGCGCGAGAAGGCCGCGCTTTCGGTATTGTAGGCCTTGTAGGCTAGGCCGCCCTTCAGCTTGAAGGCGTCGCTGACGTCATAGGCCAGGTCGAACTGGGCGGTCTTGTAGCTGTTGTCGACGAAGCCCTGGGCCATGCGGATCTCGGCCAGGGTCCAGGCGTCGGCGTTCTGCAGGTCGCCGGTGCCGTAGGTGATGACCGGATAGGTATCGCCGCGGCTATAGTCCCAGCTGTAGCCTTGGACGTTGTACTGATCCCACTGGACGGTGTTCTGCACCGGGTTCGAGAAGGTCGACTTCGAGAAGCCCAGCACGCCCTTTGCGCGGAACTTGTCGGTGAACTCGTGGTCGCCGACCAGGGTGAACTGGCGGAACTCGGTCTTCAGCTTGTCGTGGCGCTGCTCGGTCTTCAGGTCGATATTGTTGAACGTCCCCTTGGTCATGACCGGGAAGTTCGCGCGCGGATTGGTGACCGTATAATCGACGATGTCGACCTGGTTGATGCCGCAGGTGACCGGCGAGGTCGCGGTACAGGCGCCGGCGGTCTGGGGCGTGAAGGTCTCCAGGAAGTCCTCGTTCCGCTCGCCCTTGAAGTTGGCGTACAGCATGTCGAACGAGACGTTGGTCTTGTCGGTCGGCCGCCATTGCAGCGCGCCGGTCGCGCCCAGGCGATCCTGCTGGGTCTTGTACCAGTCGAAGCGCGGGATGCGCGGGTGGACCGCGGCGTTGGCCTCGGCGCAGGCCGCGGCGTTGGTGGCGCAGGTCACGCCGCGCACGCTGCGGAAGCCGGGCGAGGTGGCCGTGCCCGTCTGCCAGCGCACGGTGCTGGTGCCCTGGTCCAGCAGGTTGCGCTTGGAATAGGCCACCGAGAACAGCGCCCCGAGGGTGTCGTCGCGCCAGGTGTTGGAGATCAGGGCGGCGACGCGCGGCGAGGCTTTCTCGGCCTGGTCGTTGTAGCCCATCTTGCCCGAGACGGCGAAGTTGAAGCCCGGCTTGTCGAACGGATGGGCGGTGTTCAGGTCGACCGTCGCGCCCAGCGAGCCCTCTTCGGTCTCGGCCGAGGCGGTCTTCTGCACCGTGATGCGGTTGAAGAGGTCCGAGGCGAAGACGTTGAAGTCGAACGAGCGGCTGCGGTTGGTGCCGCCCGAGGCATCCGTGCCGCCCGAGGTGGTCAGGGCTTCCATGCCGTTGATGCGCACGCGGGTGAACTGGGCGCCCAGGCCCCGCACCGAGATGTTGCGGCCTTCGCCGGCGTCGCGCGAGATGGCCACGCCCGGGATGCGCTGGATGGATTCCGACAGGTTCAGGTCCGGGAACTTGGCCATGTCTTCGGCGTAGATGGCGTCGACCGCCGCGGCCGACTGGCGCTTGACGTTCAGCGCTTGCGCCAGGCTGTTGCGGAAGCCGGTGACCACCACCTCTTCGACGGCGGAGTCCTCGACCTGTTGAGCCTGGACGGCGCCGGCCATACCGGTCGCCATCAGGCAGGCGGCCGTTCCGGCCAGCAGACGCGCGCGCAGGCGCAGACGATCGCTTGAAGTCATCTTCGTTCCCTCCCAGGACGATGTCGTTGCCGATGTTCTTTGATGACACCGGTATCATTGTTCGCTCATGCTGAGCGCGGTTGCGGCATTTTTCAAGCCGAAACCTGCGCAGTGGGCGCTTAGAGGACCCCACGGCAACTGCTGAAACTCGGCCGAATGCTGCAAAGCGATTGTAGACGCTGAGCTTTTCGACTCGAGCATGGCCGGCAGTGGTATGACATCCTGACCTAGGCGCCCGGCTTCGTTACCGATACCAGAGCCATCTGAGCCCGCGTTAGACGGGCCTCGTCCCAGGACTTAGAGGAAACCCATGGCCAGCTTCCCGCCCCTCGCGCGCCGTTCCGTCCTGGCGCTCGCCGCCTGCGCAGCCGCCCTCGTCGCCTCGCCGGCCCTCGCCCAAAGCGACGCGATCCTGGCCAAGGGACCGGCCTATGTGAACGCCCCCTACCCGCAGTCGCACGCCTCGACGATCGTCGAGACCACCGCCGGCACGATCGCCGCGGCCTGGTTCGGCGGCACGCACGAGCGCAATCCCGACGTCGGCATCTGGTTCGCCCGCGTCGTCGACGGAAAGTGGCAGGAAGCTCGCGAGCTGGCCAACGGCGTCCAGGCCAGCGGCCCGCGCCTGCCGACCTGGAACCCGGTGCTGTTCCAGGCTCCGAAAGGTGACCTCTTCCTGTTCTACAAAGTCGGCCCCAGCCCGCAGGACTGGTGGGGCATGGTCATGACCTCCAAGGACGACGGCAAGACCTGGGGCAAGCCCACCCGTCTGCCCGACGGCATCCTGGGTCCGATCAAGAACAAGCCGGTCGTGCTGGCCGACGGGACCTGGCTGTCGCCGGTCAGCGTCGAGGAATCCGAAGGCGTCACCCAGGCCGACGGCGGCGGCTGGAGCCTCTATTTCGAGCGCAGCGAAGATGGCGGCAAGACCTGGACCAAGACGGCGCTCGTCCCCTCGCCGCTGAAGATCGACGCCATCCAGCCCAGCATCCTGTTCCACCCGAACGGCGTGCTCGAGGCCGTCGCCCGCACCCGCCAGGGCGCCCTGGCCCAGACCTGGTCGAAGGACAACGGCAAGACCTGGAGCCCGATCGCCACCATCAACCTGCCCAATCCGAACTCCGGCACCGACGCCGTCACCCTGGCCGACGGCCGCCAGCTGATGGTCTACAACCACGCCGGCCAGTTCCCGGACAAGCCCGGCAAGGGTCCCCGCGTGCCGCTGAACCTCGCCATCTCCAACGATGGCGTCGCCTGGCGCGAAGTCCTCACCCTGGAAACCGACCCCGTCCCCGACGGCTACGCCTACCCGGCGATCATCCAGGCCCGCGACGGCAAGGTGCACATCACTTACACGGTAAACCGCCGCGGGATCCGCCACGTGGTGGTGGATCCGGGGAAGCTGAAATAGGTCTGGAAAAGAGAAGAGTTGGTGCGGGCGGTCGGAATCGAACCGACACTCCTTTCGGAACCGGATTTTGAGTCCGGCGCGTCTACCAGTTTCACCACGCCCGCATCGCTTCGCGCTGGCGCGAAGGGTGGCCTTCCTAGCAGGGGTCGCGAACGAACGCCAGCCTCAGCAAAGCGCTCATTCGACGTCGAGCGAGCCTTCGGGAGAGCCGTCGGCGCGGGGGTTGATGGTCTCGCCGCCGGCTAGCTCGATGGCCTTGTTCTGCAGGTGGTCGAGCAGGCGCTTGAAGGTCGCCACCTCGCTGGGGGCCAGGCCCGCCAGCAGGGTCGCCTCGTAGGCCAGGGCCAGCGGCGCGATCTCGGCGAACAGGCGGCGGCCGGCCGCGGTCAGCTCCAGCGTGTGCGAACGGCGGTCCGAGCGGACCGTGGTGCGAGCCACCAGGCGGCGGACCACCAGTTCCTGCGCCGCCCGGCTGACCCGGACCTTGTCCATGGCGGTGCGGGTGACGGCGGTATGCTGGGTCAGGCCGCCTTCGGCCAGCACCGACATCAGCCGCCACTGCGGGATGGTCAGGCCGAAGCGGTCTTCATAGGCGCGGGCGACCAACCGGCCCACCGCCGCCGAGGCCGTGGCCAGGCGATAGGGAACATAGTCCTTCAGGCTGACGCCGGTTTCGGGCGCTTCGGACGCGCCAGCCGTGATCGTGGAGACCGTCGCGGTCATGCCCTTCCTTCCGCCCCTTCAGCACGCTTTTTCATCGAAGGCCGCGCGCCCGGGGTCAACGCCCGGCGACATCCGCTTGAACGAACCGGCAGCTTCGCACGCCGCTTGGGCAGAGAATAGCCGTCTCGCCTTCCTGATCGGCGTTCCTGTGCGCCGACGCGGTCAATCGTGCTTCGGATTCCCCGTTTTGAGCTTTGGCAGGGGTTGGGTTTCCGTCAGCGCGTCGCGGCAGGCCTTGAGCGTGGTCAGCGTGTCGGGATGGATCCAGGCGTCGGCGAAGGCCGCCACGGCCAGGCGCAGGTTCTGGGCGAAGGTCTTGTGATCCAAGGCCTTGGGTGTCTTGGCGTGGCCGTGCTCGGCGCCGCCATGGTCGCTCTTCTCTTTGGCGAACAGCACCGTCTGCGAGCCGACGATGGTCACGTTGCGGCTCAGCACCTCGACGCCGCCGCAGCACTTGTCGCGCGGCTTGCCGTGCTCGGGGCAGAGCGAATCGGCCTTGGGCTTGTGACCGTGGCTGTGCCCATGCGCGTGATCGTCGTGATGATCGCCGTGACCGTGCTCATCATGGCCGTGGACGTCGTGGCCGTGGCCCTCTTCCTTGGGGACCTCGCCGGCGACGGCCTTCTCAAGGCGTTCGAAGGTTGTGTCGCAGACCGCGCCCAGATCCAGCAGCGGACCGATGCGGCGACGGACCTCGGCGATCAGTTCGCGGGCCCGGATCTCCAGCTCGCCCGTATGGGCGCTGCTGGCGGCGACGCACTTCTGCTTGATGGCTTCATGGATGGTCTCGGGGACCTTGCCGTCGTCGGTGGTCTTCTTCTTGGCGACCGTCAGGCGACCCGCATAGAAGGCCAGGGCCGCGATGGCCAGGCACGCCAGGATCAGCGCAAACCACAGGGTCGGGTCATAGACCGGCACCGGCTGGTCGAGCGGAAATTCCGATTGATACACGCCGATCTCCCCCTGGGCCCACGCGATGCGCCCAGACGGGCGCGCCATATGGTTAACGCAACGCCGTTATTTATGCACGGCCAAGGTGATCAGGCGGGGCGAGAAATCACGTTCGTGACACGAACGCCCTGATCGTAGCGCGACGGGCCGCCATAGACGGTGACCTCGCAGAGGATGTCGCCGCCCTCTTCGGCGGCCCAGATGTAGCCACGCTCGACCTCGACATAGCGGCCGGCCGGCGAGATGCCCTCGAAGGTGTCGCCCCAGGGCACGATCCCCTTCAGGTCCTGCCAGCGCAGGGTCATGGCGCGCGAAAGCTCGTCGCGCGCCATGGCTTCCAGGTCCGGATCGGGGGCGGCCGGATCACTCATGGCAGGGCCTCAGCCTTCGGCGGTGTCGCGGAAATAGGCTTCGACGTCGCCCTGCAGCTTGATGGTCATGGCGTTGCCCTTGCGGTCGAGGGTCTTGCCGGCGGCGACGCGCACCCAACGCTCGCTGATGCAGTATTCCTCGACATTGGTCTTCTCGACGCCCTTGAAGCGGATGCCAATGCCGCGCTCCAGCAGGTCGGCGTCGTAGTGCGGGCTGTCCGGATTGACGGAGAGGCGGTCAGGAGGCGTGTCGCTCATGGTCTTCAGCTTTCGTCTGGGCTCAGCGCCCTGATGTCTTGACCGGCGGTGATAGCCACGAAACGCCGAAAGTCAAAATTGGATACAGAAAAGGGGCGCTGACGGTCGCCCGCCAACGCCCCTTCCCCACCGTGATCTCCGCGCCCGGCCGCAGGATGGGAGCCGGACGCGAAGATCGTAGCCGGATCAGTCTTCCTGCTTTTCCTTGACCGGATCGGCGGCCGAGACCGTGCCGTCCTTGTTGGTGTCGTGGACGTTGAACATGCGCCAGCCCGAATAGTCGAACTCGGCCTTGGTGATGCCGCCGCTCTTGTCGCTGTCCAGGACGTGGAAGCGGACGACCGTCTGGCGCATCTGGCGCTCGCGCTCTTCCTGCTTCTTCTCGTCGGTGCGGTCCGAGGTCTTCAGGCGGGCTTCCAGGCGGGCCTTGAACTCGCCCACGTACTCGGCTTCCGACAGCACGCCGTTCTTGTCGGCGTCGATCTTGCCGAACTGGATGGCGCGGGTGGCGGCGAACTCGTCCTTGGTGACGACGCCGTCGCCGTTCTGGTCCTGCTCCTTGATGAAGGTGTCGCGGGCGTGCGAGGCGGCGTGAGCCGAGCCGGCGGCCAGCGAGGCGGCCAGGACGGCGGCGGCGAGAATGTTGCGGGTCTTCATGGCGGGTCTCGCGATCAACGGAGGGATTCGAAGGTCAGGGCGTAGGTGTAGCTAAAGCCCGGCTGGCCGGCGGCCGCCGGGCCCAGGCGATAGCGGGTCTGGATGTGGTAGAGACCCGAGTGGTCCGGCTTCACGGCGAAGCGGCCCTTGGCGTCGCTGGTCACGGTCTTGGGCGCGGGCTTGGCGTCGGCGTAGCGGTCTTCGGCGGCGACGAACTCGATCGCCTGGTTGGCCACCGGCTTGCCGTCGAACAGCACTTCGAACACGGCGTCCTGGCCGGTGACGATCTTGCTGGGGTGAGTCACGGCCTTGAACTCGATGCCCTTGCCGGTCGGGGCCAGGGCTGCGTCGCTGGGCGCACCGCGGGTGACATAGACCTCGGCGGTCGTCAGGCTCTGCATGTCGATGGCGTCGGTCGGAGCCTTGGAGCCCTCGAAGAACTCCCACTGACCCTTGACCAGGGCGGCCTTGGCGGTGCGGCCGCCGCGCTGGCCGGTGGTGACGCGATAGGTGCCGGGCTTCTCGGTCGCGATCTCGAACACGGCCAGCTGGCGCAGATAGGTCGGGGCGATGGCGGTGCGCACGCCATCGGGGCCGACCACGGCGTAGGCGTCGGACTTCATCACGACTTCAGGCGTGAAGAAGCTCTCGGTGAAGGCCCCCTCCACCGTCACGACCTTGCGGTCCGAGGCGTCGAACACGGTCGGCAGCAGATACGGCGAGTGCGCTTGAGCGCTCATTGGGGCGGCCGAAGCCGCAAGGCTGAGCAGGAGCGCGCCGCCCAGCAGGCCGGCGCGGAAGGATCGGATCATCGGGAACACCCCAGGCGCCGCATCAATCACGGCGAGCACGGCATATTGCGATTACTTCTGAGAATCAATTGCAAACGACTTGACCATGGAACCTGCTCGTTTTAGGCCGATCCGCATAAAGTTGCGAACAATTCGCACGCGCATCTACCTAGGGGATTTTCGATGTCTCGCCTGAAGCTGGCGGCCCTGGCCGCCGCCTCGACCGCCGCCTTGCTGGCGACCGCCGCCCATGCCGCCGACGCCGCGCCGGAAGCCGCGGCCGAGGTCGACAAGGTCACCGTCACCGCCACCCGCTCGGCCAAGACCGTTTCGCAGGCTCCGGCCACCGTCACGGTGATCTCGTCGGAAGACATCGAGGACGGCCTGGTTCGCGACATCAAGGACCTGGTTCGCGACGAGCCGGGCGTGTCGGTCCGCAACGCCCCCGCCCGCTTCACCGCCGCCGGCGCCTCGACGGGTCGCGACGGCAACGCCGGCTTCAACATCCGCGGCCTGGAAGGCAACCGCGTGCTGGTCGTCGTCGACGGCGTGCGCGTGCCCGATGGCTTCGCGTTCGGCGCCCAATCGACCGGTCGCGGCGACTATGTCGACCTCGACATCCTGAAGTCGGTCGAGATCGTGCGCGGTCCGGCCTCGGCCATGTACGGCGCCGACGGCCTGGCCGGCTCGGTCAGCTTCATCACCAAGGATCCGTCGGACATCGTCCAGAGCGGCCGCAACTACGCCGGCCGCGCGCGCGTCGGCTATTCGTCGGCCGATAAGAGCTGGACGGAAAGCCTGGTCCTGGCCGGCAAGTCCGACCGCTGGGAAGGCATGCTGGCCTACACCCGCCGCGACGGAGAGGGTCAGAAGACCGCCGGGACCAACGACTCGGCCAACACCGACCGCACCACCGCCAACCCGGAAGACAACCAGTCCAACGCCGTGCTGGCCAAGGTCGTCTACAGCCCCAATGACCAGCACCGCTTCCGCCTGACGGCCGAGCACTTCGACCGCGACGTCGACTGGAACGTGCTGAGCGCCATCGCCAAGCCGCCGCTGGCCGCGACCAGCGTCATCGGCCTGACCGCCTTCGACAAGATGCGCCGCGACCGCGTGGCGCTGGACCACCGCTTCGACGGCGGCCAGGGCCTGATCAGCGCCGCCCGCACCAGTCTGTATTGGCAGGACAGCACCACGCGCCAGTTCTCGGCCGAGGACCGCTTCACCGCCGCCGACCGCACGCGCGACGCCACCTTCGACAACCGCGTCTTCGGCGGCGCGGTCGAGCTGCACAGCCTGTTCGAGGCCGGCGCGGTCAAGCACGAGGTCATCTGGGGCGGCGACGCCTCGATCACCCGCCAGGAAGGCACCCGCGGCGGGACCGTGCCGCCGGCCGGCGAGACCTTCCCCGCCAAGGCGTTCCCGACCACCGACTTCACCCTGGCCGGCCTCTATATCCAGGACGAGATCACGGCCGGTCCGGTGACCCTCTACCCGGCCGTCCGCGTCGACTATTACAAGCTGGATCCCAAGAGCGATCCGCTGTTCACCACCGCGACCTCGGGCCAGAGCGACACCCACGTCTCGCCGAAGCTGGGCGTGGTGTGGGACGCCACCGAGCTGGTGACCCTGTTCGCCAATGTGGCGGCCGGCTTCAAGGCCCCCTCCCCGTCGCAGGTCAACACCGGCTTCGCCAACCCGGTCTCGAACTACCGCTCGATCTCGAACCCGGACCTGAAGCCCGAAACCAGCAAGACCCTGGAAGCCGGTTTCCGCCTGCACCGCGGCGGCTGGCGCGTGGCCGTCACCGGCTTCACCGGCGAGTACGACGACTTCATCGAGCAGATCCAGATCGGCGGCAACTTCACCGCCGCCAATCCGGCCGTCTATCAGTACACCAACCTGTCGGGCGTGAAGATCAGCGGCGCCGAGGCCAAGGGCTCGTTCGATCTGGGCGGCGGTTTCGTGGCCCGCGCGGCGGCGTCCTACGCCCGCGGCGCGTCGCGGACCAATGGCGTCAATACGCCCCTGGTCTCGATCGACCCTGTGAAGCTGACCGGCGGCCTGACCTATCGCGCGCCCTCGAACAAGTTCGGCGGCGACCTGTCGGTCATCCACTCGGACCGCAAGTCGGCCGGCCGCGCCGGCGTGACCTGCACGGGCGCGATCCCGGGCAGCTCGCCCTACAACTGCTTCACCCCGCCCTCGTTCACGGTCGCCGACCTGACGGCCTGGGTGGCGGTTACCGACTACGCCACCCTGCGGGCCGGCGTCTTCAACCTGACCGACGAGAAGTACTGGTGGTGGGCCGACGCCCGCGGCCTGGCCGACAACTCGACGATCAAGGACGGCTACAGCCAGCCGGGCCGCAACTACAGCGTCTCCCTGGCTGTGAAGTTCTAGAACTCGACGGCCTTCCGCCTCCAACGGAAGGTCCCGGGACGGGGAGCACGCGCGGGGAGGGGCGGGCGGCCCCCCCCCCCCCCCCACAACCACCGACC
>CAZRPD010000095.1:0-4469 GCA_964601775.1 uncultured Caulobacter sp. | reverse complement strand
TCCGTGGGTGAGAAGTCCTAGACCCCGCCGGCCTCCCGCCTCCAAGGGAGGGCCCCGGGACGGCGCGCGCGGAGGGGAAGCCGCGCGCGCCGACATCTTCCGCACAATCGACCGACCCTGCCCGTCAAAAGCGGCCAGGGTCGTTTTTGTTTGTTGAAAGCGTGGTAGCCGCCGAAACCGCTTACACTTTCAACCCGCACGCTTTAGCTACAGGCGTCATCTCATCGGGGGCCGGATGCTGCGCCGCCTCTACGACTGGGTCATTGGCCTGGCCGCTTCCCGTCATGCCGAGAAGAGCCTGTTCGCCGTATCGTTTGCGGAGAGCTCGTTCTTCCCCGTGCCGCCGGACGTCATGCTGGCCCCGATGTGCCTGGCCCGACCGGAAAAGGCCTGGCGCTACGCCGCGATCTGCACGATCGCCTCGGTGTTTGGCGGCGCGCTCGGCTATGCCATCGGCTTCTTCCTGCAGGACCTGGGCATGTGGATGATGGCCGCCACCGGCCACGCCGGCGGCCTGGCCGAGTTCCAGTGCTGGTACGGCAAGTACGGCGTCTGGGTGATCCTGGCCAAGGGCCTGACCCCCATCCCCTACAAGCTGGTGACCATCGCCTCAGGCCTGGCCGCTTTCAGCTTCCCGATGTTCATCATCGCCTCGGTGATCACCCGCGGCGCGCGCTTCTTCCTGGTGGCCTATGTCATCAAGAAGTTCGGCCCGACGATCCTGCCCATCGTCGAGCGCCGCCTGGCCCTGTTCGCCGGTCTTTTCATCGCGCTTATTGTCATTGGCCTGACGGCCAGCCATTTCATTGGCGGGAGCAGCGGCGGAGCCTGCGCGGCATGACGACAGTCGAAACGAAGACGAAGACCTTCATCCAGCAGGTCTACGACCTCGTCACCCGCCACTGGCCGCTGATCGCCTTCCTGACCAGCGCCGCCATGCTGGCCGCCGCCCATGCGTTCGAAAAGTTCGGCGGCCTGGCGCCCTGCCACCTCTGTCTGAAGCAGCGCGAGGTCTTCTGGGTCGCGGGGACTCTGGCCCTGGCCTCGACCATCCTGCAGCGCACCCCGCTGTGGCCTCGCCTGCGCCTGCCGACCCAGCTGCTGCTGGGCGCGATCTTCCTCTATGGCGCGGGCCTGGCGCTCTATCACGCCGGCGCCGAGTGGAAGTGGTGGCCCGGCCCCTCGACCTGCTCGGGCGGCGGATCGGCCAGCGCGGCCAATCTGGAAGCCCTGCTGAAGGGCACGGCCAAGATCAAGCCGCCGGCCTGCGACAAGGCCGCGTGGGTGCTCCTGGGCCTGTCGATGGCTGGCTGGAACGTGCTGATCTCGCTGAAGCTGGCCGTCTGGTCGGTGCTGGCGGCCCTGCGCAAGCCGGAGGCGTCGCTGTGAGCAAGCCCATCCCGCTCCGCCCCGGCCAGGGCGCGGTGAAGTCGCGCCTCTCCGAGATCCTGCGCGTCGACCAGGCCGGCGAACTGGCGGCCGTCCACATCTATCGCGGCCAGGCGGCCGTCATGCGCGCCAGCCCCGGTCGGACGCGCATCGCCGACCAGCTGCAGGAGATGGAAGGCCACGAGCAGGTCCACCTCGACCGCTTCAACGCCCTGCTGACCGAGCACAAGGTGCGCCCGACCCTGATGTCGCCGGTCTGGCGCGCCGCCGCCTTCGCCTTGGGGGCCGGCACGGCCCTGCTGGGCGACAAGGCCGCCCACGCCTGCACCGAGGCCGTCGAGAACGTCATCGAGAAGCACTATGCGAGCCAGATCGACGAGCTAAAGGACCGCGACCCGGTCCTGGCCGCCGAGCTGACCCAGTTCCGCGACGACGAGCTGTCGCACCGCGACCTGGCCGTCGAGGAAGGCGCGCACGAGGCGCCCGCCTATCCGCTGCTGACGGCGGTGATCCAGGCCGGTTGCCGGGCAGCCATCAAGATCAGCGAGAAGATCTGAAGCCACGCCTTGGCGCCCGGTTCGCGCGGGCCTACCGATAGTCCCCAAACACGCCATCGCGTTGGGGAGTCGCTCGCTTGTCCATCCGTACCCGCACCATCGCCGCCTGTGCGGCGTCGATCCTGGCCCTGTCGGCCGTCCAGGCTCAGGCCCAGACGGGCAAGCCCGCCGAGCCGCTGGAGGCCAGCGCCCTCAGCCTGGAAACCGGCGGGGCCATGCCGGCCGAGCAGCAGGCGCTGGGCTTCGAACACGCCGATCTGAAGCTGAAGGTCATTCCCGACAAAAAGGCGATCGAGGGTGAAGCGACCCTGACCTTCCTGGCCAAGGCCCCGCTGCGCACCCTGGTCGTCGATTTCGACCGGGTCTTCGCCATTCGCAAGCTGACCATCGACGGCAAGCCGCTGGCGTCCTCGGCCTGGAGCAATCCGGAAGGCCGCCTGACCATCACCCTGCCCAAGACGGTCGCCAAGGGCCGGCAGATCAAGCTGGGCGTGACCTATGACGGCGTCCCGCACGAGGCCAAGCGCGCGCCCTGGGATGGCGGCTTCGTCTGGAGCAAGACCGAGACCGGCGAGCCCTGGATCGCCACCGCCGTTCAGGGCGACGGCTGCGACCTCTTCTGGCCCTGCATCGACTATCCGACCGGCGAGCCCAAGCTGGTCGACCTGCACATCACCGTCCCCGCCCCGCTGGTCGCCCCGGCCAATGGCGTGTTCAAGGGCATGACCGAGAAGGACGGCTGGCGGACGTACAACTGGCAGACCAAGAACCCCAACACCTACGCCATCTCCCTGACGGTCGGCCCCTATGTCGAGATCGCCGGGACCTACAAGAGCCGGTTCGGCGACAGCTTCCCGATGAACTACTGGCACCTCAAGGGCCGCGAGGAGAAGGCCAAGGGTCTGTTCGCCCAGTTCGCGCCGATGGTCGATTTCTATGAGGAGATGATCGGCCCCTACCCCTTCCGCGACGAGAAGATGGGCGTGGTCGAGACCCCGCACCTGGGCATGGAGCACCAGACCATCAACGCCTATGGCAACAACTACGGCCAGGATGGCTTCGGCTTCGACTGGCTGCTGCAGCACGAGTTCGCCCACGAGTGGTTCGGCAACCAGCTGAGCAATCTCGACAATGACGACATGTGGCTGCACGAGGGCTACGGCAGCTACATGCAGCCGCTGCAGTCACAGTGGATGCACGGCGACATGGAGTACATGGCGCGCCTGAACAGCCAGCGCCAAGGCATCCGCAACAAGTTCCCGATCGTCTCGGGCCGCCCTCTGAAGGAGGACGAAGTCTACAACGCCGACCGTGGGCCGGGGAACGACATCTATTCCAAGGCCTCGAACGTCCTGCACACGCTGCGGACGCTGATCGGCGACGAGGCGTTCTTCAAGATCACCCGCCTGGCCGTCTATGGCCGCAACGACCCCAAGCCTGGCAACTTCAAGCCGCTGTATCTGAGCACCAAGCAGTACGTGAAGATCGTCAACGACGTGACCGGCAAGGACTACAGCTGGTTCTTCGACGTCTATCTGTACGAGGCCGCCGCGCCGGAACTGCTGGAGACCCGCGAGGGCGGCGATCTGGTGCTGCGCTGGAAGACGCCCAAGGACAAGCCGTTCCCCATGCCGGTCGAGGTCAAGGTGGGCGACAAGATCGTCACCCTGCCGATGGCCGACGGGACGGGCCGTGTCGCGATCGGCGACACCATCCCGGTGATCGTCGATCCGGCTTCGAAGGTTCTGCGTCGCCAGCCCTATGTCGAGGCCTTCCAGGCCTGGAAGAAGGCCAAGGACGACGCCGAAAAGGCGGCCGCGGAGGCCAAGAAGAAGGCAGAGGCCGAGAAGGCCGAGAAGAAGGGTTAGCGCCCGCTAACCCTGTCCGTTCATGCAATGGCGCGACCTTCGCTTTAGGACCGCAAGGGTTCTTCGGAGGTCGCGTTCCATGTTCAAGCCTGTTCACGTCGTCATCGCCGCCCGCGTGGGTCTGGTGGTCGGTTCCTTGACCGTGGCGGTGTTGGCTCTGGGACCGTTCCAAGGCATCGAGCACCTGATCGGTCTGGGCGACAAGCCTGCTCACGCGGTGGCCTTCGGCGGCCTGCTAGCGATCGCGTTCCTGGCCTTCCCGCGCATGCGTCGCAACGACCTGACCCTGGCCGTGCTGGTGCTGGGCGGCGCGGTCGAGGTCGCCCAACTGATGGCCGACGGCCGCAGCCCCAGCCTGATGGACTGGCTGGCCGACGCGGTCGGTGTCGGCGTCGTCTACAGCGTCAGCATGATCGAAGCGGTGCGCAAGCTGGCGCGCGAACAGGGCGACATGACCTTCGCGCAGATCGAGGCGGGCGACCGTCGTCGCGGTCGCCGCCGCTACAGTGTCGCGTTCGAACCGGTGACGGCGGAAACGGTCGCGCCCAGCTTCGCCGAGCGCGCCGCCAGCCGTTTTCCTAAGTGAGCCGTTTTCCGACTAGGTAATGCGCTTGACGCTGACCGGGTCGCTGCCCGGGAAGCTCTCTTCTAGGCC
>CAZRPD010000094.1:0-19822 GCA_964601775.1 uncultured Caulobacter sp. | reverse complement strand
CCAGCGCCGCCAACCCCGCCGTCGACCTGCTGCAAGGCCAGTTCGCGCCGCGCGCCGAGGGTGGGCAAGGCGGCTGGAAGCGGCTGGCGATCCTGGCGGCCGTCGTCGTGGTCTCGCCGCTGATCCTGCTGGGCGCTCAGATCGCCAAAGACAGCCTGGCGGCCGGCAAGCTGGAGCGCGAGAACCGGGCGTTGGCGGTCAAGTTGGTCCCGCAATCGACGCGCTACGAGGACCCCGCGCAATACGCGCTCAGCCGCCTGGCCACGCGTGAGCGCCAGGGCTTCGGCGACCTGGCGGCGGCCTATCTGACCGCCGTGCGCTCGGCCCCCGGCATGCGGCTGGACACCCTGGTTTATGGCCAGCAGGACGGGGCGATCCGCTCGTCGGTGTCCTACGCCAACTATTCGGACCTGGACCAGCTGCGCACCGCCCTGAAGGCCGGCGGGCTGGATCTGGTCGAGCAGGGCACGGTGACCGAAGGCCAGCGCGTGACCAGCGATCTGATCGTCAGGAGAAAACCATGAGCGCACTCCTGCAAGCCTGGGACAGCCGCACGCCGCGTGAGCGGGTGCTGCTGGCGGTGATGGCCGTCGCCGTCGTGGCGGTCGTCGGATTCTATGGCGTCATCATGCCGCTGAAGCATGGGGTCGAGGATGCACGCGAACGCGTGGTCGTCGCTCGGCAACAGGCCGACGCCCTGGCGATGGCCTCGCGCCAGTCCGCTCCGCGCGCCGCCGACGGCCGGCCGGTGTCGGCGATCGTCGAGGCCAGCCCCGCCAGCCTGGGCGCGCCGATCGCCCGCAAGCGCCAGGAAGCCGACGGCGCCTTCACCATCTGGATCACCGCCGCCGACGCCCGCGCCCTGCTGACCTGGATCGCCGGGCTGGAGCGGTCGTCGGGCCTGAGCGTGGTCGGCGTCACCACCTCGCGTCTGGACAACGGCCTGGTCGAGGCCGAGGTCACTTTCGGAAAGGGCGCGGCGTGAGCAATCGCCTGCTGATCATCCTGCTGGTCGCGCTGACGGCGGTCATGCTGGTCGTCCTGGCCCCGGTGACGCTGATGACCGACCGGCTGTCGAACGGCGCGGCCGTGCGGGTGGCCGAGGCCAGCGGCACGGTCTGGGGCGGCAAGGTCCGCCTGACCACCGCTCAGGGGCGGGGACTGGGGACTTTCAAGGTCGGCCTTTCGCCCTGGCCTCTGTTGACTGGCGAGGCCCGCGTACGAGCGATCGACAAGGCGTCCGCCCGCAGCGGCGTCATCCGCAACGGCAAGGACAAGGGCGTCGAGCGGCTGAACGGCCTGGCCGCCGTCGAGCTGGAGGGCCTGAGCGGCCGCATTGAGTTGGAGAACCTGGCCGTGCTGTTCCGCGACGGTCAGTGCCAGCGTGCCGAAGGCCAGATCCGCTTCCGGCCGGCGTCCAACCCGCTGTTTGGCAAGACGACCTTCGCCGGGACGCCGGCCTGCATCGGCGGCGACTGGGTCACGCGTCTGACGCCGGTGAACGGCGGCGGGGCCACGGCCATGACCGTGCGCATCGACGGCGCGGGACGCCTGCAGGCCGAGGTCGTGATGGCCATCGCCGATCCGGTGATGGTCCAGGCGGCGCTGGATCAGGGCTTCGTCAAGGACGCGGCCGGCGTGCGGCGGATCGTGACCGTGCCGCTGTTGCCCTCAGCGCGTCCAAAGACCGTGCAGGGGGCCTAGCAGCCAGGTCAGCCAGGCGCCGATCGCCAGGAAGACGCCGAACGGCAGGCGGTCGTCGAGGGCGACCTTGCGGCGCAGCACCAGTTGCGCCGCCGCGACGCTGAGGCCCGCCAACCCGGCCCACAGTACGACCGACGGCAGGCCGATCCAGCCGGTCCAGGCGCCGATCGCCCCCAGCAGGCGCGGGTCGCCGCCGCCCAGGCCCTCGCGGCCGCGCAGCAGGCGGTACAGCAGGGCGACCAGCCACAACGACAGGAACCCGACCGCCGCGCCGATCAGCGGCGTGGTAAAGGGTTCGTCCAGCAGGATGATCGACACCCCAGCGCCAACCACGCCTAGCGGCAGGGTTAGCAGGTCCGGCAGCCAGAAGTGCTCGCCGTCGATCACCGCCAACAGCAGCAGCCACCAGCCGAAGACGGCGGTCGCCAACGATAGCGGGCCCGGGAACGCCACGACGCTCCAGCCGCCGATGACCAGGCAGGCCAGCTCCAGCAGCAGATATCGCTTGGGGATCGCCGCGCCGCAGGTCCGGCAGCGGCCGCGCAGGGCCGCGAAGCTGAGGATCGGAACCAGATCGATCGGCGTCAGCTTGCGGCCGCAGCCGTCGCAGGCCGATCGCGACGCCGCCCATGGGCGCTCAGCCGGCAGGCGCAGGCTGAGCAGGCCCAGGAAGCTGCCCACGAACGGGCCGAGCGCGACGGTGATGACGCTCCAGGCGATCGTGGGCAGCTGCATGCCGCCGTTCTAGGCCTTGGCAGGGCGGGGTGTCACCAGCATCCGTCCGTAGACCAGCGCGAAGCCGCCGAACGCCAGGCCCCACAGCAGGGCGGCCAGGCCGAGCAGACCGGCCATGGCCTCGGGAAACAGCGGCGCGGCGACCCGCAGAACGGTGGCCAGGTTGGCGGCCAGATAGATCGCCACCGTCACGCGGTCGGCTTGCAGCGGACGGCCGGTGTGGCCGCGGCTGGCGCGGGTCATCATCGCCAGCACCATCACGCCCATGGCGCCGGCCGTCAGGGCGTGCAGTCCGGCCGAGGACGGGATCACGCTCGCCACGCCCAGGCCCAGCAAGACTAGGCCGGGGATCAGCCAGCCGTAGCCGACGTGCAGTATGGCCACCAGCGGATCGCGGCGGGCGGCCCAGCCGCGCCAGCGCCAAAGCCGCACGGCGTGGACGAGGCCTGCCAGGACCAGCACGGCGCCGACGGGGGCGGTGGTCGGCAGGGCGATCCACAGCAGCATCGCCGCGACGGTCAGGACGAGCGCCGCCTTGTCGACCACGCCGAAGGCGGCCGGCTCGATGGCGATGGCGCGGGCCTTCAGCCAGTTGTGGGTGAAGCTGGGCGTGACCCGGCCGCCGATCAGGGCCAGCATGACCGTGACCACGCCGATAGCCACGCGCTCGCCCAGGCCGCCAAGGCCAAGGGCGGTGTCCAGGTGGAAGCCGATATTGGCCAGGGCCAGCACGCCGGTCAGCAGGCAGATCGGCAGGTTGCGCCAGTTCTTGCCGGCCAGCACCTCCCGCGCCACCACGCCGGCGAACACCACCAGGAAGGCGCTGTCGATCACGGCGGTCCAGGGCGCGAAGGCCGGCGGGGCCAGCATGGCGATCCGCCCGGCCAGCCATAGGAGCCAGAGGCCCGCCAGCGGCGCGCCGATCACCGGCATGCGGCCGGTCCAGTTCGGCACGGCGGTGGTCAGGAAACCCGCGACCACGCCCGCGATGACCCCGAACAGCATCTCGTGGACGTGCCAGTTGCGGTCGATGGCCAGCGGCCCGCCCAGGAAGGTCCAGACCCACAGCGGCACGGCCGCCGTCGCCCACACCGCCGCCGACAGGAAGAACGGCCGGAAGCCGTAGCTGAACACAGGAGGGCCGGCATACTCCCGGCGGCGTTGGGCGGTCGACATCTGCGGTCTCCAGAATGAGCCGCCAGTCTCGCGCGCGCGCCGATCGCGAACGTTGTCGGGGCGCAAAGACGACTGATGTTTCTTGAGCCTCGCCAAGCTGGCGCTTGATGCAAGTTTGACGTCGCGCAACGTCAGGTCGGGCCAGGCGGCCTAGGATCGATGATCCGACAGCTGTTTCGAGACCGCTTTCATGTCGATCAAACCCGCCGACCTCGCCCGTATCCGCGAGCTGCCGCTGCTGGCCAACGCCAGTGACCAGTCCATGGCGCTCATCAGCCAGAGCGCCTTCCTGCAGTGGACGCCCAAGGGCGCCGACCTGGTCACCGAGGGCGACCACAACGACTTCCTCTACATCCTGCTGCAGGGCGCGGTGGAGCTGGAGGGCACTTGGCGCGACCGCGACTCGACCCTGGCCGTGCTGCGGCCGCTGTCGACCTTCGTGGTGGCTTCGGTGGTGCTGGAGGCCCCGGCCCTGATGACCGCGCGGACCCTGCTGCGCAGTCAGCTCTTGATGGTGCCCGGCGAGGTGTTCCGCCGCATCATTCGCGAGGACGCCCGCGTGGCCCTGGCCGTGATCGAGGAGCTGTCCGGCTGCTACAGCGGTGTGGTCCGCACCCTGAAGGCCTACAAGCTGCGCGCGCCGCTGGTGCGCCTGGCCAACTATCTGCTGGTCCAGCAGCGGCGCCAGGGCGGATCGATCGTGCGCCTGCCGCTGCAGAAGCGGATGCTGGCCTCGCTGCTGGGCGTCACGCCCGAGAGCCTGTCGCGGGCCTTTGCGGCGCTCAGCGAGTATGGCGTCCAGGTCGACGGCCCGCTGGTGACCATCGCCAAGCCGGCGCTGCTGGCGCGGCTGGCCGGCCCGGATCCTCTGATCGACAATCCCGCGCCGGTGGCCGGCGTGCTGATGGGCCAGGCCACGCGCGAGCGCGCCGCCCACGAGGACAGCGCGGTCGCCTGATGGCCTATCGTTCGATCAAGACCTACGGCCCCGAGCGGGGCCTGTCCTGCGCCTATCGCCAGTGGGCGGCCGAAAGTCACTGCCAGTTGCTGCACGGCTATTCACTGGGCTTCGTGTTCGACTTCGCCGCCGAGCAGCTGGACGCGCGCGGCTGGGTCGTCGACTTCGGCAAGGGCGGCTTCGGCGCGATCCGCGAGTGGCTGCACCACATGTTCGACCACACTCTGCTGGTCGCCGCCGACGATCCCTCGCGGGTCGAGTTCGAGCGCCTGCAGCGCCTGGGCCTGGCCCAGGTGCGCATCGTCCCCGGCGTCAGCGCCGAGGCCCTGGCGGCCCACGTCTTCGAGCACGCCCAGGCCCTGATCGAGGTCGCCACCAAGGGCCGCTGCTGGGTGGCCAGCGTCGAGTGCCGCGAGCACGGCGCCAACGGGGCGGTCTACGAAAACCCCGACGCCGTGCTGCGTCAGGTCAGCGCCGAGGCGCTGACCCGAGCCTTACAGACGGTCTAGCCGCACTTCGAATAACCGCAGTCCAGGCAGCTGTCGCAGCCCTCCTTGCGCAGCAGGCTCCCGCCGCCGCAGCGCGGGCAGGCACGGGGTACGAAGGTGCGCGCGACCGGGGAGGGCGCGTCCTCGACTTCCTGCGGCGCGCTGACCGTGCGCGCCAGGTGCCGCTCGACGATCCCGCCGATCGCCGCCGGCAGCGAGGGCACGTAGCGACCCGACAGCCAGGCGCCGCCCTGCGGGTCGAACACCGCCTTGAGCTCCTCGGCCACGAAGGCCACGTCACCGCCGCGCCGGAACACCGCCGAGATCATCCGCGTCAGGGCCAGGGTCCAGGCGTAGTGCTCCATGTTCTTGGAGTTGACGAAGATCTCGAACGGCCGCTCGCCGTCGGGGGCGTCGTTGATGGTGACGTAGACGGCGTGGGCGCTGTGCGGCCACTTGACCTTGTAGGTGACGCCTTCCAGCGCATCGGTACGGGCCAGCAGCGTCGAGGGTTCCGGCTCCGGCGGCTGCGTCTCGCTGGCCACCGACAGCACCGAGCCGGTGATGGCGTTGGGGCGGTAGGTCGTCAGCCCCTTGCAGCCCATCCGCCAGCCTTCGAGATAGACGTCGCAGAAGCTCTCGAAGTCGATGTCCTCGGGGCAGTTGACGGTCTTGGAGATCGAGCTGTCGACTTGTCCCTGCGCCGCCGCCTGCATCAAGAGGTGCTGGGCGGGCGTCAGGGTCTGGGCGGTGACGAACACGTCGGCCGGCGGGGCCTCGTCGCCGCGCAGGCGCTTCCACACCGACAGGGCGTAGTCCTCGACGGCCTCGTCGCGGGTGGAGCCGTCCGGCTGGCGCACCTTGCGGACATAGGAGTAGGCGAACACCGGCTCGACGCCCGATGAGACGTTGCCGGCCACGATCGAGGTGGTGCCGGTCGGCGCGATCGAGGTCAGGCAGCCGTTGCGCAGGCCATGCCGGGCGATCAGGGCGCGGGTCTCTTCGTCCAGGTCCAGCAGGTTGGGCCGGTCCAGGATGGCCGGATCATAGAACGGGTAGGGGCCTTTCTCGGCGGCCAGCTCGGCCGAGGCGCGATAGGCTTCTCGCTTGATGACGCCCAGCCAGCGACGGGTCGTCTCGGCGGCTTCCTCCGAGCCATAGGCCTGACCGCAGAAGATCAGGGCGTCGGCCAGGCCGGTGATCCCCAGGCCCAGTCGCCGTTTGTCGCGCGCCTCCTTCGCCTGCGCCTCCAGCGGGAAGCGCGAGATGTCGATGACGTTGTCCAGCAGGCGGATGGCGGTGCGGGTCAGCTCGGCCAACCGTTCCTCGTCCAGCGCCGCGCCGGGCGCGAACGGCTCGGGCACCAGTTGCGCCAGGTTGATCGAGCCCAGCAGGCAGGCGCCGTAGGGCGGCAGCATCTGCTCGCCGCAGGGGTTGGAGGCGCTGATCGTCTCGCAGTCCGCCAGATTGTTCCGCGCATTGACGCGATCGACGAAGATCACGCCCGGCTCGGCGCAGTCATAGGTGGCCTGCATCAGCCGCTTCCACAGGTCGGCGGCGGGGACGGTGCGATAGACCTCGCCGCCGAAGTTCAGCGGCCAGTCCTCGCCGCGCTCCAGGGCCTCCAGGAAGGCGTCGGTGACCAAGACCGAGAGGTTGAAGTTGCGCAGCCGCGTGGCGGTGCGCTTGGCGTCGATGAAGGCCTCGATGTCGGGGTGGTCGATGCGCAGGCAGCCCATCATCGCGCCGCGCCGCTGGCCGGCCGACAGGATGGTGCGGCACATCGAGTCCCAGACGTCCATGAAGCTCAGGGGCCCCGAGGCGTCGGCGCCGACCCCGCGCACCGGCGCCCCGGCCGGGCGGATGGTCGAGAAGTCCATGCCCACGCCGCCGCCCTGCTGCATGGTCACGGCGGCCTCGCGCAGATGCTCGAAGATGCCGTTCAGGTCGTCGGGCAAGGTCCCCATGACGAAGCAGTTGAACAGGGTCACCGAGCGCGCGGTGCCGGCCCCGGCCAGGATCCGGCCGGCGGGAATGAACTGGAAGCCCTCCAACGCCTCCAGGAAGCGCACGCGCCAGGCGCCGCGATGCTCGGGATCCTCGGTCTGGGCGACGGCGTCGGCGACGCGGGCCCAGGTGTCCTGCACGGTGGCGTCGCCGCCGCCGTCGGCGGGGTGGAAGCGGTACTTCGACGCCCAGATTTCCGCGGCCAGGGCGGTTTCGAAGGTCATGACGGGACTCCGGCTCGACTAAGGGGAAGGGGAGGCTCCCGGATTCGCGCGGCGCAGGGATTGTCGAGGCGCAAGGACAGGTATTTTTGCGACCGACTCGCATCGGGCCAAGCGGAACCATTCGGGCCGCCTGGCGCTAAGGTTCCCGTGCGCGGGAGGCGAGGATGTTCGACGGAGGGCCGGACTGCGACGTGCTGCTGGTCGGCGCGGGCCTGGCCAATGGCCTTATCGCGCTGGAGATCGCCCGTCGCCGTCCCGACCTGGCGGTGATTATGGTCGATCCCACCGGGCTGGAGGCGGCCGCCGGCCACACCTGGTGCGTCTTCCAGACCGATGTCGAACCCGACGGCTGGACCGCCCTGCAGCCGCTGCTGGCGCGATCCTGGCCCGCCTATGATGTGGTGTTTCCCAAGCTGAACCGGCGTCTGGAGACGTCGTATGGCTGCCTGACCGGCGAGCGGCTGGCGGCGCGTCTGTCCGACCTGCCCGGCCTGACGCTGCGCCGCGACGCCGCCGCCAGCGTCACGGCGCGCGAGGTCGTGCTGGAGGGCGGCGACACCCTGACCGCGCCTTTGATCATCGACGGTCGAGGCGCGCGGCCCAGCAAGGCGCTGGACCTGGCCTTCCAGAAGTTTCTCGGCGTGGAGCTGGCGCTGGAGCGTCCGCATGGCCTGGACGGTCCGATCGTCATGGACGCCGCCGTCGACCAGGGCGAGGACTATCGGTTTCTATATGTCCTGCCGCTGGGCGACACCCGCCTGCTGGTCGAGGACACCCGCTATGCCGACGGCGCGGCGCTGGACCTGGCGGTCCTCGAGGCGGCGGCCCTGCGTTACGCGGCGGCGCGCGGCTGGGCGGTCTCGGACGTCGTCCGCCGCGAGCACGGCGTGCTGCCGATCGCGCTGGACGGCGACATCGACGCCTACTGGGCCGAGGTCGACGGCGCCGTCGCCCAGGTCGGTCTGCGCGGCGCGTTCTTCCATCCCACCACCGGCTATTCGCTGCCCGACGGCGTGGCGGTGGCGCGGCTGGTCGGCGAGAGCCTGGACCTGGGTTCGAAAGCCCTGGCCGCCAAGGTGCGCGAGCGCTCGATCCGGCTATGGCGTGAGCGGGGCTTCTACCGGCTGCTGAACCGCATGCTGTTCCGCGCCGCCGCGCCGGGCCAGCGCTATCGCGTGCTGCAGCGGTTCTATGCCCTGCCGCGGCCGCTGATCGAACGCTTCTACGCCGGCCGTACGACCCTGGCCGACAAGGCCCGAATCCTGGCCGGCCGTCCGCCCGTGCCCATCCTGCGGGCGATCAAGGCCGCGCCGCCGGCCCCGAAAGGTTTTCATGCCAACGCATAGCGCTATCGTCATCGGTTCGGGCTTCGGCGGGCTGGCCGCCGCGATCCGTCTGCAGGCCATGGGCGTGCAGACCACGCTGCTGGAGGCCCGCGCGCGGCCCGGCGGCCGAGCCTATGTCTATCAGCAGGACGGCTTCACCTTCGACGCCGGACCGACGGTGATCACCGATCCCTCCAGCCTGGAGGAGCTGTTCGCGCTGTCGGGCCGCAAGCTGTCGGACTATGTCGAGATGCTGCCGGTCGAGCCGTTCTATCGCCTGCTGTGGGAGGACGGCGTGGTCTTCGACTACGTCAACGACCAGGCTGAGCTGGACCGCCAGATCCAGGCGCTGAACCCGGCCGATGTCGAGGGCTACCGCCGGTTCCTGGCCTATTCGCAGCAGGTGTTCGAGGAGGGCTATCTCAAGCTCGGCCACGTGGCGTTCCTGGATCCCGGCTCGATGCTGAAGGCCGCGCCCCGGCTGATGCAACTGCAGGCCTGGCGCAGCGTCCACGCCATGGTCGCCAAGTTCGTCAAGGATCCGCACCTGCGCCAGGCGCTGTCGTTCCACACCCTGCTGGTCGGCGGCAATCCGTTCGCCAGCTCGTCGATCTACGCTCTGATCCACGCGCTTGAGCGGCGGTGGGGCGTGTGGTTCCCGCGCGGCGGCACCGGCGCGCTGGTTGAGGGCTTGGCGAGGCTGTTCCGTGACATGGGCGGCACTTTGCGTGTTGAAGCGCCGGTCGAGCGCATCCTGACGGCCGGCGACCGGGTTACCGGCGTGCGCCTGAAGGGTGGCGAAGCGCTGGAGGCTGACCTCGTGGTCAGCAACGCCGACGTCATGCACACCTATGCCCAGCTTCTGAAGGACGAGCCGCGCGGCGAACGCATGCGCAAGAGCCTGGCGCGCCGCCGGTTCAGCATGTCGCTGTTCGTGGTCTATTTCGGTCTTGAGGGCCGCAACGACCACCTGCGCCACCACACCATCCTGTTTGGACCCGAGTACAAGGCCCTGGTCGACGCCATCTGCGGGGCCAAGCCGTTGCGGGACGACTTCTCGATCTATCTGCATTCGCCCAGCGTCACCGACGAGAGCTTGGCGCCGGACGGCTGCTCGACCCACTACGCGCTGGTGCCCGTACCCAACCTCAAACAGCCGATCGACTGGAGCGTCGAGGGGCCGCGCTACGCCGAGAAGATCCTGGAGGCCGTCGAGCGGCGCGCGATCCCTGGCCTGCGCGACAAGCTGAAGACGATGAAGATCTTCACGCCCGACGACTTCAAGACCCAGCTGAACGCCCACCTGGGCGCGGCCTTCTCGCTGGAGCCGATCCTCAGCCAGAGCGCCTATTTCCGGGTCCACAACCGGGACGCGGTCCTGCGCAACCTCTACTTCGTCGGGGCCGGGACCCATCCGGGGGCGGGGGTGCCAGGCGTGGTCGGCTCGGCCAAGGCGACGGCCGGGGTGATCGCCGAGGATCTCGCGGCCTGATGGACGCCGTCGTTCAGCACGGCCAGGCGTCGATCGAGAAGGGCTCCAGCAGCTTCGCGGCCGCCGCTCGCCTGTTCGATCCGGCCCTGCGCGAGGACGTCTGGCAGCTCTATGCCTGGTGCCGGCACTGCGACGACGAGATCGACGGCCAGGACCATGGCGGGCAGGGCGTTTCGCCAGCCCCGGAAGACCAGGCCCGTCGCCTGACGCGGCTGCGGTCGCTGACCGACCAGGCCCTGGCCGGCGAGCCGTTCGACAACCCCGCGTTCCAGGGGCTGCAGCGGGTGGCGCTCAAGCACGACCTGGATCCCCGATGGCCGCGCGAGTTGCTGGACGGCTTTGCGATGGACGTTGCGCCGACCGCCTTCGAGACCCAAGAAGACACGCTGCGCTACTGCTGGGGCGTGGCCGGGGTGGTCGGGGTGATGATGGCCACGCTCATGGGGGCCCGCGACCCGGCCGTCTGGCGGCGCGCCCAGGACCTGGGCCTGGCGTTCCAGCTGACCAACATCTGCCGCGACGTGCGCGAGGATGCGCTGAACGGCCGCGTGTACTTGCCGGCGGTCGCGCTCTCGGCGTCCGACGATGCGGTCTTCGCGGTGGTGCGCCAGCAACTGGCGCTGGCCGAAGCCTATTACGACAGCGCCCGTGAAGGCCTGCGCGACCTGCCGTTTCGCGGCGCCCTGGCCGTGGCGGCGGCGCGGCGGATCTATCGGCAGATCGGGCGGCGAATCCTGCAGCGCGGCCCCCAGGCCCTGGCCAGCCGCAGTCGCGTGAGCAGCCCGATGAAGGCCTGGCTGTTCGTGCTGGGTACGGGCGACGCGCTGTGGAGCCGGGTCGAGAGGCTGTGGCCGGCCCCGCCGCGCCCTGACCTGTGGTCGCGGCTCTAAAGGGCGCGCTGGTCTTTCAGCCTTTGGGCCAGCTTCTGCGGGTCCATCGGCCACAGGAAGCCGAACGACACGCCCTCGTCCTTGCCGTGGGTCAGGTGGTGCAGGTGATGGGCCTGGACCAGTCGATAGAGGTAGCCCCGCTCAGGCTTGACCGGCAGTGGGAAGCGCCGGTGTACCAGGCCGTCGTGCACCAGGGCGTAGAGCACGCCATAGCCGGTGATCCCCGCCGCGGCGGCGGTCAGCGCGCCGATCCCGGTCAGCGCCCCGGCCGCGAACAGGCCGATGGCGATCCCGGCGAAGACCACGGCGAACAGGTCGTTCTTCTCGAAGACGCCCATGCGGGGCTCATGGTGCGACTGGTGCCAGATCCACATCGGACCGTGCATCAGGTAGCGGTGCGTGGCCCAGGCCACGCCCTCCATGGCGACCAGCGCGCCGAGGAACACGGCGCCATTGACCAGCAGGTTTCGCATCCAGAGAGCTTAGGCCGCCAGCGGCGAAACCAGAAGGTCCAGATAGCCGCCCATGGCCGCCAGCTGCGGCGGGCCGCTCATCAGGGCCTGGCGAGCACGCTCCATACGGTTGGCCGCCTCGTCGCGCGCGCCCTGCTTGCCCAGCATGGAGAGCAGGTTGCTGCCGGGGCGGGGGCCTTCCAGCTCGGCCTCGTCCTGCAGGTCGTCCAGCGCCTGGAAGGCCAGGCCCAGTTCGCAGGCGCACTGGCGCAGGGCCTCGCGGGCGTCGGCCCCCGCTCCGGCCACCAGGGCGCCCATCTCGACGGCGGCCACGAACAGCACCCCGGTCTTGGCCTGGTGCATGTCGCGCAGATCGTCCAGCGAGCCGGCCTCGCAGCCCATCAGGTCGCGGTCCTGTCCGCCGATCAGGCCGCCGGGGCCGACGGTGCGCGACAGCAGGGAGACCATCTCGCAGCGCGCGTCCGCCGGCACGTGATGAGCGCCGCCGATCAGGGCGTAGGCCTCGTTCAGCAGGCCGACCCCGGCCAGCACCGCGACATCCTCGCCGAAGCGGCGGTGGGTGGTGGGGCGGCCGCGGCGCTCGTCGGCGTCGTCCATGCAGGGCAGGTCGTCCAGCACCAGCGAGGCGGCGTGAACCAGCTCGAGCGCGCAGGCGGCCGGCATGGCCTCGGCGGTGGAGCGGCCCAGCTGGGCGGCGGTGATCAGGGTCAGCAGCGGACGGATGCGCTTGCCCGGCGAGATCAGGGCGTAGCGCATGGCGGCGGCGACGCGGTCGTTGGTGTCCTGTGGCGGAGCCAGGTTGGCCAGGGCCTCGTCTATCTGAACGCGGAGGGCCTTCAGCCGCGCGCCGTGCACGGAAGTGATCATCGGCTCCTCCCAGAGACCGCCCCGCCGAAATCAGCATGGCACGCATTTCGACAAACGGCGTTTCTACGGCGTAGGTTCCAACGGAGAGGCGCATCGTGAGCGACGACGGGGCGATCGTACGGCGCAAGGACGAGCATCTGGACCTGGCGCTGGCCCAGCAGCGGCGGGCGGATCAGGACAATCCGTTCGACCGCTACGCCTTCCAGCATTGCGCCTTGCCCGAGGTGGCGCTGGACGCGATCGACCTGCGCACGACGTTTCTGGGCTGGACCCTGGACCTGCCGTTCCTGATCAGCGCCATGACCGGCGGTCCGCAGCGGGGCGAGGCCATCAACCAGCGTCTGGCCCAGGCCGCCGAAGCGCTGAACATTCCCATGGCCGTCGGCTCTCAGCGGGTGGCGCTTGAGGGCGCGGGGGCTGCCGGCATCGGTCCCGAACTGCGCCGGCATGCGCCCAAGGCTCGGCTGCTGGGCAATCTGGGCGCGGCGCAGCTCGTTCTGGGCTACGGCGTGGACGAGGCGCGGCGGGCGATCGAGATGATCCAGGCCGACGCCCTGATCATCCACCTCAATCCCTTGCAAGAGGCCCTGCAGCCCGGCGGCGACCGCGACTGGCGCGGCGTGCTGGGGGCGATCGAGCTGCTGGCCGCTCGCACGCCTGCGCCGATCGTCGTCAAGGAGGTGGGGGCGGGGATCTCGGCGCCGGTCGCTCAGCGCCTGCGGTCTGCCGGCGTCGCCGCGATCGACGGCGCGGGGCGCGGCGGCACCTCGTGGTCGGCCATCGAGGCCGAGCGCGCCACCTCGACCCGCGACCGCCTGATCGCTGCGCCGTTCGTCGGCTGGGGCGCGCCGACGCCGGACGCGTTGCAAGCGGTGCGCGCCGCCTGTCCGGACCTGCCGCTGATCGGCTCGGGCGGGGTGCGCGATGGTCTGGACGCCGCCAAGGCCATCCGGCTGGGCGCAGACATCGTCGGCCAGGCCGGTCCGGTGCTGGCGGCGGCCATGACCTCGACGGAGGCGGTGATCGACCATTTCGAGATCATGGCCCAGCAGCTGCGGATCGCCTGCTTCTGCACCGGCAGCGCCGATCTGGCCGCCCTCAAGACCGCGCCTCTGGCCTAGCGTAGCCGGATCGCCTGCCGCGCGCCGCCGTCGCCCAGCGTGAACCGCGCCGCGCTCCAGCTGGGCGGGCCGAACCGTCCGCGGCTGTCGTTGGAAAAGCCGTAGGGCTCGGTCGGGAGGCCGATGGGCAGGGTGTTCAGCGCCAGGTTCGCATCGCGGTCATGATAGGCCATGATGGCGTAGGTCCCTGGCGGCAGCTGCAGCACGACCTCGGCCCCGATCGCCGCCGAACCGGCCTTCACCGGCCCCTGGCGTCGGGTCCAGGCGGCGTCGTCGGCATAGACCGCGTAGTTGACCTGTCCGCCGGCTCTCAGCCCCGGAAACGCCAGTCTCAGCTCCGCCGCGCTGACGGACGAAGCGAGAAGGGTGGCGGTGATCGCGAGGCGCCAAAGCATGGCGCGCATAGTCCATCCCCACGGCTCGTCCGCAACTTACAAAGTGGCTAGGCCAGTTTTCCGGGTGTGATAACCAAGGGCGACACCTTGGAGAAAACATGATGCTGGCGATCCTGGCCTTCGCAGCCGGTCTGGCGGCCGCGCCCGAGACGCAAGCCCTGGCCAAGCCCGACGCCGAGGGGCAGAAGCCGCGCGCCACGGTCGTTATCGCCCCGTACCGCTTCAACGACATCCTCTGGGAAAACGACCGCACCGCTCACCGGATCTACAGCCGCGACCTGGAAAAGAATGAGCCGCCCTCGACCTCAGGCATCGACGCCTGGGGCAAGAGCCAGCGCTGGCCCTACATGGACCGGCAGCTGCGCACCGGCGACCAGCACGCTAACCACGGCGAGGGGCTCGACTTCTACGATGTGGGGACCGGTCGAGGCTCCGGGGGCTTGGGCGTGTGGGCCGACAACAAGCTGTGGACTTCGCGCAACTGGGCCGACTGGAAGGTGATCCAGAACGGTCCGGACGTGGCCAAGTTCAGCGTCGACTACGCGCCCTGGCCGGTCGATGTCGACCGCAAGGTCTGGGAGACGCGAACCTTCACCCTGCCGCTGGGTACCAACTTCACGCGCATGGTCTCGACGATCAGTTCGGACAAGCCGGGGCCGCTGGTGGTCGGCATCGGCATTTCCAAGCGCAAGCGGGTCAGCGGCTCGGGCGTGTTCCGCAAGGACCTGGCACCCGGCCGTGTCACCTTCTGGGAGCCGGCCGATCCGACCAAGGGCTCCATGGCCATCGCCCTGATGGTTGATCCGGCGTCGGTGGTCGAGGTGCGCCAGGACTTCGACAACTACCTGGTCCTGATCAAGGTCGAGGCCGGCAAGCCGTTCGTCTACTACATGGGCGCGGCGTGGGACAAAGGCCTGGACTTCCACACCGCTGCCGAGTGGGACGCCTATGTGACGTCCCAGAAGCCCGACTTCGACCCCGGCCGCTAGCAGCCGGGAGGCTGCTGGGCGGGGGCCAGGCGGATGTCCTCCAGCGTCAGTGACAGCGGGCCGGTCGTGGTCAGCTTGAACGGTTCGCCGACGGTGTTGAGGTCCGCGCCGGCCTTGGCCAGGCAGGTGAGGGCGACCTCGGTCGTCTTCCAGGCGCCGACCTCCTTGAGGGGAAGGTCGACCGCTCCGCCGCCCAGGCCGAAGGTCGCCGCGTTCGCTGCGGGCGCGTCGAGACGATAGCGAACGCGCAGCGCCAGCCCTTGCTGGGCCTGCGCCGTCAGGCTGACGGCCTTGCCGGACAGAGACACCTGACCCGAGCCGGCGAACACCAGCAAGCGTCCGGACTCCTGGGCCGAGCCGTCGACCACGGCGTAGCGTGAACCGCCGCTCGGCGTGGCCGCCTGGCGCGACTGGCCGGCGCGGACCGTGCCGCTGGCGTCCTTCAGGCTCAGCGACCAGGGCGGGATGATCCGGCCGTCGGCCAGGAACCGCTCGACGCCGCCGGCCAGCACGCCGGAGACCTCGGTCAACTGAGCGACCTGCGCCGGCTGCTTGTAGGAGAGGCCATAGCCATAGGCGAACTGCGGGTCGTAACCGGCCTGGCCGATGTTCAGCGGTCCTTGGACGGCGGTCTTGGGCCAGGAGAACGACAGCTTACCGGTGAAGTCGTAGCGCGGCTTGCCGTCCTTTCCGGCGACCAGCACGTCGGCGACGCCGCCGCCTTCGGTCCCCGGCAGCCAGGCGGCCACGAAGGCGTTGGCGGCGTTGATCTCGGGATTGGTCCACAGCGGCCGACCTGACAGGAACACCGCCACCGTCGGGACGCCTTTGGCCTTCAGCGCGCGGAGCAGGGTCAGCGGCTGTTCCGGGACGAAGTCCAGATTGTCGATGTCGCCCTGGAACTCGGCATAGGGCGTCTCGCCGAACACCACGACGGCGACGTCGGGCTTGTCGGTATAGACCCCATCGGGGCTAAGGACGGCTGAGCCACCGGCGGTGGTCGCCGCGTCGCGCAGGCCCGCCCAGATCGACTGGCCCTGCTTGAAGTCGGCATTGGTCGTGCCCGTGCCCTGCCACGAGATGGTCCAGCCGCCCGAGGCCTGGCCGATGTCGTCGGCGGCCGCGCCCGCCACCAGGATCTTCGCGCCCGGCTTCAGCGGCAGCACGCCGCCGTTGTTCTTCAGCAGCACCAGCGACTTGCGAACGGCCTCGCGCGCCAGGGCGCGGTGCTCGGGCGAGGCGATGACCTTGAAGTCGGCCTCGGCGGCGGGGCGCTGGGCCTTGAACAGGCCGGTCTTGACCTTGACGCGCAGGATGCGGGTCACGGCCTCGTCCAGGCGCGCCATCGGGATCTCGCCGGACTTCACCTGGGCCAGGGTGTTCTCGTACAGGCCCTTCCAGCTGTCGGGGGCCATGTACATGTCGAGGCCGGCGTTCATGGCTAGGGCGCAGCTTTCCTTGCTGCAGCCCGGCAACTGGCCGTGGGCGTTCCAGTCGCCGACCGTGAAGCCGGTGAAGCCCAGCGGGCCGCGCAGGACATCCGTCAGCAGGCTCTTGTTGCCGGTGTGCTTCTCGCCGTTCCAGCTGGAGAACGAGGCCATGATGGTCAGGACGCCAGCGTCGATGGCCTCGCGATAGCCCGACAGGTGGACGTCGATCAGTTCGCGCTCGCCGCCCTTGTAGTCGCCCTGGTCCAGGCCCGCCTCGGTGCCGCCATCCGCGAGAAAGTGCTTGGCCGAGCCGGCGATGTGGCCGGTCGTTAGGTGTCCGCTCGTCAGCTTGCCCTGCAGGCCCTCAGTCATCGGGCCGGCATAGCGACGGGCAATGTCGGGGCTCTCGGCATAGCCCTCGTAGGTGCGGCCCCAACGGTCGTCGCGCGGCACGGCCAGGGTCGGGCCGAAGGTCCAGTCGGCCCCCGTGGCGGCCACTTCCAGCGCGGTGGCGCGGCCGATGCGGCGGATCAGGTCGGGGTCGTGCGCCGCGCCCAGGCCGATATTGTGCGGAAACAGCGTCGCCCCGACGAGGTTGTTGTGGCCATGCACGGCGTCGATGCCGAACATCAGCGGCACGCCCGCGCCCGGGCGCTGGGCCGCCGCCTGGCGGAAGCCGCGAACCGCCTCCAGCCACTTGGCCGCATCGCCGCGCTCGTCGCCGAACGGACCCGAGCTGCCGCCGGCCAGCAGCGAGCCCAGCGGGTAGGTCAGCAGGTCTTCGGGCTTGATGTAGGTGATGTCGGCCTGGATGGTCTGGCCGACCTTCTCTTCGACGCTCATCCGCTTCAGGAGATCGGCGACGAAGGCCTCGGTCTTGGCGTCGGTCAGCGCCTTGGGGCTGGCGGCCTTGGGCCAGTTCGCCGGCTGGACTTGGCTGGCGGGCGCGGCAGAGACCGGTGCGGCCGCCAGGATCGCGGCGGCGCACACCCCCGCGGCGAGTTCGAACCGGACCATGGGCGCTCTCCCTAACGCTGTTCTTGCGGTCTGGTTAGCGGAGGAAGCGCATTATGGCCAGGCCAATTTGGCGAACTCTCGAAATGGCTTGACCAAATTGAGGCGCTGACTAGTCATAGGCGCAAAATTGGGAGGTCTCGATGAACCGACGCAGCGGCGGCGCAGCCCTGGCGCTTATTCTCATGGCCTCGGCCGCGACGTTCGGGATCGCCCAGGCCGCGCCACCAACCGCCGCTCGCGCCGTCTCGCCGCTGGCCGTGGCCCGACCGGTCGCCGACTGGCAGCTGGCCCACATGGACCGCTTTGACTACGTCAGCAGCTTCCGCCATCACACCGAAGCCCCGCGCGACTGGATCCAGGCGACCTTCTATATCGGCCTGACCGACTTCGCCGACGCCACGAAGGATCCGCGCTACGCCGCCGCCTTGCAGGCCCACGGGGCCAAGGAGGGTTGGGGCTTCGACGGGCGGCCGCGCCATGCCGACGCCGACGTCACCGGCCAGGTCTGGCTGTGGACGGCCGCGCGCGCGGGCGACCGCAAGCAGCTGGCCCCGATCACCCAGCGCTTCGACGCCGTGCTGGCCGCGCCCTCGACCGTATCGATGGACTTCGGGCCCAAGCCGCCGGAAGGCGGCGATCCCTATTGCCAGGCCCGCTGGTGCTGGAGCGACGCCCTGTTCATGGCCCCGGCCGCCTGGGTGGGCCTCTCCAAGGCGACCGGTGATCGCCGCTACCTGGACCACGCCGACCGCGAGTTCTGGGTCACCACCGACGCGCTCTACGACCCGGTCGAGCACCTCTATTTCCGCGACAGCCGCTTCATCGAGCGTCGCGACGCCGGCGGCCGCAAGATCTTCTGGGGCCGCGGCAATGGCTGGGTGTTCGGCGGGCTGGTGCGGATCCTGTCGGCCCTGCCGGCCGATCATCCCAGCCGTCCGCGCTACGAGGCGCTGTTCAAGGACATGGCCGCCAAGCTGATCACCCTGCAGGGCGCGCAAGGCTATTGGCCCGTCTCGCTGCTGGAGCCGCAGGACATCCCCGAGACCAGCGGCACAGGCTTCTTCGTCTATGGCCTGGCCTGGGGGATCAACAACGGCCTCTTGCCCGCCAAGACCTACAAGCCGGCGACAGTGAAGGGCTGGGACGCCCTGCAGCGCGCCGTCGGTCCTGACGGCAAGCTGGGCTGGGTGCAGCAGGTCGGCGTCGCGCCGGACAAGGTCGCTGCGACCGACACCCAGCTCTACGGCGTCGGCGCGTTCCTGATGGCCGCGACCCAGATGGAAAAGCTGAAGTGATCAAGGCGAGCTATGCGCTTGCTGCGGTCCTGGCCGTAGCCTCTCTCGCCCCAGCTGCCAAAGCCGCCGACGCCGGTCCGCAATGCGTCGGGGCCCAGGGCTATGCGGCGAGCTTCGGTGAGCGACGGACGTTCCGCTGGCGGCCGGAATGGCTGGCGGCCAGCAAGGCCCAGCGCACCGATACGCCGGCCTACACAGTGCTGATCAAGCGGGCCGACGCGGCGTTGACCGGTCCCGTCTACACCGTCACCGACAAGCTGCGCACGCCGCCCAGCGGTGACAAGCACGACTATATCAGCATGGGGCCTTACTGGTGGCCCGACCCGACCAAGCCGAACGGCGAGCCCTATGTTCGGCGCGACGGCCAAGTCAATCCGGAGCGCAACACCAAGGCCTTCGATGTCACCTCGCTGGAGGCGATGAGCGGCGCGGTCGAGGCGCTGTCGCTGGCCTATTACTTCACCGATGACGCCCGTTATGCGGACAAGGCGGCCCAACTGCTGCGGGTGTGGTTCCTGGACCCGACCACGCGGATGAACCCCAACGCCCGCTTCGCCCAAGGTGTGCCCGGCAGGACGCCCGGCCGCGCCGAAGGGGTGCTGGACACCTTCCGCCTGCTGCGCGTGGTCGAGAGCGTCGGTCTGTTGGCGCCGTCCAGGACGTTGTCGGCCGCCGATCAGGCCGGTCTAGAGCGCTGGTTCGCCGACTACGCCCGTTGGATGCAAACCAGCCCGACGGGCCGCGAGGAACGGGCGGCCACGAATAACCACGGCAGCTGGTACGACTATCAGCTGGCGACCTTCGCCCAGTTCGCGCGCGACGAGGCCTTGGCCCGCAAGGTCATCGCCAAGGTCGGTAAGACGCGGATCGCGCCTCAGGTCGCGCCCGACGGCGGCCTGCCCGAAGAGCTGAAGCGCACCCGCGCGCTGCACTACAGCTATTTCGCGCTGGAGCCGCTGGTCGGCCTGGCGGACCTGGGTCGCTGCGTCGGCGTCGACGTCTGGGGCTATCAGACCAAGGACGGGCGGGGCCTGCGCAAGGCCATGAGCTTCTTGGCCCCCTATGTCGGACGCGAAACCAGCTTCCCGCACAAGGAGATCAATCCGGCCGGGGCGGCGGGGGAGGGCGCGTCGCTGTTCACCCTGGCGGCGCGCGCCTATGGCGACGCCGGCTTCGCCAAGTCCGCCGCGGTCTCGGCCGCGGCCAACCCCAATGCGCTCGATCGGCTGCTGATCG